>VGOG01000187.1 GCA_016875995.1 Chloroflexota bacterium
CGACTTGGGGATTGCTTCGTCGGCAAAGACCGCCCCCTCGCAATGACACGGACTGGGCAGTTACGAGTAGTCGAAGGCGTACCGAAACCGGGGGGGATATGAGTCTCGTTCTGGGTGTAGACGCGGGCGCAACCAAGACCTTTGCCCTGGTCGCCGATGAAGGCGGCCATATCCTGGGGTTCGGCCAGGGTGGGCCGGGCAACCACCAGATGGCCGGGCTGGAGCCGGCCCTGGCCGAGATCAGACGATCCTGCGAGGAGGCTCTGGCTCAGGCGGGCGTGTCTCCTCCCGTGGACTTCGGCTTCTTCGGCCTGGCCGGGGCTGACCTGCCCGTGGACTTTGCCCTCCTGACCCCGGCCGTCGAGGGCATGGGCCTTGCCCGGCGGGTGCGCATCAAGAACGATACCATGGTCGCTTTGCGAGCCGGCCTAAAGCGCGGTTGGGGTGCTCCCTCCCCTGTTCACGGTTTTTGTGAACGGGGGAGGGCCGGGGTGGGGGTAGCCGTCATCTGCGGCACCGGCTTCAATGCTGGCGGCATCGGCCCTGACGGGCGGGAGGTGCAACTGCCGGGCCTGGGCGCGCTGTCGGGCGATTGGGGCGGGGGCGGCGACATCGCCCAGGAGGTCATCCGTCTCATCTGCCGCGCCTGGGACGGGCGGGGCCAGCCCACCGCGCTGACGGAGATGGTCCTCACCGCCCTGGGGCTTCCCTCGGTGGAGGAGCTGATCTCCCAGCTCTACCAGAGCCAGTTCGATTACTATCCCGGCCAGTTTGACCAACGCCGCCTCCTGGCCCTGGTGCCTATCGTCTTCGAGGCCGCCTATGAAGGGGACCAGGTGGCCCAGGACCTCCTGGTGCGGGTAGGGACCGAGGTGGGAATCACGGCCAACGCCATCATCAAGCGGTTGGGGTTGGAAACCACCGACGTGGAGGTGGTGCTCGGAGGCAGCGTATTCAAGGGCCAGGGACCGTTGCTGGTGGACACAGTGACCCAGGTGGTGCACCGGGTAGCTCCCCGGGCCACCATCGTACTCCCGGAGTTTGAGCCAGTGGTAGGGGCGGTTTTTCTAGCCCTGGAGAGTCTGGGAGTGGAGGTCAGCCAGGCTGTCTACGCCAACGTGCGGGCCAGCCTGCCGGACGTGCTGAGGCCGGAGCAACCCTCGTGAGAGGCAAAGGAGAGCTATGAAGGAGTGTGGGTAGTTGGATAACGAAATCGTGAGGGTGATAGATTCTCGGGACAGACATCTCAGCCACCTGACCTATGGGATCATGGCTTTCTGGATAGAACATGGCCCGGATGTCGGGCATGGCGGTTTCTACGGCGGCCTCGACCGCAAGGGCAACCCAATCCCCTTTCTTCCGAAAAGTCTTGTACAGCACGCCAGGTTCCTCTGGTCCTTCTCGGCCGCTTACAGGCTTGACCCGCAACCAGTGTATCACGATATGGCAGACCGCTCGTTCAACTTTCTTCGGGAGCGCTTTTACGATCCGGCCAGACTCGGCTGGTACTACCTGGTCTCAGCGGAGGGCCTGCCCCTCAACAAGCAGAAGCATCTCTACGGGCAGAGCTTCGCCATCTACGGGCTAAGCGAATACTTCCTGGCCTTTGGGAGCGAGGAGGCCCTCAGGCTTGCCCTTGAGACGTTTGGCGTGATAGACGAACTCGGTCACGACAGCCAATGGAGGGGCTATAGGGAATCCTTCTCCGAGGAGTGGAGCCCCATTCCCCAGCATCCAGACTACGGGGTGAGTGGCGACCGAAAGACCATGAACACTCACATCCACCTCCTGGAATCCTTCACCAATCTATACCGGGCTTCTCAGGATGCGACGGTCAAGAGCCGCCTTGAGGAGCTGATAGACCTATGCGTGAATACCATCACCGACACAAAGAGAGGATGTGCCCTCCAGTTTTTCGAGCCTGACTGGACGCCTCTCCCCTCCCCTGTATCCTATGGACACGACATTGAGCTTTCCTGGCTGCTGACCGAAGCCGGCGATGTGTGCGAGATCAGCGTCGATGAGCCCTCTTTGTCGCTTGCCAGAGCGGTGGCGAGGAACGGCCTCGACCGCGAGAATGGGGGAGTCTTTTACGAAGGTGACGAGGGAGGCAAGGCCACAAGGAAACAAAAAGTATGGTGGGTCCAGGCAGAGGCCCTGGTGGGCTTTCTCAATGCCTATGCCTTGAGCAACGACGACAGCTTCATAAACGCATTTTCCAACGTCGAGGGATGGGTTTTTGCCCGGCAGGTGGACAGGGAATATGGCGAGTGGCACCAGGAGATCACCCCTGAGGGCGAATGGAGGGGCGAAAAGGGCAGCATCTGGAAGACCCCTTATCACACGGCCAGAGCGTGCATGGAGATCGTGCGCAGACTCAGTAGACTGCAAATTCCAGCTTTCAAAGTGTAGTGCTCCAAAAGCAAGAGAGCCTGCAGTTCATGCGTGGATGCCGCATATTGAGAATTCCTTCGGGAACCGCAGGGTGATTTTTGTTGTAACACTACAGCTTGGAAAGCTGTAGATTGGGCCAAGTTCATATCGTCAAAAGGGTTGCCCGCTGCCCAAACTACATCATTCATGACAACGGCACTGCTTTTTCAGGCGCGCGGGGATGATAGATTTTGAGAGTTCATTCGGGTAACCGCAGGGTGATTCTTATTGCTGCACTACACCTTGGAAAGGTGTAGATTGGGCCAGTCCGTATCGCCAAACAGGCTAGCTACTGCCCAAACTACATCATTTATGATGTAGTGCCACTTACCAGAGCGCTGTCTTATAACCAGACCTGATCATCTTCTGGAACTTCATCATCCCCGCGAGGTGCAGCTCAGGGCGATGCAACGCGAAATGTTAGTGCCATTTTCATTCATGATGTAGTATCAGTAGATGAGAAAACTTGCTGGAGTGCGGACGCAAGTCCGCCTTTACGAGGCCTGAAGCAGACTTGCGTCTGCACTCCAGCTCCCAGATTCTCAAGTACTGAGTATTGCTTTACCAGATCACCGTCCCATTACCTGATTATTTTCTAGAACTTCAAGCTGGATTTAGCCCGTCAGGGCTTCGTAAACTTAGCTCGGACGTTCACGTCCGAGCGATACTTGCATAAAGAGGAGACAAGCCATGTCTGAATCCATCATCCTGAATCTGGATGGAAGGTGGAAATTGTGGGATTTCACGCCGGGCCAGGGGCTGGCGGCAGGCGCACATTTGCCTGACCACGATGACGCGGATTGGCACCCCGCTGCTGTGCCTGGAGACGTGCACACGGCGCTGGTGGAGGTCGGGTGGCTGGCGCCACCCTTCTACAACATGAACGTGGAAACTTGCCAATGGGTGGAAGGCCAGGAGTGGTGGTATCGCACCACGTTCGAGGTGCCCTCAGGCCAGGATGACGCCCAGGCCAGATACCTACTGACCTTCGACGGCCTGGACACCCTGGCCACCATCTACCTGAACGGGGCCGAGATCGGCCGCCACCGCAACATGTTCATCGCCGCCACTTTCGACGTGACGGAGCATCTGCGAGTCGGTGAGCGCAACACGTTGGCTGTGCGCTTCGACCCGGTGATGGCCTCCGTCGGCAAGCGGGAGATTGAGGGGCAATGGGGCCGCGACCCTGAGCGGGTCTGGGTGCGCAAGGCGCAGTGCAACTTCGGCTGGGACTGGGCGCCGCGGCTGGTGAGCGTGGGCTTATGGCAGGGGGTGACGCTGCGCCGCTACGTGGGCGCTCGCCTGGGCGGGGTCTTCTTCAGGACCACAGCCCTCAGCCCCCAGGCCGCCGAAGCCACCGTCGTCGTCGAGGCCGAGCGGTGGGCCGATGTGCCCGACCTGACGGCGCAGATCACCCTGAGCCAGGGCGAGCGACGGCTGACCAACCGGGTCCCGCTGAGCAACGGCCGGGCGGAGGTAGCCTTCACCATCCCCGATCCCGCCCTGTGGTGGACCCACGACCTGGGAGAGCCGGCCCTCTACGAGCTGGAGGTCGCCTTGCAGGCCAGCAGGAAGACCCTGGACACCCACTGCGAGCAGGTGGGCATGCGCACCATCCAGGTTGATCAGTCACCCGACCCGGAAGAACCAGGCACCAAATTCTTCACCTTCGACCTCAACGGGGTGAAGCTCTTCGCCAAGGGGGCCAACTGGATCCCGGCCGATTCCTTCGTGGCTCAGGTGGACGAGGCTCGCTACCGCCATCTCCTGGAGCTGGCTGTCGAGGCCAACGTGAACACGCTGCGGGTCTGGGGTGGTGGCATCTACGAGAAAGACGCCTTCTACCGTCTCTGCGATGAGCTGGGCATCCTGATCTGGCAGGAGTTCATGTTCGCCTGTGCGCTATACCCCGACTCCGATCCCGATTTCATGGTCGAGGTGGAGCGGGAGGCGGAGGCGGTAGTGCGACGGCTGCGCAATCGTCCCTGCCTGGCCCTCTGGAGCGGCAACAACGAGAACGACTGGATAGACGACATGGTCAACTGGCAGCAGCCGGGGCGGGACTTCCCAGGCAAGAGGATTTACCACGAGCTGCTGCCGCCCATCGTGGAGCGGTTGGACGGCACCCGGCTTTACTGGCCCTCCAGCCCCTATGGCGGGAACGACCACAACTCCGCCGAAGAAGGAGATCGCCACAACTGGCAGGTCTGGCACGGTGGGGTGCTATCCCGCCGCTTTGGCGAGGTTCCGAAGCGAGACGGCTCGTCGGAGGGCATCTCCTACCGCCACTACGCCGAGGACCCGGCCCGCTTCATCAGCGAGTTCGGCATGCACGCCGCACCGGTGTTGGAGACGCTGCGACGCAACGTGCCGGCCACGGCCCTCCACCTCGGCAGCCCGGAGCTGCTCTACCGCAACAAGGACGAGCCCAAAGACAAAGGGGACCTGTTGATGCTGGCCCACACCGGCCTGCCCAGCTCGCTGCAGGAATACCTTGACTTCTCCATGATCTGTCAGGCCGAGGGGCTGAAGCTCGGCATCGAACACTATCGGCGGCGCAAGTTCCACTGCAGCGGGACCCTCTTCTGGCAGTGGAACGACTGCTGGCCGGGCCTCAGTTGGAGCGTGCTGGACTACTACCTCTTCCCCAAGGCCGGCTACTTCTACGTCAAGAGAGCTTACGCACCGGTGTTGGCCTCCTTCAAAGAGGAAGGGGACGGCATCTCGCTATGGATCACCAACGACACCCTGGAGGACTTGGTGGACACGGTGATCGTCTTTCACGGCGACTTCTCCGGTCGCAAGTTGTACGAGGAGGTCCTGGAGGTCCGAGTGCCGGCCAATGTCTCCCTCAAAGTCAAGCACTTCCCTCTCGATGAGCTAAGTACTGAAGTGACTACTCAGGCTGTCATTGCGAGCCGAAGCCCTGAGCAAAGCGAAGGGGAAGCGAAGCAATCCCCAAGCCGCAAGGAGGAGATTGCTTCGTCGCAAAAAACGCTCCTCGCAATGACACGGGCTGAGCGGTTACGTATGGAAGACCCACGACGGGGGTACTTGGCCGTGCGCTCCTCAAACGGTTTATTTCCCGATAACCGTCACTTCTTTGTGGAGGTCAAGGACCTGGTCAGACCGAAGCCCAACTTGACGGTGAAGGTCACCGAGGTGGGCGAGGGGAAGTACGAGGTCAGGGTGGCCACTGACACCTACGCCTACTTCGTCAAGTTGGTGGTGCCTGTAGAAGGCACCCGGTTCAGCGACAACTACTTCGACCTCTTTCCCGGCCAGGAGCGGGTCATAGAAGTCTGGAACGAGGCGAGCCGGCGGCTGGAAGAGAACGATATAGCAGTGAGCTGCCTCTAGTAGTCCATTACATTGATTTTGATACTTGGGGCAATGGCCTTGCAGCAGCGGAGTCCCGAACTTGTTCGGGTTCATTGCGCGCCACACTCCCAACAAGTTGGGGACCCCGTCGCTTGGAAGCTGCAACTGCAACTTATCACAATCAGCGTGATGGGTTGCTAGCAGAGTGGTGGCTCTTTGCTAAGGAGAATCTATGCGTTACGGATACTTTGATGATCAGCGCCGTGAGTACGTCATCACCCGGCCCGACACCCCACTCCCCTGGATCAACTACCTGGGGAGCGAAGCCTACTTCGGCCTCATCTCCAACACCGGCGGAGGCTACTCGTTCTATCGGGACGCACGCCTGCGGCGCCTCACCCGCTACCGCTACAACAACGTCCCCTCCGACTGTGGCGGGCGCTACATCTACGTGCGGGACGATGATAGCGGGAAGTTCTGGTCCCCTTCCTGGCAGCCCACCCGCCACCAATTAGAGGATTACATCTGTCGGCATGGGCTGGGCTACACCGTCATCTGCTCCACCTGCCGAGGGATCGAAGCTCGAACCCGGTACTTCGTCCCGCTGGGCGACAGCCTGGAAATCTGGCAGCTCACGCTGACCAATCGGCGCGAGGAGTCCGCCAACCTCTCGGTTTTCTCCAGCATCGAGTTCTGCCTGTGGGATGCTCAGGACGACGCCACCAATTTTCAGCGTAATTTCAACGTCGGCGAGGTGGAGGTTCCCCCCTGTGGTAACGGGGGGGAGGTGGAAGGGGGGGTGATCTATCACAAGACTGAATACCGTGAGCGGCGGGATCATTTCGCCTTCTTCGCCTGCTCCGAACCATTAGCCGGGTTCGACACGCAGCGCGACGTGTTCCTGGGACCGTACCGAGGCTGGGACAATCCAGCGGCGGTCGAGCGTGGACAATCGTTTAACTCTGTGGCCCACGGCTGGGCGCCCATAGGCTCCCATCACGTCAAAGTCGCCCTCCAGCCCGGCGAGACCCGCCAGATCATTTTCCCACTGGGCTACCACGAGAATCCTCGTGATCACAAGTTCGATCCCCCTGGCTCGCAGACGATCAACAAGCGAACGGTCAGGCCCATCATCGCCAAATATCTGGACCAAGACAACGTAGACGCGGCCTTCGAGGCGCTGCGAGCCTACTGGGACGGCCTGCTGGGCACCTTGCGGGTGGAAACACCGGACATCCACACCAACCGCATGGTCAACGTCTGGAACGCCTACCAGAACATGATCACCTTCAACCTGTCGCGCTCGGCCTCGTTCTTCGAATCGGGCATCGGGCGCGGCTTGGGCTTCCGTGACTCCAATCAGGACCTGCTAGGTTTTGTACACCTGGTTCCGGCGCGAGCCCGCCAGCGCATCCTGGACCTGGCCACGACGCAACTGGAGACGGGCGGCGCGTACCACCAGTACCAGCCGCTCACCAGACGCGGCAACGACGAGATCGGCGGCAACTTCAACGACGACCCTCTCTGGCTGATCCTGAGCGTGGCCGCCTACCTGAAGGAAAGCGGTGACTGGAGCATCCTGGACGAGCTGGTGGAATACGACAACCGGCCCGGCACCGAAACGCTACTCTACGAACATCTACAGCGCAGCCTGCGCTACACGCTGGAGCGGCTGGGGCCGCACGGCTTGCCGCTCATCGGCCGTGCCGACTGGAACGATTGCCTGAACCTGAACACCTTCTCCGACACGCCAGGCGAATCCTTTCAGCGTGTGGCCACCCAGAGAGAGGGGAAGGTGGCCGAATCGGTGTTCATCGCCGGGCTGTTCGTGCTGGCGGCGAAGGAGATGGCGCAAATCAGCAGATCAGCAAATCAGCAAATCAGCGAATCAATGAGTCAGCGAATCTGGGATCCGCAATTCTACGGGGAAGCGGCGCAGCGGATGGAGGCGATCATTCTCGAGCATGGCTGGGACGGGGAGTGGTTCCTGCGGGCCTACGATGCCTTTGGGCACAAGGTGGGCTCGCACGAATGTGAGGA
>VGOG01000188.1 GCA_016875995.1 Chloroflexota bacterium
TTCCCCACTCTGGAGAGCTGCCAGGAGCTGTTGGGCCCCCGGATGCGGGCGGTGGCGGAGCACCCCAACGTTGAGCTTCTGACCTCTGCGGAGGTAGTGAGCATTGAGGGCTACATCGGCAACTTCCAGGTTACGGTGCAAAGGGCAGGGGAGCAGGGGAGCAGGGGAGCAAGGGAGCAGGGGAGCAAGGGAGCAGGGGAGCAGGGGAGCAAGGGAGCAGGGGAGCAGGGGAGCAGGGGAGCAAGGGAGCAGCCGGGGTATCCCTTGGTTTTTGAGGTGGGCTCGATTGTGGTAGCCATTGGCTACGATCATTTCGATGCCTGCCTCAAGCCTGAGCTGGGCTATGGCAGATACCCCAACGTCATCACTGCTCCCGAATTTGAGCATCTGTCCAGGGAGCTAGGGAACAATGGAGAAAGCTCGACTACCCGACTACCTGACCATCCGACCACCCGACCAAGAGACGTGGTTTTTGTACAGTGCGTGGGGTCGCGGGATCAGACGGTGGGCCACGAGTACTGCTCGCGGGTGTGCTGTATGTACACGGCCAAGCAGGCTCACCTGGTCAAGGAGAAGCTGCCCCAGGCCAACGTGACGGTGTTTTACATGGACGTGCGGGCCTTTGGCAAGGGGTTCGAAGAATTTTACGACCAGGTGCAGCGCGAGGGCGTGATGTACCGTCGGGGCAGCGTGTCGGAGATCTACAAGCGTGGGGATAGGGTAGTGGTGCGGGCCGAGGACACCCTGCTGGGCGAGCCGATAGAGATGGAAGCAGACCTGGTGGTATTGGCTACGGGGATTGTTCCCCGCCGCGGCGCTCAGGCCATCGCTGAGCTGTTGAAGTTGCCCCGTTCCCCCGATGGTTTCTTGGCCGAGGCCCATCCCAAGCTGAGGCCAGTGGACACGGTCAACGATGGCATCTATCTGGCCGGTTGCTGCCAGGGGCCCAAGGACATCCCCGACACCATCGCCCAGGCCAAGGCTGCGGCCTCGTCGGCCATGATCCCTTTGTCGCGGGGCAGGGTGAAGGTCGAATCCATGACCGGCGTGGTCGAGGTGGAGCTCTGTGCCGGGTGCGGCATCTGCGAGAGCTTGTGCACTTATGGAGCGCTGACCCGCGACGACAGGCGGGGGATCATGACCGTGAACCAGGTGCTGTGCAAGGGGTGCGGAGCCTGCGCGGCGGCCTGTCCTTCCGGCACGATGATCCTCAGCCATTTCACCCACGACCAGATCATGGCTCAGATCGAGGCGCTGTTGGAGTAGATAGATGCACGCTATAGTTTGTATCAAACAGGTGCCCGATACCACCGAGGTGAAGGTTAACCCGGAGACGGGGACGTTGATCCGCGAGGGTGTGCCCAGCATCATCAACCCCTTCGACACCTACGCCATCGAGGAAGCGCTTCGCCTGCGGGAGAAGTTCAGCGGGCGGGTGACGGTGGTCTCCATGGGCCCGCCCCAGGCCGAAGACGCCCTGCGGGAGGCCATCGCCATGGGGGCCGACGAAGCCATCCTGCTCTCCGACCGTGCCTTCGCCGGGGCCGATACCCTGGCCACGGCCTACACCCTGGCCGAAGCCATCCGGCGTATCGGCGATTATGACCTGGTCATCTGTGGACGACAGGCCATTGACGGCGATACTGGCCAGGTGGGGCCGGGCATCGCCAACCGCCTGGGAATCCCCCAGCTCACCTACGTCTCCAGGATCAGGCAGGTTGACCTCGAGAATAAGGCTATCACCGTCGAGAGGTTGGTAGAAGAGGGATGCGAGGTGGTGGCCAGCACCCTGCCGGCGGTCGTCACGGTGAACAAGGACATCAACCAGCCGCGCTACCCGGATTTCAAGGGGGTGATTCGCTCGCGGGGGGTGGATATTCCAGTGTGGGATGCAGGTGTGCTGGAGGGAGCCGACCCGGCCCAGTGTGGGCTGGACGGCTCGCCCACCAGGGTGGTGCGCGTCTTCACCCCCCCGCCTCGCCAGGAGGAGGCCGAGATCATCGAGGCCGACACCGTGGAGAAGGCGGCGGCGTTGCTGGTGGAGAGGCTGTTGGGGGAGGAAGTGATCAGAAACCAGGTTTTTGGGAAAAACCTGGTTTCTAAACCGAGAGGGAAGAGCAGTGGCCCTGCTAGAGATCAACCGCGATGAATGTACAGGCTGCGCAGCTTGCGTGGAGGTGTGCCCGTTTGGGTCGCTGCGCCTGGACGATGAGGACATCGCCGTGGTGGACGAGACCTGCACGGCCTGTGGCGCCTGCCTGCCCGAGTGCCCCGTCGAAGCCCTCAGCCTGCCACCCCCCCCTGCCAGGGGGGGAGAGGGGGGGGTCGAGGAAGTTGACCTCAGTGCCTATCAGGGGGTCTGGTTCTGGGTGGAGCAGTTTCAGGGCCAGGCTGGTTCTATCTCCTGGGAGATGGCCGGTAAGGGGCGGGAGCTGGCCGATGCGCTGGGCACCACCCTCACCGCCTGCGTGTTGGGCCAGGGCGTGGAACACGTCGCCCAGGAGGCCATCTGCTACGGCGCCGATCGGGTCTTGCTGGTGGACGATCCGACGTTGAGCGTTTACCGCACCGATCCCTACGCCGCCGTGCTGGTGGACCTGGTGCAGAGGTACAAGCCGGAGGTGTTCATCCTGGGAGCTTCCACTCGCGGGCGGGACCTGGCGGGGTCGGTGGCCACCAAGCTGCGCACCGGCCTGACCGCCGACTGCACTGAGCTGACCATTGACCCTGAGACCCGCCTCCTGCGTCAGACCCGTCCGGCCTTCGGGGGCAACATCATGGCCACCATCCTCTGTCCCCACCATCGCCCCCAGATGGCCACCGTCCGCCACCGCGTGTTCGAGATGCCGCAGATGGACACCAGTCGTCAGGGCCAGCTCGTCCGCCACAGGCCCATCATGGGCGAGGGGGAGATCGCCAGCAAGGTGGTGGATTTCATCGTTCAGGAAGGCCAGGTGAACCTGGCTGATGCTCAGGTCATCGTCGCCGGCGGTCGCGGGGTGGGAGGGCCGGAGGGTTTCGCTCCCATCCGCGAGCTGGCGGAGGTGCTGGGTGGTGCGGTGGGGGCTTCCCGCTCCACTGTAGATGCTGGCTGGATCCCCTACGCCCATCAGGTGGGCCAGACCGGTCGCACCGTGCGGCCCGACCTCTACGTTGCCTGTGGAATCTCAGGGGCCATCCAGCACCTGGCGGGCATGAAGACCGCGAGTTGCATCGTGGCCATCAACACAGACCCTGAGGCTCCCATCTTTCAGGTGGCCCATTACGGCATCGTGGGCGACCTGTTCCAGGTCGTGCCCGCTCTGGCCCAGCAGTTCAGGCAGAGGTTGCATAAGTAGTCCGAGGAGGTAACGTATGGCTCGTTTGCACGAACATCAGGGAAAAGCACTTCTCAAGGCGCACGACATCCCCGTGCCTCGTGGCGGGGTGGCCTCGTCCCCCGACGAGGCACGGCGCATCGCGGCGGAGATCGGCGGCGAGGTGATGGTCAAGGCCCAGGCCTGGATCACTGGCCGGGCGGGGATGGGCGGCATCAAGCGGGCGGCCACCCCTGACGAGGCGGCGGCCGCAGCCAGCGGGATGCTGGGCATGCGGGTCAAAGGCTTCACCGTGGATCAGGTGCTGGTCGAGGAGCGGCTGGACATCGCCCGCGAGTTCTACGCCGGGGTCATCGTGGACGACCGCGCCCAGGCCCCGCTGGTGCTGTTCTCCAGCGTGGGCGGCACCGGCATCGAGGAGATCGCCGCCGAGCACCCGGAGGCAGTGGCCCAGACCCACGTGGACATCGAGTCCGGGCTGATGGACTACCAGGCTCGCAACCTGGTTCGCCGGGCGGGGCTGGCGGGTACGCTGCAACGCGACATCGGCGAAATCATCGCCAGGCTGTACGACGTGGCCTGTACCTACGAGGCCCGTGCCGCGGAGATCAACCCGCTGGTGCAGACCACCGCCGGCAAGTTGTACGCCGCCGACTGCCGCATCACCGTGGACGACTACGCGGTCTTCCGCCACCCGGACCTGGGGATCACCTTTGCCCGCGAGCTGGACCGTCCACCCACTGAGTTGGAGCGGATCGCCTACGACGTGGAGGCCAGCGACTACCGCGGCACGTTCTACTTCATTCAGATGGCGGAGGGCTTCGAGAAGGGCCAGGGGTACATTGGCTTCCACGGGGCGGGGGGTGGCGGCTCGATGATGAGCATGGACGCCGTGCTCAACCAGGGCTTCAAGCTGGCGACCTACGTGGACACCAGCGGCAACCCCCCGGCCAGCAAGGTCTATCGCGCGGCGCGCATCATCCTCGCGTCTGGCCCGATTGATGGCTACTTCGGCTCCGGATCGGGGGTGGCCAGCCAGGAGCAGTTCCACTCGGCGCGCGGCCTGGTCAAGGCCTTCCTGGAGGAGCAGATTGACGTGCCGGTCGTCGTCCGTCTGGGCGGCAACGCCGAGGACAAGGCGGTCGAGATCCTGGAGCGGCTCAACGGTCGCGTGCCCGCGCCGGTGGAGGGCTACAAAAAGGACGACTCGCCCGACTTCTGCGCCCAACGCCTGCGAGCGCTCATCGAGGAGGGGCCCCCCCCTCTTTCTCCCCCAACCCTTCGGCCTTGCTCAGGGCAGGCTTTTGGGGGGAGGAAGGGGGGGCAGGAGGTAACCCCGCCAGCACCGCGCCCCGAGCCCAAGGAGCCCTACACCTTCGAGACCGTCACCAGTGGGGTGGTCACCTTCGACCATGCCGTGTGTCGCGCCTGCGAGAGCAAAATCTGCGTCAAGGAGTGTGCGCGGCAGATCCTCAAGCTGGAGAGCGGCGTGCCAGTGCTCAACGTCACCCGTGAGGAGGCCAGCCAGGGCCGCTGTGTGGAGTGCCTGGCCTGTGAGGTGGAGTGCTTCTTCCAGGGGGCGGGTGGTGGGCACGTGGAGCTGCCGATTCCGGGGTTGGATGAATTAGGAGGAATCCATGTCCATCTTAATTGACGAAACCAAGCGTGTGCTGGTGCAGGGCATCACCGGGCGGGAGGGGATGGCCCGCGCCAAACTAATGAAGGAATACGGCACCAACGTCGTGGCGGGGGTGACGCCGGGCAAGGGCGGTCAGGAGGCGTTGAATGTGCCGGTGTTCGACACTGTCGAGGAGGCCTGGGAAGAAGTCGGCCCTCTCGACGTCAGTGTGCTGTTCATCCCCGCGCCGCTGGTCAAGGACGCGGCGCTGGAAGCCATTGACGCCGGCGTCAAGCTGCTGGTCATCGTCCCCGACCGCGTGCCTATCTACGACGTGCTGACTATCTCCAAGCGCGCCAGGGAAAAAGGCGCCAAGTTTGTCGGCCCCAACACCCTGGGCGTGCTCAGTCCCGACAAGGGCGTGCTGGGCATGATGGGCGGCCAGGCGGTATCGGCTCGCGAGTGGTTCTTCCAGGGGCCGGTGGGCATCACCTCGCGCAGTGGCGGCATCACTTCCTCGATGGCCTACTACCTGGCCAGGGAGGGCATCGGGGCGACGACACTGGTGCACGTCGGCGGGGACGCTGTAGTGGGCCTGCCCCATCCTGAGGTGGTCAGGCTGTTCGAGCAGGACCCCGACACCAGGGCGGTGGTCATGTTCGGCGAGATCGGCACCTCGCAGGAGGAGCAGGTGGCCGATCTGATCGAGGCTGGCGAGTTCACCAAGCCGCTCATCGCTTTCATCGGCGGGAAGGCGGCCAGGTCGGGCACGCGCTTCTCCCACGCCGGAGCCATCGTCGAGGGCGGGCGCGGCACCCACGAGGGCAAGGTCAGGCGCCTGCGCCAGGTGGGGGCTACGGTGGTGGATTCCTTCGGCGATCTGCCCCAGGCCACGAAGCGGGTTCTTAGCAGGTCGTAAGTTCGTAGATTCGTAGGTTCGTAGATTCGTAGGTTGTAGGAGGGAGGGAGAAAATGGAGGAAACCTGGAAAACTGCTATCACCAGGATCGAGCCGAACAAGGTGGCCGTGCGTGGCTACCGCATTGACGAGTTGATGGGGCAGGTGCCCTTCAGCCACGTGGTTTACCTGGTGCTGCGGGGCGAGCTGCCCTCCGAGGCCCACGGCAAGATGATGGATGCTATCCTGGTGTCCAGCGTGGACCACGGGGCGACCCCGCCCTCGGCGCTGGCGGCCCGCACGGTGGCCTCCGGCGGCGCGCCGCTGACCACGGCGGTGGCAGCCGGCATCATGACCATCAGCCGGCATCACGGCGGGGCCATCGAGGACTGTATGCGCGTGCTGCTGGACCTGGTTAGCCATAAAAACGACCAGGGATTGGACGCGGCCACGGCCGCCCGCCAGAAGATGGCCGAGTTCCGCGCCCAGAAGATCCGCGTGCCTGGCTATGGCCACCGCATCCACACCGACGATCCGCGCACCAGGAAGCTGTTCGCCATCGCCGAGGAGGTGGGGCTGGCCGGCGAGTACGTGGAGATGGCCCACGCCCTGCGGGTGGCGATGAAGGACAGCCTGGGCAAGGACCTGCCGATGAACGTGGACGGAGCCATCGCCACCGTGCTGTGCGAGATGGGCTTTCCGCCGGAGATGGGCAACGGCCTGTTCGCCATCGCGCGGGTGGCCGGATTGGTGGCCCAGGTCGCCGAGGAGCAGACCCGCGAGCGCCCCATGCGCCACATCCACCCCACGGCGCACGAGTACGACGGGCCGGGGGAGTTGGAGGTTGGAGGTTAGAGGTTAGAGAAAGGAGGCGATAATGAGAGAGAGATTGTTAGAGTTGATCCCTGAGTTCGATTTGATCCAGGACGCCGACCTGCGTGAAAAGTGTCTCAACACCTGGGAGGCGGCGATGGAGGAAAGTGGCTGGACGCCGGACAGTCTGACGCGGATGCCCTTCACCCTGCTCATCAACCCCTGCCCGGCCTCCTACGTTGACCACGTCCGTGCGGTAACGTTGAGCGCGGTACGGGTGGCCGAGGTGTTCGCGCAAGTCTACGGCGACCGGGTGCCGGTGGACATGGACCTGCTCGTCGCGGGCGCACTGCTGCACGACATCGGCAAATTGCTGGAGTACGAGAACCGCGACGACGGGATGACGGTGCAGACTTACGCCGGGAAACTCCTGCGCCACCCCTTCACTGGCATGGAGCTGGCGGCCCGTTTCGGTCTGCCAGTTGAGGTGCAGCACATCATCGCCACTCACGCCGGCGAGGGGGACACGGGGAAGCGCACCACCGAGGCCAC
The DNA here is from genome assembly GCA_016875995.1 of Chloroflexota bacterium. Taxonomy (GTDB): domain Bacteria; phylum Chloroflexota; class Anaerolineae; order VGOG01; family VGOG01; genus VGOG01. Next base: position 7,198 of record VGOG01000188.1, read on the forward strand.
GCTGGTCAACCACGCCGACTTTATGAGCTTCCACAGCATGCAGCGCATGTTGGAGAAGAAGGAACTGGCGGCGAGGATGGGGTGAGCTATGGCAGGGAAAACCATTATTGAGAAGATCATTCAGGCTCACAGCCAGGAGCCGGTCGAGCCGGGCAAGATCGTTTGGATGGACCTGGACGTGCGTACTGCCCGTGACTTCGGCGGGGCCAACGTGGTGCAGAACTATCGCCAGCACTACGGCGACGCGCCGCTGGACGACGCGAGCAGGACCTTCTTCACCTTCGACTGCGTTGTGCCGGCCAACAACATCCCCTACGCCAACAACCAGCACATCTGCCGGCTGTGGGCGCGCGAGAAAGGGATCAAGGTCTACGACGTGAACGCGGGCATCGGGTCGCACGTGGCCATCGAGGAGGGGCTGGCCGTGCCGGGCTGCACCTTCGTGGGCACCGACAGCCACCTTAACATCCTGGGCGCGATCGGGGCTTTCGGCCAGGGGATGGGCGACCAGGACATCGCCTTCGCTTTCAAGACGGGCAAGACCTGGTTCGAGGTGCCGCCCACGATGAAAGTTGTCATTGAGGGCGAGG
>VGOG01000189.1 GCA_016875995.1 Chloroflexota bacterium
ATGCACCAGTGAGCGCACGGTCTTAACTGTCTGGGCGCCTTGCCCATATTTTACACGCTTTCTGCGCCGCGCGCTAGTTTCTGTCATCAGGAATACCGCGCAGCGGTATGGGCAACTCGCAATGACAGCTACGGTTAAGTCATCACCCCACAAGAAAGGCCAGGATGTAGGCCACCGTGGTGCCCAGGTTCACCACCAGGTTGGCGCCGCACAGCTTCTCCAGGGTGGCCCGATCCCGCCAGCGTCCGCCCAGCACCAGCACCACCAGGATCAGCGAGAGGGCCAGGATGGGCAGGTAGAACCACAGAACGCGCGTGGACACGCCACACCCCAGGGAGAGCAGCACGGCCACCCAACTCCCCAGGCTAGTGAGGCCATAAAGAAGAGAGGCCCGCTCTGGTCCCAGACGAACTGTTATGTTGGCCTTTCCCGCCTCCAGGTCGGCCGGATAGTCGGGGAATTCGTTGAGCAGGATGACGTTGAAGATGGTGAGGCCGATAGGCACCGCCAGCCAGTGAACAAGTGGCGCGATCTCCCCCACCTGCAAGTAGCAGCCCACCGCCACCGGCAGCCAGCCATAGCAGAACGCGATCCACAGCTCGCCCCACCCCCGGCTCACCCAACGCAGCGGTCTCGCCGAATAGAAGAACCCACCCAGCAGGCCTAAGATGGCGAAGGGGATGGTCCACGGTCCCGTTCCGTAGCCCAGTTGGAGGATCAGCGCCACCCCAATGGCCAACAGCAGACTGACCAACGAAGCCCACAGAGCAGCATGGCGGGGCAAAAGGCCGCGCAGCAACACCTGGGAGCCTCCAGAGAAGCGGCTGGGGCCCAGGCGGGCGGAGAGGGCATCCTCCACCACATCCCAGTATTCGTTGGCATAGTAGGTGGTCAGCATCACCAGCACCACGCCCAGTGTGCCCCAGGCGCAGACATCCCAGCGGAAAGCGCCTCCCAGTCGCCAGGCCAGCACCCCACCCAGGATGAACGGCAACACCCCCACGGAGTGAAATGGCAGCCGCGAAAGAGCCGCCCAGGCCGACAGTTGCTTACTGATCATGGAAGTATTCTCCATCCACTATGTCCAGACCTGACAGGTTTTGTCGGAAACCTGTCAGGTCTTGTTGCCTACCCCTATCTTTTCTGGTAAAATAGTCGCAGTTTCAAGGCGACAAGAGCGATCAATTATGCAGAGCACCGAGATATGAAACATCCGAGACAACTATGGAAAGATCTTGCCATGGAGTTCGCAGCCTTCTCTGTGCTAGTGATCTCCGTTTCACTGTTATGGAGGAATAACCCGCTGCTCTTCGTGGTCGCGCTGGTGGAGTGCCTGGCAGCCCTGATCCTTTGGCACGACCGGCTCGATGTGAGCTTCTTCCTGATCATCGCCGTGCTGGGATCGCTAGCCGAGGCGGTGTTCGTGCACTTTGGCGTCTGGCGCTATGCCAACCCCACCTTCCTGGGCATCCCCATTTGGTTCCCCCTGGCTTTCGGAACGACCGGCCTGATCGGGGGGCGATTGGCCCGAACCATCACCCAGATATGGGAAAGGAACAACTCAGGCCCTCTATGAGACCCCGTGAAGGGAAATTCGGGGGAACTCGGCGGAATTCAGGGAAGCTCTTGAGCCAGCAATCCGCTCACCAGGGCCAGCGCCTCCTCCCTCGTCCCCACCTCTTCCTCTGCCTGGGCCTCCCGTACCGCCTCCAGGAGCTCGCCAATCTGGGGCCCCTCCTCCAGGCCAAACTCCTCCATCAGGTCGTAGCCGTTGATCAGCCTGGGCGGGGAGATGACCTTCTGGTGGCGCTCATAGTAGTCAGTCAGCATCGAGGCCGCGAATTCCACTCGCCCCTGCCAGCGGGCTATCTGGAGATTGGGCCCCCAGGTCGCCAGGTGGTCGGCCAGGTAGAGAAGCAAGGTATCCACTCCGGCATCACCCGTGTCGCGGAAGAAGCGATAGACGGCCCGCCTGGTTACTACCTCCTGGTCAGCCAAAAGACAGGGGCGCATGTGGTTGGCCACGATGGTTCGGGCCAGGCTCACCTCGTTCCCAGCGAAGCGCAGGTGTCTGAAAATGGCTCCCACCACCTCCGCCCCCTCACCCTCATGGCCGTAGAAGTGTATGGCCCCGTCATCACCCACGCTTTTTGTGGCCGGCTTGCCCAAATCGTGCAGCAGGGCCACCAGCTTGAGCACCGTCAGGCGAGAGCGGTCGCCGGAGACAGGTTGCGACAGGTGGGCGCTGAGCTGAGAGGAGAAGGGGGACAGAAGGAGAGGGATCAGGGCCAACCCGCTACCTGCTACCTCTTTTCCCTCCAAGACCTCAGTTACTTCCTCCAGCCACCTCACCGCCTCCAGCGAGTGCTCGAACACATCCAGGTAGTGAGGCTCCGATTGTTCCGCGCCCTTCAGCCTTTCCACCTCAGGGATGATAGCTGTCAGGAGGCCAAACTCATCCAGGTAGCGCAGATTCTGTGCTGCTCCTGGTAGAGCCAGGATCTTGGCCAGCTCGTCGCGCACCCTCTCCGCCGAGACGTCGGCGATCGAGGGGACCGCTTGGCGGAGCAGCTCCTCGGTCCCCTGCTCGATGCTGGCCTCCATCTCAGCGGCCAGGCGCACTGCGCGCAAAGTGCGCAAGGGATCATCGTCAAACGCCGTCCCGGAAACAGCACGCACCAGACCTAACTGCAGGTCGCGCTGTCCGTCGTAGGGGTCTATGACGCGGAACTCCGTGTCCGCCACAGCAACAGCAATCGCATTGACGGTGAAGTCTCGCCTGGAGAGGTCAGTGATGATGTCATTGCCCTGCAGTCGGGCAAAATCAATGAACAGGCGCTGGCCGTCTTCCCCTCTGGTCACCACGCGACCCGTGCCGCGCTCCTGATCCAGGAGCACGAAAGCGCCCCCCATGCGATCTGCCACCTGGCGGGCCAGCTCCACGGCATCGCCCGCCACCGCGAAGTCAAAATCGTGGCTGGAGCGCCCCAGCAGCCAGTCGCGCACACAACCACCTACCAGATACGCTTTGATAGAACGCTGCCGCAGGAAGGCATAGACTTGTTCTAAAATTGACCCCTTGGGGGCGATTTCCAGGTTCAAGATCGTTTCTCCTGGCATGACGTTTCACGTTTCACGTTTGACGTTTCACTTTCCACAGGATCACCTTCACTGGAAACAAAAACGATCATCGGCTCCTCCCTGGGCCGGTTGCGCTTGGCCAGGCGGCGGGCTTCCTCGGGTGAGAGGCCCACCCCCGCCACTTGCCCCCGCACGATGGCGATCCACCGCCCGGCATAGGGAGCTAAATCCAGCCCATCGGTCAAAGCAGCCACTCCAACCAGCTCCAGACTAATCCTGAATCCCCCAGCAATTGTCTGTAATGATAAGCCAAAGCAGGTGTTTTGTCAAGATAGACCGGGGCAGCCCACAATGGCACTACCCTGCCCAGCGTGATTTGGGTGCGTTCAAAATGGGTTGGTAGGGGCGGGTCTTGCACCCGCCCAGGGCGACCGCAAGGGATCGCCCCTACAACTGGATTTGAATACACCCGCGTGATTTGCATGAGGGTGAGATTGGTGTATAATCCAGGTGGAGCAAACATGGCCTCAGACATCGAAGCGATCATCTTTGATTTTGGCGGGGTGATGGTGGACTTCAGCCAGATGGGCTCGCTCCAGGAACAGGAGGCCCGGCTGGGATTGCAACCCGGCAGCCTGGCTGAGATCCTGTGGCGATCGCCCGACTGGCGGCTGGCCGAAGTGGGAGCCATCACCGACGAGGAGTTCTGGCGGCGGACCGGCCCCCGACTGGGCTTTCACACGCCCGAAGCAATCCACGACTTTGTGCAGGCGCTGTTCCGTGACGCCAAGACCGACCTACGGATGGCCGACCTGGCGCGGCGGCTGCGGGGCCGGTATCGCACGGGCCTGCTGAGCAATGCCAGCGACATCCTGCCCCGCCTGTTGAGGGAACGCTACGGCCTGGACGGGCTGTTCGATGTGGAGGTGATCTCAGCGCTGGTGGGCCTGGCCAAGCCCGATCCGGCCATTTACCGGTTGGCGCTGGAACGCCTGGGCACGCGCCCCGAGGCAACGACTTTCGTGGACGACTACGAGCCGAACGTGAAGGCCGCGGCAGAACTGGGCATCCGGGCCATTCACTTTGTGGGGTATGAGGCCCTGATTCCAGTGCTGCAGCGACAAGGCGTGGTGCTGCCCTTTGACATAGACTCAGTAGATGGAAATTTGGGTTCGTAGTGACGACTTTAGTCGTCTAGTACGAGGAAAACGCGACTGAAGTCGCTACTACGAACCTCTATAGTGGTCAGATTTTCTATCTACTGAGGCTAACCGTCTCATGGGTCAGCCAAGCGAGTCCACGCACACGTTCGCATGGGGATGAAAAGTGAACAATCAGTTGTCGCAATCGCCCTGAGTGAAGAAAGGAACAGAAAATGAGCTGCCAGAAATTGCTACAATTAATGATTGGCCTAGCGGTAGTCGCATTGCTCTTGGTTGGGTGCGTTGCTCCTACAGCTCCGCTTACACCCGTTGTGATCACTGCTACAGCCACACCACAGCCCACGCCAGCTCCGCCTACAGCTACGCCTGTGCCACCGACAGCCACGCCACTTCCACCTACAGCTACGCCTGTGCCGCCAACGCCTACGCCAGTACCGCCGACGGCTACGCCTACACTCACTCCAACCACAACTACAGGAGAAGTGATGGGGGTGCTCGTAGACGAAGATACGGAGCAGCCGGTCGTGGGAGAGCGTCTTGGACTTGTAATAGCTGAACAGACCGCTGGCGGGGTCACACTCCGCTTTAGGGGAAGCGATGACCCAAGAGCTGAAACCGATAACTCAGGACTCTTTCGTTTTGAGGACGTGCCGCCTGGGAAATATACACTTGTCATCTTTTTTGGATTAGGACCACCTTCAGTTATAGGTGACGATAAAGGTGCGACCATTCTCTTCGAGGTTATGGCTGGCCAAGTCATTGACTTGGGTACAGTTTTGGTGACGGAGTAAGAATTCCACATAGCTGGCTCAGCACGCCGGGTCACCATTCCACAATTCGGGATCAGAGTACTACGGCGAAACTAACGCCATTTGAAGAGGAGACAACCCATGACCAACGAAACAACCGAAGCCGTGCGCAGCGCCATCGAGGATCGGGCCATGTACCTCTTTTTCCTCCTCAAGGAAATGGAGGCAACCCTCGGCCCGGAAGAGGCGGAACGCTTGGCCAGCCGAGCGGTCTACCGCTATGGCCAGACCAAAGGCCAGCGAATGGGCCCGCTGGCCACCCCAGCCGATTTCATCGCCCACCAGATGCGCCCCGGGCGACAGGAGATCTTCGCCAAGGAAGCGATCGAAGCTGGAGACACGCGGGGCGAGATCCGTTTCCATTACTGTCCCCTGGTTACGGCCTGGAAACGGCTGGGGGCCACGCCAGAGGAACTATCCTGCCTGTGCGATATCGCTATGCAGGGCGATCACGGCATGCTCAGCCACACCCCCATGACGCTGAAACTGCCCCGCTCCATTGGCCGGGGCGACCCGTACTGTCAGTTGATCCTGGAGTCGAAGTGAAAACCGAGGTGTACACCGACGCCGCGGGCTTTGCGGCCCTGCATGAGGAATGGAACCCCCTCCTGCGCCATAGCGCATCCGACACCATCTTCCTGACCTGGGAGTGGCAAAGCACCTGGTGGGAGCACCTGGGCGAGGGCGAGCTCTACCTTCTGGCTACGCGAACCGATGGGGGCCGACTGATCGGCATTGCCCCCTTGTACCTGACCACCTCGGACGATGGGCTCAAGACCCTGTCCATCGTGGGCTGCCGCGACGTGTCCGACTATCTGGACCTCATCACCGCCAGTGGCCAAGAGGATGGAGTTTACAGGGCTTTGCTGGACTGGCTGGCGAGCGATGAAGCGCCCACCTGGGACCAGGCCGACCTGTGCAACATTCCGGCCGCCTCCTCTACCCATTCGGTCCTGGCCGAGATGGCTGCGGCTCGTGGTTACCGGGTCCAAACAGAGGTAGAAGATGTCTGCCCCATCATCTTTCTACCATCCACCTGGGATGAGTACCTGAGCTCATTGGACAGAAAACAACGCCACGAGCTACGCCGCAAGCTCCGCAAGGCCGAGCACAGCGGGCAGGTCAACTGGTACGTCGCGGGTGAAGAGCACGACCTGGTGGCGGAAATGGAAGCTTTCATTGAACTGCATCAGAGAAGCGCAGTTGACAAGCACCAGTTCATGGACGCCCAAATGAAGGGTTTCTTCCACGCCTTAGCCCAGGTCTTGCACGAGGCTGGATGGCTACAACTGGCTTTCATCGAAATCAATGGGGACAAGGCGGCCGCCATGCTGAACTTCGATTACCGGGATTCCATTCTCGTTTACAACTCCGGGTTCGATCCTCAGAAGTACGCCTGGCTTAGCCCAGGCATCGTCCTGCTGGCCTACTGTATCCAACGGGCCATCGAGCTGGGCCGGGCCAAATTCGACTTCATGCGCGGCGCCGAGGAATACAAGTTTCGTTTCGGCGGCCAGCCGATAGAGGTTTATCGTCTGCTTGTCGGGAAGAAAATTGGGCCTTGACTTTTTGTGTTCTCAATAGTATCATTTGAGGTAGGTGAAGAAGTGGAGGTATCCCATGTCCAAACCGACCCATGTCCAACAGCAGCGCGACGTCCATCCTATTACGCCGATTGTCCCGATAGGCTGCGAGCGGCGAGTCTCCGAAACGTTGCCAGCGGCGGTCGAACGTATTGTTCAGGAACTCCAACCCGAAAAGATTATTCTCTTTGGATCTTATGCCTATGGTACGCCCTCTCCCGGCAGTGACGTGGATTTGCTGGTGATCATGGAGACAGAGGCGTCAAGCAAAGAACGGTCTTGGGCGGTCTCCCGCCTTTTAATCCCGCGCCCCTTTCCGGTAGACATCTTGGTCAGGACTCCCCAAGAGATTCAGCGTGCGCTGGCAACGGGCGACTTTTTCATTCGCGAGATTATTGCACGAGGTAGGGTGTTGTATGAGCGACATAAATGACCCTTGGAAAAGATTGAGATCAGGGATGGCCGTAGCGTTAATAGCAGTGCTAGGCTTGGCCCTGGGAGGTTGCTGGCCTGGGGCGCAACCCACTCCTACCTTCACGCCTTCACCCACCTCGCTGTCTGTGACCCTGGCACCCAGTCCGACGCCGACCGAGCAGCCGACGGCTACGGCGACTCCAACTTCGGAGCCAACTGCCACTCTCCCACCAACCCCAACCGAGACCCCAACTCCCCCACCAACCCCAACCGAGGCCCCAACTCCCCCACCAACCCCAACCGAAACCCTGCCGCCCCCCCCCACCCCCGAACCCACAGCCACACCAACGCCGAAACCAACCGAAACACCAACGCCCGAAGTCCGAGCGCCGCAGATTGAGGGGTTACGATTTGAAGATGGAAAATATTATGCGCAAGCCGGCAATCCCTACGGCTTGGAACAGGGTGCTTATGCCGGAGAATACTACCCCAACTCAGTTGCCCGGCCGAAAATTGAGGGCAAATTGGTTGAGGTAAAAGGCGGGGTGGTCTTGACCTGGCAGCTACTGGAATCGCTTTATCAAAAGGGTGCATTCAAAATGAGTTGATAATTGCTAGGCAGCTTGCCGTTGCTGGTCAAGATCTTGGTGATGGGAGGCGCGCTTCGCCACGGTGTCAAAGGGTATGATTTTGTCAGATAGTTGAGCCGGGGT
>VGOG01000190.1 GCA_016875995.1 Chloroflexota bacterium
CGTGCCGTCGAGGGCCTCGGGCCTGATCCGCTCCCACTCCCTGGGGATGCTGATGTCACAGGGTTTCATCTTGACTGATATGCATGGAAGATGGTATAATTTGGTAGATTGGTAGATTCGTAGACTCGTGGTTCGTCACGAATCTACGAGTTTACGAATCCCGAATGTGCGAATCCCGAGTTTACGGATTTCCCAATTTGCCTATCTACCGAACTTAAGGAGGGGAGAAGTGAGACGTTCGCGAAGCAAAGGTCAACAGATCATCCTCGGAATAATGAGCCTGATTGTGGTGCTAAGCATGGTCTTGGGACTGGTCCTGACCATGATGCCCGAACCAGAGCGCCCCACACCCACGCCGACCATTCGCCGCGTCACGCCCCTCCCCACCCCGACGCCGAGGTTAACGCCAACGCCGCAGCCCACCCCCACGGTTACTCCGACGCCCACCCCAACCCTCACAGGGACGCCTACCAGCTCATAACTGTTTCAGGTTGCAGAGCAGAGCATCTACCTGAAGATGGTTTGAATCAGCGTGCTCACGGCAATGGACACAACACCAACAGCGGCCATGAGAATGAGAAACCAATAGCTCCGAGCCTCGTCCTTTATCGCTTGTCTTGTGCGTTCATGGATGTTCTGTTCGCTCACGGACTGACCGTACAGGTACGTAAAGTTCCGGGTCATCCCCCAACCCCCCATGAGGCTCGAAAGCCCAATTACTATGGCTGCTACACCAGCCCAAAACAAGACTCCGCCATATTGGTAGGCCGTACGCCAGCCTCCGAGCCAGCACACCAGGCCAACAGCGGCGAAAATGCCCAGGTCAATGAGCACCACGGTTCCCAAGAAACGCAAAATGCCTGTAAGAACCCCTTGCTTTTCCATTGCTTCCTCCTGACCCAGAACTGATAGGGTAACAAGCACTACTCTGCATTCGGAGCTCCTTCCGCCTGTAGGGCCTGCCGAATCGCCCGCACTTCAGCCAGAATCGCGTTCAAGACCGCGGCCGGTTCGCCCTCCACCTCGGCAGCCGTCGGGGCCATACCTCCCCTGAAACGCCGCAGCTCTGTCACCACGAGCTCATAAACCTCCTGAGCATTGGGCAGGCCCACCAGTTTTTCTTCAGCGCCGGTCTGACCGCTCATCCCGGCCGTCTGGATGTCCATCGTGCCCAGGCCCAGCCAGCGATCCAGGATATCCCGCTTGACGGTGAGGTTAGTTACCGTGCGATACGGCACGTGCTTGACCGATTTGGTCCAGATGCCCACGTGCACGATCACCTCGTCGTCCTGAACCTCGTAGCTCAGGCTGCGATAGTAGGGCCCTGTCAGCAGCATCCCTGGCACCCACCAGAGGGCGTCAAGGATAGCGATGACGATGACGACAGTCCTGAAACCACTTGCCCCTATCTTAGGGTCCAGGCTCATGAGCCAGCCGATAAGAGCACCACCGGCCAGGATCAGCAGCGCCACGATGGTTATGACCAGGCGCAACTTGCTCAGATATTTGGGACTCGGCTTGAAGGTTTTGGTTTGCATTTCTCGTTCCCTCCTTTCGACTACATTATACTAAACCGCGCCTTGTTTGTCATCAGGCCTGCGATCGAAATTCATCTCGTACCTGGGTACAGGGCTGAGGTTGTCATTGCGAGTTTTCCATGGCGCATCGCGCCATCCGTAGGTGGCAGAAACTTCCCACCCTCACCCTAACCCGCTCCCTGCGAGGGAAAGGGGATTTGCTCCCTCGCCCCGTTGGGGAGAGGGTGGGGGTTAGGGGAAGTTTCTGGGTAGCGACGACACTCTACTCAACCAGCCCCAGACGGCGGGCGGCGGCCACCAGGCCGAAGGCGCCAGTCATCATCATGTCGCCGTAGGGCACGGCCATGTAGTAACCCAGGCCAGCGGCCATCTCTCGATCAGGTCCGGTTACGGCCACGAATCGGAAGTTGCCATCGCCAGGGCAATCGGGATGAACGCAGGCCCCATGACCGTTGTCGCCGTAGACCTCATCGTTGCTCAGGCTTCCCTCCCGCAAGGAATCAACATAGGCAGCCAGCTTGTCAGGATTCATGAGCACGGTGTGGTGCTCAAACAGGCCCCACACCCTCTCCCCCCTGAGCAGAAATCCTATCGTGTGCTGGTTGCCGACGTTGACGACGATGAGGCCCTCCCCCTGGTGGCCAGCCACGTTCTCGTCGCAGAGCGCGCCCCAGATGGCCGCCGAGCCGGTATCCATCAGCATGGCGCCGGGCAGGTCGGCCTGGACGGCCTTCATCCTGGTGAGATGAGGGGGCACTTCCAGATAGGCCAGCTTAACGATGTCTCCCCCCTGCTCCACGAAGCGCTGCCACTGCTGAAAGCGAAAGCGGCGCTGGCTTCCCTCCAGCGTTTCGCCGTGATCCTGCACCGCGATGGCGTAGCGCTCAGGCAGCTCCACGTCGAACAGGGCCAGGGCGCGTCCCAGAGCAGCCAGGTCAATGTCGCCCGTGCGGATGGTCAGCGCCTCGGACGGAGCCTCCTCCACGACCTGAACGCCCAGGGCTTCCACCTCGCGGGGGTTATCGCGAATGGTCTTGGCCGCCAGCGGCGTGGCGTAGACCGCCAGCCCGGCCCTCAGGTGTTTCTTGAGGGCACTGACGCAAGGCCCACCGCCCATCAGATTGCCGGTCAAAAAGACGTCCTCTCCCCGAGCCGTAGCCTGCCGAATCCTCCCCGCCACGATCGTTGTCCGCGAGGGAAGGACCATCTGGACGCAATTCTCCATCGTTTTGCCGCTCTCGTATAACAGAATGTCCTGAGTTCCGGCCCCGGCATCAATGGCCAGGATTCGTTTTGAATCAGACACAGACCATTCCTCCAAGTCTGCTGGAGTGCGGACGCAAGTCCGCCTTGGCAAGTACTGATACTACCACAATTTCACCGCTCTGTCAAAACAGCACTTGCCAAAATCCCCAACTGGCGTTACAATTGGGTAACAACGAGGCGACGAGGTACTCATTACTTCATTGCCTCGTTACCTGGAACAGTGGAGGTGACTATGATTAACGTAACGTGCTTCAAATGTGGCTGGAAGTTCACCCTCGACGAGGAAGCCATCGCCGAGAGTTTGGCAGAGTCTGAGACCCCTCCTCCCCGTCACTACGTGGTGGAGTGTCCCCGCTGTCGGCAGGCCAACAAGGTGCCGCTGCAGAGAGGCGGGAGGCGAGGCAGGGTCGCTAAGAAGGGGTAGGAAATTGGTCAAGCAGTGTTTTTGGGTGTTCTCCACCCGGCCCACCATTGACGAATCTTTCTTTGTATGCTATACTCCTGGGAGAGAGAATGAGTTTCTCAAACTTCGTCAAGACCCTGCAGGTGCCGGAGGACCAGATCCCGGAGATCAAGACCCTGCTGGAGCGGAGGCGAAGGTGGGGTGACACCGAATCTGCCGCCGAGAGGAGAGCAAAAGGCCGTGAACCTGGAATTGACGCCGAGCGGCATCCCGGTGAGCCTGCAACCATTCTTTCAGGAGTATGTGCTGGAAGACCTCGACCCAGAGCGCAGCCGTTTCACGGTGATCGAACGTACACTGGGCTGGGGTGACCTGCCGGAGTTGCGTTGGCTCTTCGCCTACTACGGGCCAGAGCCACTGGCTGAATGGGTGCGTCAGGCCGGCTGGTACTGTCTGCCACGGCGACGGCTGAAATACTGGTTGTGCTTCTTCGGAATTACTGACTACCTTCACGGGGAACGGATATGGCCACATTAGTCACGCCACACTGGGAAGCTGTCACTCCAGCAGCCCGCGACCTGCTCATCGTCTTGGGCCAGTTGCCCCTTCTGCGTCCATTCTACCTGGGCGGTGGCACAGCACTTGCTCTACGGCTGGGCCACCGCATCTCACAGGACCTGGACCTGTTCGCCAACCTCGAGACGCTGGATGATGATCTCCGCCGCGGCATTGTAGAGGAATTGCGCAAGGGCCATTCGGTCAATCTACTGCAAGATTCGCCGCTCGGCCTGGTTGTCGAAGCCGACGGGCAGGCGGTGAGCTTCTTCTCCTACGGCTATCCCCTGCTGGAGCCTACCGACTCGGTGGGCGATGTCCAGATCGCCAGCATCCTTGACATCGGATTCATGAAGCTGGACGCCGTCGCTGGCCGAGGCATGCGCAAGGACTTCTACGATCTGTACTTTATCGCTTCCCGTGTCCCGCTGGATGATCTGTTCACGCGGAGCGCCGAGGAATATCCCTATTCGCACGGCTTTGGGATGCGTGTTCTTACCGCGCTGGTGGTCGAGAAACGCGTAGGTGTGGATCGAGTGACCTTGAAGTATACACGGATTGAGTCCTTCGTAGAGGCGCTCTTGAGCTACCCGCCGACCAACAACCACCCGACCATCTGACCAATTTGACAACCCCGGCCTTTTGTTGTATAATGACTGCCAGTCAGTAAATGACCGCAGGTTTACAGCAGGAAGGCCGGGAGATGACGACAGCGCAGCGACGCGCCCGCGAGAGGGCAAGAAGACAACAGGAGATCTTAGAGGCAGCCAAGGAGGTCTTCTTCGAGAAAGGCATCCATCGGGCGACGGTGGATGACGTAGCCGCTCACGCTGAAGTGAGCAAGGGAACCGTATATCTTTACTTTGAGAGCAAGGAGTCCATCCTTGCTCATTTGCTTCTAGAGGGCCTGTCTATCCTGCTGTCTCAACTGGAAGCGGCCTACGCACCTAACGAGCCCCTCTCCCCTGAGAAACGCCTTCGCCAATTAGCAGAAGCATATTGGCAATTCGCCCAGACTTATCCCGACTATTTCCGTCTGTTGCTGGCCCTGGACCGAGGACGCTTCCGGGAAAGGGTGTCGGCAGAGATGTACCAGGAAGTCCTGGCGGAAAGCACGAGGGCATTAGAACTGGTGGCCATGGCTATCCGGCGAGGGACAGAAGAAGACATATTTAGCACTGACGACCCCTTGTTGGCCGCTGGTGTGCTGTGGGGGGCCCTCAACGGGGCCCTCACCCTGATGGCCAATCCTGTCCGGCAGGAGATGCTACCCGTCGAACCCAAAGCGGTATTCGATGCAACCCTCGAGCTTTTCCTGCGCGGCCTGCAAGCTAACACCAAATCCTGAGCAGAGTGGGCTCCCACGCCCGCGAATCGGCGGCATGGGAGCCGCCTCTACTAATGAGGAGGAAGGAATGAAAGAAGTAGTCATCGTCGGGGGAGTGCGCACTCCCATCGGCAGCCACGGCGGAGCCTTCAGAGACCTGTCTGCCCAAGAGCTGGCCGCCATCGTGATGGAAGAGGTCATCAAACGCATAGAGCTCGACCCCAACCTGATTGACGACGTCATCTTCGGCTGCATCGGCCAGTACTCCGACGCGCCGAACATCGCCCGCGTGGCCGCGCTCATGGCCGGCATTCCCACCCACGTGCCCGGCTACACCGTGCAGCGCAACTGCGTGGCCAGCATGCAGGCTATTACTTGCGCTTACCAGGCCATTCAGGCCAACGATGGCGAGGTCTTTCTGGTGGGCGGCACGGAGAGCATGAGCACCGCCCCTTATACAGTGCGCGGGGCACGCTGGGGACTCAAGCTGCGCCACGGCCAGTTCACCGATACCCTGTGGGAAGGCCTGACCGATCCGGTGTGCGACATGATCATGGGCTACACGGCGGAAAACCTGGCCCTGATGTACGGCATCAGCCGCGAGGAACAGGACCAGTTCGCGGTGAACAGCCACAAGAAAGCCTTCCGCGCCACCAGAATGGGTAAGTTCGACAACGAGATTGTACCTGTGCGGGTCTCCAAGAAGGTGGCAGGCCAGGAGGTGGCCTACGAGAACATCGTCCACGACGAGTGCATTAACCCGACCCTCTCCGTCCAGAAGGCGGCCCTCTATCCCACCGTGTTCAAGAAGGGCGGGTCCGTCACCCCCGCCAACGCCTGCCCCATCTCGGACGGCGCGGCAGCCATGATCGTGATGACCGAGGAGAAGGCCAAAGCGTTGGGCTACGAGCCCCTGGCCTACATCCGCAGCTACGCCTACGCTGCCGTGCCGCCGGAGATCATGGGCATCGGTCCCACCAAGGCCGTCCCCAAAGCCCTGGCCAAAGCGGGCCTCAAGCTGACCGACATTGACCTGATCGAGCTCAACGAAGCTTTCGCCGCCCAGTCCATCGCCGTAGGCATGGAACTGGAGAAGGACGGCTGGGACTGGGACAGGGTCAACGTCAACGGCGGGGCCATCGCCCTGGGCCACCCCGTGGGCTGCACCGGCACGCGCATCGTGGTCACTCTGCTCCACGAGATGATCAAGCGCGACGTGAACCTGGGCCTGGCCACGGCCTGCGTGGGTGGCGGGATGGGCGGCGCGATGGTTATTGAGAGGAAGTGAAACGTCAAACGTAAAACGTCAAACGTGAGAGGTCGAATTCTCGTTTGATGATCTACGCAACATGGAGGAAACGCATGGCTGATACGGCATTGTACAAAGACAAAGAGGCTCGCCAGGCTTTCATTGCCAAGGGCCAGGAGGTTTTTGAGAAGATCAAGGGTGAACTGGAAGGCCAGGAAGGAATAGTAGCTATCGAGCCTGAGAGCGGGGAGTATTTCGTGGGCCAGACGCTGGGAGCGGCCAACGATGCCGCTTTTGCCAGGTATCCAGACGCCTGGGTGTATTTCGTGCGCATCAATGATCCCGAAGCAGCAATGCCGTTGGCGACGTGGTAGTTCGACACCGGAGCTGAAAGAAGTAGATTCCCATGAGGCTTTTCGAGCTAGCTTATGCCTGCCGTATATATGGTGAATTCACTGACTTCGATGCTGACTATAGAAGCTTTCTTGACGAGACTAAGCCCGCCTTTGATGTTTTGGATTACCGGCATTGTAAGGCCCTATTGGAGTGGTTAAATTCGTGGGGCTGTCGACAATTCGCCCTAGAATTTCATGATCTGGCATCAGAGCACCTTATAACTTGGGGGAAGAAGAATCTCATCCGCCTTCCTCCTACAGAATCCAGTCTGCTCACTTTCGCAGATGCTGATTTCGTCAACGCTGGAGTCTTATATGCAGGTTTACGCGACCTACAAGCCTCAGTCCGTCAACGTGGCGGCCACAGCTATCCGATCACCTTTGGTCCCACAGGTGCAGCCAAAATCTTGTTCGCACTCCGGAGCCAGGTGTTCCCACCCTGGGATATACGTATTCGGGAGCACCTTGGTTACAACGGCTCCCAAGAATGTTACATTGAATACCTTCAAAGGGTGAGGCGTGAATTGCAAGAGGTTATTGCTGATGCAGAGGCACACGGCATTGCGAGGACAGACATACCAGGTACCTTAGGTCGGCCTTTTTCCAGCTTGCTCAAACTTGTCGACGAATACAATTGGGTAACCATCACGAAGGATTGTAAGCCGCCAAGTTTAGAGGATCTCAATGATTGGTGGCGTTGGGCTAGATCATAAGCGATATGCTATCAGCGATAAGCTAAAGGAGGAGGTTAAAAAATGTACATCTTTCGTGCAGGAGTTGTCGGCGCCGGCTTCATGGGCGCGGAGATCGCCCAGGTCATCACCTACGCGGGCCTGCCCGTGGTGATCAAGGACATTGACCAGAAGATGCTGGACAAGGCCATGGAGACCATCCGCGACATCTACCAGCGGCGAGTGGACAAGGGCAAGATGTCACCCACCACCATGCAGGAGAAGATGGACCTGGTCATCCCCACCCTATCCTACGATGAGTTC
>VGOG01000191.1 GCA_016875995.1 Chloroflexota bacterium
CTCCGCTTGCCACGAGCCATGATGCTTGCGGAAATAGCGGATTTTGCTGCGCTGAAATTGGATGTGCTGGAAGGATTTCACCTGCTCGCTCGATTGCGCTCCGTGGTGGATCACTCTGGCGGTGGGCAGGTAGACCACCTTCCAACCGCGTTCCTTGGCTCGGCGGCACCAATCCAACTCCTCGGAGTACATGAAGAAGCCCTCGTCCAGTAGCCCTACCTCCTCGACGGTCTTGCGGCGCGCCAGCAGGCAGGCGCCAGTGACCCAGTCCACCTCTTGTATCTCATCATCCGGGTGGTCAAGGATGTAGTAGCGCCGCAGGACAGCGTTGTCGGGAAACCGCTGCTGCAGGATGGTGCTTTCCAAAAAAGCGGTAGTCATGGTTGGAAAGCGGCGGCGCGAGGACTGGATGCTGCCGTTGGGGTTCAGGAGCTGGGGTCCCAGCGCCCCCACCTGAGGGTGCTCGTCCATGTACTCGACCATCGTCGCCAGGGCGTCGCCGACGATCTCGGTATCTGGATTCAACAGGAGGATGTATCGCCCTCGGCTGGCAGCGATGCCCTGATTGTTGCCCACGGTGAAGCCCACGTTTTCGCTGTTGGCAATGAGTTGCACCTGGGGGAACTCTTCTTCTATCATCGCCACGCTGCCGTCAGAGGAAGCGTTATCAACTACGATGACCTCGCGCTGGAAGTTGGAAAGTGGAAGTTGGAAGATGGAATGTAGACAGATTCTCAGGAGGTCTCGTACATTCCAGTTCACAATCACAATGGACAGATCGGTTCCAATCTCCAACTTCCAACCTCCATATCAAGACGGCGGCTCTCAAGGCCGCCGCGTCTCAGACATCTATCCCCAAGAGTTAGCAATTCAGGACTCTCACCCCCCACCGCAAGGCACATGGTCGCCACCCCTCGTTGCCTCATCGCCTCATTCCCTCGTTGCCTCATTTTCGCCGCTCTACCACGAAATCGGTTAAATCGAGCATGGCCTGGCGGTATTCGTTGTGGGGGAGAATGGAGAGCGCATCGCGGCTCTTGGCAGCAAACCTCCTGGCCTCGACTGTTGATGATTCAATGGCTCCGGACGCCTTGATCATCTCCACTGCGGCCTGCACCCAATCATCTCGGCCGCTTAGCACTCTGCTTACTATCTCGTCCTCTGGGTGGGCTTCGAGGAAATAGATGGTGGGCAGGGTGATGATCCCCTGGCGCAGGTCGCTGCCGATGGGCTTGCCTAAGTCATCCTCGTCACCTGCGAAGTCGAGGATGTCATCCACGATTTGAAAGGCCATTCCCAAGTTATGGCCATAATCACGCAAAGCTTGCACTTCCGTCTGTGGTGCCTCGCTCAGGAGAGCTCCCGCTTCTGTTGACGCGGCAAAGAGAGAGGCAGTCTTGTTGTAAATGCGTTGATAATAGTAGTCCCTGGTCGTTTGCCCCTCGTCGCTACCAAAAATCTGCTTCAACTCGCCACCACAGATGGTCATCAGGGTTTGGGCGAAGATGGAGACCACCCGCACGCTCTCGGTCTCGGCGGCAAAAGCCGCCGCCCGGGCAAAGAGGTAATCGCCGGTCAGCACCGTCGCTGCGCTGTTCCACAGGGCGTTCAAAGTAGGGGTGCCACGGCGCAGGAAAGCGTTGTCTATCAGATCGTCGTGAATGAGGGTAGCCGTGTGCAGCGTCTCCACCGCTGCGGCCAGGGAGGCAACCTTTTCAGCATCGGCGGGATAGAATTTGCTCGCCAGCAAAACCAAAGCGGGACGCAGACGTTTGCCTCCGCTACCCAGCAGGTAATCCAGGGCAGTCCTCAATTGTTCGTATTCAATGGTAGAAACTTCGCGCATCTTGCGCTCTACACGCTCCAGGTCCTCGCGGATGAGCTCGAAGATGGGGATGACCTTCAAGGCAGTTTCCTTTCGTTTAGAAGTCCAATGCAAAGAGCGCCTGGGCATTGTCCGAGGTGATACAGGCCACTTCCTCCAGCGACAACTCTTTTACGCGGGCGATTTCCTGAGCTACAAACTGTACGTAAGCAGGCTCGTTGCGTTTTCCCCGATAAGGGTGAGGCGTCAGGTAGGGACAATCGGTCTCTATCAGCAGCTTTTCCAGTGGCAGTTGGCGGACCAGCTCGCGCAGGCGTCGGGCGTTGTCAAAAGTCACGGGGCCAGCGATGGAGATATAGAAGCCAAGTTCGATGGCCTCTCGGGCCATTGTCAGATCGCCAGAGAAGCAGTGTAGAACACCCACGGGCTGTTGGCAACCCTCGGCCCAACGGCGCAGAATGGCCATAACTTCTTTGTGCGCTTCGCGATCATGGATGATGACTGGCTTCCCCACATCGCTCGCCAGGGCCAACTGCTGATCAAAGGCCTGGCCCTGTTTATCTCGCGGCGAGAGATGGCGATAGAAATCCAGCCCGATTTCACCGACGGCGACTACCTTAGAATGGCTGGCCAAATCTCCCAGCTCTTTCAGCACCTCGTCGGTCAGGGTCTTGGCGTCGTGGGGGTGCACTCCCACCGCGGCGTAGATCTGAGGGTGTGCCTCGGCCAGGGCCACCGCTGCCTGGCTCGAAGCCAGGTCGGCCCCAACGTTAACGATAGCTCCTACCCCGGCCGTCGCTGCTCGTACGATGACTTGCTCCCGATCGCTGTCGAACTCAGGGAAATCGAGATGAGTGTGGGTGTCAATCAGCTCCAAACCCATGTCAGCACCCTCTTCGCCTACTGGGCTCGGTGAAGGTCACCTCGTGCCCTTCAAAGGTCACCTTGAACGTCTCGAAGAACTCCTGCCGTCCAAGCAGCGCAGGGAGTCATCCCGCTCTAAAAAGCCCAGGGGAATCTGGCGCTCCCATTTTCCAAGTCTGACCACCAGACCTCGAAAGAGAAAGACCGTCTCACTACCTCCAACACCGTAAGTGGTGTGTCGTATGCAGTCAATAGCAAGGTCAATGCCCAAAAGACGGGCATAGGAGCGAGGCATGATGGCGTAATCAGCTCCGGTGTCTACCACCATTTGTACGGAGAACCATATGTCCTCGGTCTTATGCTTGACCAAGACATCAGCTACAGGACGGTACACCTGGCCAAATAGAGCAGAAGGAATTGCCTTGTGTTGAAATTTTACAGGCATAGGATATAGGTATCCTCTCTCATCACGTAGGCAAGGAACGGGATTTTGCCTGGATGTTGTTTTCGAAGGCGCTCCAGCAATTGCGTGGCCTGTTCCCCGTCTTCGATAGGATAAATCTCAGTGCCGATCACGAGAACATGCTTCCCTCTGAACTCCTCTTCCCTTGCCTTAAGAGTCTTATGTTCCAGCGTGAAATCAATCTCCATCTCAACCTCCTCTTTCAGGTTCCAGCCCTGCCAGCCTCATTCCCTCCTCCAGTAGCGCTCCTACCTTGTCCTCATAGGTAGTCTCGCAATAGATGCGGATCAGGCCGGGCTCGGTGCCGGAGAAGCGAATCAACAGCCAGCCACCGTCTTCCAGGCTGTACTTGTAGCCATCGGTGGTGTCCAGGTTCGACATTTTGAGGCCAGCCAAAGACTCCGGCCTGGCCTCTCTGACACGACGCCGCACGATTTCTCCCTCCTCAGGGGAGAAGTAGTAGTCAATGCGGTCGTAGTAGTAACGAGCACCGACGACTTCGTACAGATGCTCCAAGAGTTGAGAGGGGCTCTTGCCCGTTTGCACCATAAAGTCGAGGAAGAAGAGGGGAGCCAGTACCCCGTCCCGCTCGGGGATGTTCCCTCGGAAGGCGTACCCTCCGCTCTCCTCCCCACCTACGATGGCGTCTACCTCCAGCATCTTGGGGGCCACATACTTGAAGCCCACCCCGGTGTGGTAGACGGGAACGCTGTAGATCTCCCCCAGCTTATCGAGCATCGAAGTGGTGGAAAGGGTCTTGACGATGGGGCCCCGCCAGCCTCTTACCTCGAGAAGATACAGCGCCAGCAGGCCGTAGACCTGGAGCTGATTGAGAAAGCCCCCCGCCTCATCCACGAGACCGATGCGGTCAGCGTCGCCGTCGTTGACGATGCCCACGTCGGCCCCGATTTCCCTGACCTTCTCCTGGCAGGCTTCGATGTTGGGGGGGATGGGCTCAGGACGGATCATGCCGGGGAAGAGGGGGTTGCGCTCCTGGCGGATACCGACGACTCGCATTCTCTCGCCGCCCAGAATGCGCTCAAGCCACCTCGCCCCGTTTCCCCACATGGCGTCGTGGACGACCAGCAGTCCTGCTCGTCTTATGGGCCCCACGTCAATCAGATCCTTGAGGTGCTCGATGTAGACAGGGGCCGGATCGAAACGTTCCACCAGGCCCCTGGCCTCGGCCTTGTCCAGAGGCAGACGCTTCACCTCCTCAATGGGGGGAATGAGGGCCTCGATCTCCTTGAGATCGTGGGGGTCAATAGCGGCTCCGTAACGATCGCGCACCTTGAAGCCGTTATCCCAGGGTGGGTTGTGGCTGGCGGTGATGTTCACCCCTCCCCCAGCCCCCAGCGCCACCACACTGTAGCTGATAACGGGGGTGGGGGTGGCTCCCTGGGTGAGGTGGACGCGGATGTCGTGGGCGGCCATCACCTCGGCCACGGCCGCGGCGAAGTGCTCCGAGGCGAAGCGGCGGTCGTAGCCCACTACCACGCCCTTGCCAGCATTGTCATTGTCAAGCAGATAGCGGGCAAAACCCTGGGCGCAGCGCCGCACGTTGTCGAAAGTGTAGTCCTCGGCGATGGTACCTCGCCATCCGTCGGTGCCGAACGCGATTTTCATAGGTTGTTTTCCCTCTTCAGCGCTTTCAGGTCGGCATCCACCATCATCTGGATCAACTGCTCAAAGGTGACGGTGGGCTCCCAGCTCAGCCTGGTGCGGGCCTTGGTGGCATCGGCCACCAGAAAGTCCACGTCGGCTGGGCGGAAGAGCTTGGGGTCCACCACCACGTGATCCCGCCAATCCAGGCCGAGGTAATCAAAGGCCAGTTCACAAAGCTCCCGCACCGAGTGGGCCTCCCCTGTACCTACCACGTAGTCATCTGGTTCGTCCTGCTGGAGCATGAGCCAGATGGCCTTGATGTAGTCGCCAGCATAGCCCCAGTCTCGTTGGGCGTCCAGGTTGCCCATCCTGAGCTCATTGTCCAGGCCCAGTTTGATGCGGGCCGCGCTGTAGGTTACTTTATGGGTAGAGAACTCCAGCCCTCGCCTGGGGCTCTCGTGGTTGAAAAGGATTCCTGAGCAGGCAAACAGGCCGTAGCTCTCCCGGTAATTGACTGTGATCCAGTGGCCGTAGACCTTAGCCACACCGTAGGGGCTGCGGGGATAGAAGGGGGTGTTCTCGTTTTGGGGTGTTTCCCGCACCTTGCCGAACATTTCACTACTCGACGCCTGGTAAAACCTGATGGTCGGATCCACGGTGCGAATGGCATCCAGCACACGGGTGACCCCCAGGGCCGTCACCTCTCCAGTCAACACCGGCTGGCTCCAGGAGATGGGCACAAAAGATTGCGCCGCCAGATTGTAGACCTCATCGGGTCGGTACTCTCGCAAAATGTCAATGATGGAAACCTGATCCACCAGGTCGCCGGGGACCAGAGTGATCTTGCCCTGGATGTGCTTGATGCGCTCGAAGTTCACCGTGCTGGTGCGCCGCACCATGCCGATGACCTGGTAGCCCTTTTCCAAAAGAAACTCGGCCAGATAGGAGCCGTCTTGGCCGGTGACGCCGGTGATCAGTGCTTTCTTGGCCATTTACCCCTCCTTTAAAGTTTGCAAGTTTGCAAGTGTGCAAGTGTGCAAGTGTGCAAGTTGCAAGTGTGCAAGTTGCAAGTGTGCAAGTGTGCAAGTGTGCAAGTTGCAAGTGTGCAAGTTTGCAAGTTTGCAAGTTTGCAAGTTTGCAAGTGTGCAAGTGTGCAAATCATTGATGACTTGCTACTTGCTCACTTGCCTACTTGCCTACTTGCCTACTTGCCTACTTGCCCACTTGCCTACTTGCTCACTTGCCCCACTTCTTCTGACGTTGAATGTTGGGAATAAGCATGGCCACAATCTCGTCCAAAAGGCCAATCCGGTGCTGGAGGACATCTTTCGGTAGCAGCTTTCTACCGCGGTAGTACCATCCTCGCGTCTCACGAGCTGAGCCGACAGATATGCGAAGGAAGTAAGCATATTCTTTGCCATAACCGCGGCCAAATCCTTCCTCAATGTTGGCACAAATGGAACCAGCGCTGCGAATCAGTTGCTGGGCAATAGCTCTACCACGCAAGTCTTTCATCAATCGTTCACAGTCCTCCCAAGCCAGATCGTAAAGCAAAATCGCCTTAGGATATACTGCGAATTCCCACAGTGGATCTTGCTTGAGACTTGCCGGCACCGAGGTCAGCCACTACTCGTAGTCCATTGCATCTCCCTCTCTAAGTCTGCAAGTTGCAGGTGTGCAGACATGCCACTCTCTCACTTGCCTACTTGCTCACTTGCCTACTTGCTCACTTGCCCACTTGCTCACTTGCCTACTTGCTCCCGCCAATAATCCAGCACGTCCTGCAGGCTCCGCTTAAAAGAAATCCTCGGTCTCCAGCCGGTCTGCTTCCGAATCCTGGTGCAGTCGCTGACCATCACCGGGACATCGGTGGGCCGGACGCGCTCTGCATCCTGTTTGACAGTGATGGGGACTTTGCTCATGGCCATCAACGTCTCCAGCATTTCTCTGACTGAGTGAGCTTGCTCTGAGCCCAGGTTATAGACCTCTCCTGGCTCCCCCTGGGTGATGAGCAGGTGGTAGCCCCGCACTACGTCCCGCACGTCGCTGAAATCGCGCCGGGGCTCCAGGTTGCCGACCTGGATGATGGGCTCTCGCAGACCCCCTTCCGTTTCGGCGATTTGACTGGCGAAGTCGGGGGCCACGAAGCCCAGGCTCTGGCGGGGGCCGATGTGGTTGAAGGGCCGCACCCGCACGGTAAATAAATCGTGGCTCAAGTGGTATTGCAGTCCCAACATGTCCTGGGCCACTTTGCTCACCGCGTAGGGGCTGGTAGGGCGCAAGGGATTGGTCTCTTTGATGGGCAGCTCATCAGGGTGCACCAGCCCATACTCCTCGCTGGAGCCGACCACCAGTATCCTGGCTGGTAAGCCTAGCCTGGCGACGGCCTCCAGGATATTGAGCTGGAGGCGGATGTTATTGGCCATGGTCCCCCAGGGGTCGCGTCGGGAGAGAGAGACCAGGGGCTGAGCAGCCAGGTGAAAAATGTAATCCGGCTTCGCTCGTTCTACGATTGAGGTTACTGTTTCCAGCTCTGAAAGCTCC
Organism: Chloroflexota bacterium; assembly: GCA_016875995.1. Taxonomy (GTDB): domain Bacteria; phylum Chloroflexota; class Anaerolineae; order VGOG01; family VGOG01; genus VGOG01. The sequence goes on from VGOG01000191.1 coordinate 7,302, forward strand.
GCTGGGTAGAGTTCCAGCCTATCTCGCAGGTGCTCAATGTTGTCCTCTGGGCCGTAGACCGTGCCCGCCACCTGCCAGTCGGTGTGATGGAGAAGATACTCAGTCAGGTGGCTGCCAACGAAGCCATTGATTCCCGTGATCAGCGCTCGCGCCATTCCCTCGTTCCTCCTCTGCGACGCGGCTAAATAATACCCCATTTCGCTTAAAAGCGCAAGCCCCCATCTTTTGAGTGCCAAAAGGGTGGGGGCTTATCAAACTAACACCTGCGGCCATGCTCCTCTGCGACTTTGCTCCCTTGCGACCCTGTGACTTGCGACCTGAGACGTGGCCCTTTACGT
>VGOG01000192.1 GCA_016875995.1 Chloroflexota bacterium
GATTCAAATAGAACTACTTCAGATTAAATTTGAGGTCGCTAATGCTACACTGGACTTAAATGTTATCAATATCAGTCCCCGTACAATCCACGTTAGCCCTATCTCTTTTGTTCTGATTGATAGCACTGGTGCTAGTGTTAATTACACCTCATGTAGCTTCCGTGGGCGATCAAGTGGTATTGATGTAGCTCCAGGCAGTTATACAACTGGTTGGATTAATTTTTTCCCTAGTATTGGTGAGCCTAGAAGGGTGATTTATGATGATGGGTTGTCTGACCCCATTGTGCTGAATATCAGTCTGGCATCGTGTGTGCGGGTGACCAAGTAGCCCCTGTAGCTCAGTCAATGAGAGCAGGTGCATCAGAAAGGAGCGAAGTTCAAATGACAGATAACAATGCAGGGCAACAAGAACAGCGAAAAACGCACTTGATAGTACCACAAGATGAAGCAGAGCAGCTCATCATGGCTCAAATCAGGGAAGGTGAAGAGCTGCTCAATAACAGTAAATCAATCCAGAGCAAAGCTCAACTCCTGGCTGCTAAGAAAGGCTACAAGGACTGGCGTGAAAATACAAGATCCTTGCTCAAACGTAGAATCTTCGACACCGACGAGCAGGCTGACGAGTTTGCACCTCTGTTCGATGAGGATGGCTGGGCGGGTGCGCCATATACGCTGAAAAACCTACAGGATGACCTGGATCGAGACCTTACCCGACTTCGTCGCATCCATAAACAGGTGGAGCAGGGGCATTTCCCTGTAGCAGTTCCTCAACCGCTGACGCCTAACGGAGGCGAAGATTTTATCAAAGTCACCTCGATACCAGACGACTTCTATGAAAGACTAATCAACGAAATCAACCAGCTTCACAGCGAAGGGCTTCCATTTTCCCTTTCGATATTGATCAGGAAGCTATTAGAGAACCTGATCATTGATATTCTGCGCAAAAAGTATGGAACGCACCAGGTGCCGTTGTATTACGATACCTCCAGAAGAAGGTTTCATGATTTCTCTGTACTATTGCAGAATCTCGACTCACACAAGGCGGATTTCCACTACATCGCACCAGATCTCGACACGCCCATAATACAAAGCATCAACAAGTACAGAGAAACCGGGAACTCAGCCGCTCACTCTATTGATGCAAATCTTACCATTGAGCAGGTTTCCGAAGACAAAGACGATATCAACTACTTGGTTCAGTATTTGCTTCGCATTTTCCAACACCTATAGATGTCCACGGTCACGTTCATTGCTGTCAGATGATGAGCCATGACAAGTAGAATGACTGAAACCAAGTGGCGATTACCCTCCCGGCCACTGTGCCCTGTAAGCTGTGGTCTACTGGCCGGTGAAAGACTGGTTGTGGCTTTGTCGTGAGTCTGGTCGAACGGTAACTGCCAGGAGGCCACGTAGCTGTACTAAGAAGTCACAGCTCCGAGCTTTCGCCTCCCTCCTCGACGCCCAACCTCCCGAAGTCCAGGAGGCTTTCCAGTTCCTGCTGGCCACCGCCATGCACGAGGCGGGCAGGTTTGAGTCTGTGAGTGTGGCGGAGGTTGATGGGCAAAGGAGTGAAAGGCTGATAATGCTAGATCGTTTCAACACTTTGACACATCGCAGTTGTTCACAACAGTGGAGGTGACATGAACGACGCAGAAAGCTTCTCGTCTCTTGAAGCCCTGTTGCACCGCCTGGGACTGATCGGCGAAAGCGCCCAGGTGGAATGCAAGGAGAGCGCCTGGCAATTGCCCCGCAATGTCTGGGAGACCATTTCTGCCTTCTCTAACACCACCGGGGGCACGCTGTTGCTAGGCGTGGCTCAGCGCACTGGCCAGTTCGTGGTCACCGGCCTGCTGGATGTACCCAAGATTCAACACGACCTGGCCGCTGGCCTGCGCGATATGATGAATGTCCCCATCCCAGCCCAGGTGGAACCCCTCATCATGCCTGTAGCTGGCGAGGAACGGGTGATCCTGCGCGTCTACGTCCCCGAAGCGCTCCCTTATCAGAAGCCGATCTACATCCGCAGTACTGGGCTGGACAAAGGCTGCTTTAAGCGGGTGGCCGGCGAGGACATGCCCTGCACCGAGGATGACCTGGCTCGGTTCTTCCAGGCCCGCTCCCTGATCAGCCCCGACATGACCCCGGTGCCACTGGCCCGGCGGGAAGAGCTGGATCCGACTCCGATCCGAGCCTTTCGCCGCCTGCTGGATACCCAGGACCCCACCAACCCGGTACTGACCTACGACGACGATGACCTGTTGCGGGCCTACGGTGCGCTCATCCAGCCTGAAGGCCAGGCTGAGTTGGTGCCGACGGTGGCTGGTGTGCTGATGTTCGGCACGCCCTCACTCATCCGCCGCTGCTTCCCTGCCTTCCGCGTGGACTTGATGGACGTTGAGGGCACCGAATGGGTGGCCGCACCAACCGAGCGGGGCGCAGGCCGCTCCTTCCAGGGGCCATTGCTCGACATCGTCCGCGACGTGCTCGGTGTGCTGCGGAAAGAGGTCCCCGAGCGGTTCGCCTTGCACCCCGACAATGCCCAGCGTGTGGCCGATCCGATGCACGTAGCACTGCGCGAGGCCGTCCACAACGCCCTGATGCACCAGGACTACCGCATCCACCGTCCCACCCAGATTCGCCGCTTTGCCGACCGTCTCGAGATCGAGAACCCTGGCGCATCGCTGCGTGACCCGGACCGCCTGGGTGAACCCGGCTCGGAACTGCGCAACCCCCGCATTGCCCAGATGTTCTACGAGATCGGCTGGGCCGAACAGAAAGGCACCGGCATCCGGGCCATGCAGAGGGCCATGGATGACCTGGGCCTGACTCCCCCTACCTTCGAGAGCGATCCGCAGGACCGCTCCTTTCGCGTGACCTTCTATCGGCATCACTTCATGGATCAGTCCGACCTGGCCTGGCTGGAGCAGTTCAGCGCGCTGGGGCTCAGCACCGAAGAGCAGAAGGCCCTGGTCTATGCCCGCAAGACAGGCCAGGTGGACAATGCAGCCTACCGTAGCCTCAACCACACCGATACCCTCACTGCCAGCCGCGCTCTGACTGGCCTTGAGGGCCTGGGACTGCTGCAACGGTCTGAACAACGCCGGGGGCCAGGCGTCTATTACACGCTGGCCGGAGAAGGAGCAGAAGCTCTCCAGGTTACTCCTGAGATTACTCCTGAGGTTGCTCCTAAGAGTAAGGCTGAACCCCTTAGACTGTTGGCGGAAGGAAAACGCCTGTCACACGATGAAATAGCAGGGGTGATTCTGTTCTTATGTGCTGAACGACCACATACAGCGCGTGAGCTAGCCAGTGCCCTGCACCGTAGCGCAGAGTATGTGCGTAACTCGTATCTCTCGCCGCTGGTGCAAGAGGGACGACTGCAACTGACCGGCGCACCCAACGATCCTAACGTGGCCTATCGCGCTGCTCATCAGCCTGGGGTCGAGCAAGGAGGGAACCGACCATGACCTCCGACCCTTCGCCTCCCCCCTCAACGTCCACCCTCCCGAAGTCCAAGAGGCTTTCCAGTTCCTGCTAGCCACCGCCATGCACGAGGCTGGCAAGTTTGAGCTATTTCATCAAGTGCCAATGAAGAGAAAAGCCACCTGCATGAACTGCACAGGTGGCTTTTTAGGAATGTTTTTTGTCCCTGTTAGAGCGGGATGCGGAATCTAGTACCATCCGATTGGGCGGAACTTGTAGCCGTAAACGATCACCCCATCCTCACCGTACTCCCTGAGCTTCCGCGTAACCATCTCGATTTTCATGCCGATGCGGACCTCATCGTTGTCCACGTCCGTCAACTGGGCCGTCACTAAGGGCCCTTCTTTCAGCTTGACTAATGCCACAGTGTAAGGGATGAACTCCTCGTAGCCAAGCGGGGCCTGGAAGACGGTCGAATAGGAGTAGACCTCACCCTGGCCACTGAAGGTGAGAGGCTGCACTTCTTTGGAATGGCAGTCCGGGCATACGGGTCGGGGTGGAAATTGCTTGGCTCCGCAGGACAGGCATTCTGTACCCACCAGATTATATCGCTGATCTTTCAGTCGCCAGTGTCGCGGCATGTCCATGGTCTTTCTCCCATGATCCGGAGTGCAGGCGCAAGCCTGCAGGGGCGGACTGGCGTCCGCACTCCAGCAAGTTTTCCCATCTCCTGAGCATCAGTTCGGCACTGCCAGGATGTGGGTGATGGCGGTGGCCCCACTGCCACCGATGTTCTGAGCCATGCCCAGACGGGGGCCTTTCACCTGATTGGGGCCCGCCTGGCCACGCAACTGCTCGACCACCTCCACGACTTGATAGACACCAGTAGCCCCCACTGGATTGCCCCGCGCCTTCAGGCCACCCATGGTGCAAATGGGAATGGGCCCTTCGAGGGAGATGTCGCCATTCTGGGCCAGTTTGAAACCCTCCCCCCGCCGGGCAAAGCCACAGGCTTCCAACGAGAGGGCACTCATAATGGTGAAAGCGTCGTGCAACTCGAACACGTCAATGTCGGCAGGGCCAACTCCGGCCTGCCGATAGGCTCTTTGCGCCGACAGATAGGCGGATTCCAGAAAGAGGGGGTCTCGCCGGTCGTGTAGGGCCACAGAATCGGTGGCTACTGCTGAAGCAGTGACCCTGATGGACTGTTCGTTGAACTCCCTGGCACGCCCCGCTGGACATAGCACCACGGTGGCTGCGCCGTCGGCCACGGGAGCGGAATCCAGCAGGTTGATGGGATCGGCGACCATGCGAGCCTTTTCGAAGGCATCCCTGGAGATGGGCTGGCGAAACATGGCGTGGGGATTGCCCACGGCGTTCCGGTGGGCGTTCACGGCGAACATGGCGAAGTCGGCGTTAGCAGCCCCGTACTCGTACATGTAGCGGCGCATCAGGAGGGCGTGAACAGCCACCAGGGAGAGGCCCTGGCTGGCCTCGTAGTCTCCATCGGCGGCCAGGGCCAGGCCAGCGGCGGTGATACAGCCCAGGGCATCGGTCATCTTCTCCACGCCGGTGACGACGACGATGTCGTGGAGACCGCTGGCTACGGCAAGATAGCCCTGGCGTAACGCTGCCGCCCCGGAGCAGCAGGCAGCCTCAACCCGGAAAGCTTCGGCACCTCGCAACCCTGCGAAGTCGGCAATGAGCGTTCCCAGGTGTTCTTGCTTTGCGAACTCCCCGCCCAGCATGTTGCCCACATAGAGGGCATCGGCCTCCTCGATCCCCGCATCAGCCATAGCCACTTGCAGGGACTCAACGGCCAGTTCGCGCAACGATTTCTCCCAGTGCTCACCCACTTTGGTCTGGCCGATACCAATGATACTTACATCTCTCACGTTATCTTCCTCCTTTGACGCTTCACGTTTCACGTTTGACGCTTCACGTTTCACGTTTGACGTTTCACGTTTCACGTTTCACGACTCAGTGCATCTCCAGCTTTTTCTTGAACCTGACGTAAAGCCCATAGTCAATGTATTTCTTGCGGGCGATGTAGTCCTGGGTGAGGGGCGCCCTCTTCCTCCTCTCCTCGATCAGGTCAGTGACGACCAGAGAGAAGGCATCGCTGCCGGCTCCAGAGCCGAAGGAGACCAGGAGGACTCTATCACCTGGAGCGGCTTGGTCAAGAATGTTCGTCAGACCCAGCATGGAAGAGCCCGCATAGGTGTTACCCGTCACGGATACCAACAGCCCCGCCTTCATCTGGTCCTTGCTGAAACCCAGGGCCTGGCCGGCTTTGAGGGGGAACTTGGCGTTGGGTTGATGAAACACGGCGTAGGTGTAATTTTCGGCTTTGTAGCCTAGCTCGTCCATCAGACGCTGTCCTGCCGTTAGCACGTGCTTGAAGTAAGCTGGCTCGCCAGTGAAGCGATGCCCGTGCTGGGGGTAGTGCTGGCCAGGCCGACGGAAGAAGTCCGGCGTGTCGGTTACATAGGAGTAGGACCCCTCTATGTAGGCCAGGCTCTGCTCCTTGGGGCCGATGACGTAGGCCGCCCCACCAGCTCCCGTGGTGTACTCCAGGTCATCGCCTGGCCGCCCCTGGGAGGAGTCCATGCCGATGCAGAGGGCGTAGCGGGCCATGCCGGAGCCAACGAAGCCCATGGCGGCCTGGATGGCCTCGGTGCCGGCCTTGCAGGCGAATTCCCAGTCCGCCGCCTGGGTATGGGGTGTGGCTCCGATGGCCTCGGCCACGATGGTCGAGGTAGGCTTGACGGCATAAGGGTGGGACTCGCTGCCCACCCAGACGGCGCGGATCAGCCTGGGCTCTATCCCCGCTCGCTTCAGGGCGTTGCGAGCGGCCTCGATGGACATGGTGGCCACGTCCTCATCCAGGCCGGGCACGGCCTTCTCCTCGACGGGCAAGGCGTCCTGGCCCTCTTTCCAAACCCTGGCCACCTCAGAAGCGGGCAGTCTGTAGCGAGGCACGTAGGCCCCGTAGCCAACAATGCCGACCTCCCGGTCTGGTCTAAGCAGCAGAGAATCTTCGCTCAAGTACTAAGCCTCCAATTGATCAGTGATCAGTTATAGCGATCAGGAAATCAGGGATCGGGAATCAGCTCCCCCGGTTCCCTAATTCCCTGATTCCCTGGTTCCCTGATTCCCTGATCACTGGTTACTAAACGAGCGTGCAGTTCCATGTGGCCGCGCTGGATTCCCTCGGTGGCCAAGGCCCGCAGGGCGGCCAGGTTTTGCGCCAGCCCCACAGCGGCCATGACCTCGGCCAGTTCTTGCGCCGTCTTCACGCCCAGGATGTTCAGCCCTACCCTGGCTGTGGGATGGACCCGACTGGCCCCGCCAACGATGCCCACGGCCAGGGGCAGCTCCAGCGTGCCTGCCAGATTGCCGTCGGCGTCCACGCTCCAGTGCGACAGCGAAGTGTAGCGTCCGCTGCGGGCAGCGTAGGCGTGGGCTCCGGCCTCCAGAGCGCGCCAGTCCTGGCCCGTCGCTACGGCCACAGCGTCAACGCCGTTCATAATCCCTTTGTTGTGAGTCGCCGCTCGATAGGGATCATTGGCGGCCAGGGCATAGGCCTCGACGATGCGTTTCGCCACTGTCGGGCCGGTGAACTGATCGAAGGCCAACACCTCGGCCGGAATAGCGCACTCGGCCCGCGCCAGCCGCCGGTCGGCCAGGTTAGAGAGGATGCGCAGCACCACCCGTCCGCCGGTGATGTTCTCCACCTCCGGGGCCAGAGCCTCACAGGCGGTGTTCACCGTATTGGCTCCCATGGCGTCACGGCAGTCGAACAGCAGATGAACGACCAGCATGGAACCAACAGGGCTGCCCTCCACGACCCGGACCAGCAGATCGCGAGCCCCACCGCCCAGGCTGACGAGCAGGGGATCGGTCTGGTCAGCTATTTGGAGCAGGCGGCTTTTCTGAGCCAGGAGATCGGAGCGGGCTGCCTGGGGATCGGCGACGCCCAGCACCTGTATCTGGCCGATCATCACCGGCTCGTCGCTACTGGTGGTGAATCCGCCGCCGTCGCGCACCAACCGCGCGGCGAAGCTGGCCCCGGCCACGACGGAAGGTTCTTCGATGGCCATCGGGATGAGGTAGTCCTGGCCGTTGATGAGGAAATTGACCGCTATCCCCAGCGGCAGGGCGTGGATACCCACCACGTTCTCGATCATCTGAT
>VGOG01000193.1 GCA_016875995.1 Chloroflexota bacterium
GACCTGGACGGCTTCGTGGCCGCCGCTGAGGCCCTGGGTGGGGAGCGCCTGACCTATGGCGATGCGTCCTTCCTCTTTCCCATGTTCCCGCGCCTCCGATTGGCCGTTGTTCTCTACCTGGCGGACGAAGAGTTCCCTGCCTCGGCCAATGTGCTCTTCGACGCAGCGGCAGGCCATTACCTGCCCACAGAGGACCTGGCCGTGCTGGGGGGGATGCTGACCGGGCGACTGATAAAAAGTAGCGGAGAATAGGAGTGGCCAATGCGGGAGCTTTTTTCAGTAAACTCATCGTGATTTGACAATTTGCCTCTTTTGGGGGATAATATTCATCGCTATCATAGATATAGGAGGTGATGCCAATGGACCACAGTAGTAAGCATAGCGCCGTAGCATCACCTCCCTTGGGGAGATAGCTACGGCGCAAGCGAGGGGTCTCTTCTTTTGAGGAGACCCCTTGTCTTTGAAAGCCATTTCTGCCATAAGTGAGGGTGAGATGCCGAATTTTCTGCCTGTGGGAAAGCTGGAGATGAATTACCTGAGACAGCTCCTGGCCAGGTATGCCCAGGTCAACGAGCGAGTGGTGGTAGGCGCCGAGGTGGGCGAGGATGCTACGGTGATAGATTTCGGCGATCGTTATCTGGTGGCCAAAACCGATCCCATCACCTTCGCCACCGAGGAGATAGGATGGTACGCGGTCAACATCAACGCCAACGACGTGGCTACCACCGGCGCTATCCCCAGGTGGTTTCTGGCCACTATCCTTTTGCCCGCAGGGAGCACTGATCGGGCGCTGGTGGAGGGCATCTTCTCTCAGCTCTCCAATGCCTGCCGTCAGTTGGGGGTCTCCTTTTGTGGCGGCCACACCGAGATCACCTACGGCCTGGACCGCCCCATCGTGGTGGGGCAGATGCTGGGCGAGGTGGAGCCAGACAGGCTGGTGACCACCGCTGGAGCCCAGGTAGGAGACGACGTCATCCTCACCAAGGGCATCGCTGTCGAAGCCACTGCCATTATTGCTCAGGAGAAGGCGGAGGAGCTGGCGGGCAAGTACTCAGCGGATTTCATTGACCGCTGCCGCGGTTTCCTCCACCAGCCGGGCATCAGCGTGGTGCGCGAGGCTCAGATCGCCACCGCTCAGGCGCGGGTGCACGCCATGCACGACCCCACCGAGGGCGGGCTGGCCATGGGCCTGTGGGAGCTGGCGCAGGCGGCGGATGTGGGCCTGTTGGTACACGAAGAGCGAATCGAGGTGCTGCCGGAGACGAGCCGTCTCTGCGCCGATTATGGCCTCGATCCATTAGGAATCATCGCTTCGGGCTCGCTGATCATCGTTTTGTCGCCGGAAGACACAACGCGAGTTGTCGAAAAGCTGGCAGAAGCGGGAATCGCGGCCGTGGCCATCGGGGAAGTCGTGGCTAAGGAAGAGGGATTAAAATTGATGGCTGGCGGGGTGGCGAGGGACCTCCCCTATTTTGAACGGGATGAAATCGCCAGGTTATTCGAATGAGCCTATTAAACGCTAAGAGCCCAAGGTAACACCCTGGGCTCCTGGCTTGGTGGCGCATAGGGGAATCGAACCCCTGTCTCTGCCTTGAGAGGGCAATATCCTAGGCCCCTAGACGAATGCGCCTTGTTTTGTTGCAAAAAGTATTTTACCAGCGAACGAGACAAATGTCAAGTTGAGGCCAGCCACGCAGGGCTTGCGCAGCGGATCCGGCTCTCTGTTGCCAAAACCCACTTCGATGTCCCGCAGTTGTACACTTCGATCGGCGAATCGCTGCGAAAGCCCACGCAGAGGGGAATTGACATCAGGTCTGACTAGGGGTACAATACCAGGTGGCATTCTATCCCTTATCGAGGCCGAGATAGCCGCCAACGAGGAGGCCCTGGCGTGGGTAACGAGGCGCAGCAGGAGGTGTTTCTGTCTATCGTGCTAAATATGCGACCCATCATCGGTGTGACCATGTCTTTCCAGGAATCGGCCTCGGGACAGGGGTCGGACTATTTCGCGCTCTATCAGAGATACGTGGCCGCTGTGGAGCGAGCGGGTGGGGTGGCGGTCGGCCTGCCTGCTCAGCCGGAGGCGGTGGCCGGTGTCCTTCCCATCCTGGATGGCCTCCTCCTCAGCGGGGGCGGCGACGTGGCCCCTGACCTGTTTGGCCAGGACCGCCACCCCAAGACGCGGCTGATTGACCGGACACGGGATGACTTCGAACTGGCGCTGGTGCGGGAATGGGTGGGGGCCGACCGGCCGCTGTTGGCCATCTGCCGGGGAATTCAGGTGCTCAACGTGGCCCTGGGAGGCAGCCTGATTCAGGACATCGCCGACCAGGTGTCCCATCCGCTGGTTCATCAGAAGTCGGAGGGGGAGGCCCGCCACCTCGTCCGGCTGCAGCCGGCCAGCCGGCTGGCCAACCTCCTGGGCGATGATGAACTCGAGGTCAACTCGTATCATCACCAGGCAGTGCAGGACCTGGCGCCTGAGCTTCAGGCAGTGGCCTGGGCTGCCGACGGTGTCGTCGAGGGCGTGGAGAGGCCGGGCGCACCTTTTGTCGTGGGGGTGCAGTGGCACCCGGAGCTCATGTTCAAGGACGAGGCGCGGCAATTGCAGCTTTTCATCGGCCTGGTGAAGGCTGCTGAAGAGTGGAGGGAAGAGAAAGCGAATTTTACTTTTGGGGCTGGCGGCGTGGCCGGGTAGCGCCCTCGTGAGTGGGCTGATCTGGCTGCTGGTGGCCAGCCTCATGACCCTGGTGATCGGCCACCTGCCCTACGAGGGCCGCAGCCTGACGGTGTGGCTGGCCGACCGTCGCTCCTGGGGGTTACCCATTTACCTCTTTAGCTCCGCCGCTCAGGCGCGTATGATGATGGCCAGCTTCTTTGTCGTGCTCTTGCTGACCATTCTGGGCCTCGTCCAGGAGTATCGGTTGGAGGGCATCAACTCGGAGACCGACGCCGATGGTCGTATGAGCGGCCGGGCCTGGTTCTCGTTGTTTCTTCCCTTGCCGTTGGTATTTGGCGTCGGCCTCATGGCCAACGTCCTGGTGAGCAGCCCGGTGCGCGTGGCGCCGCAGTTGGTGCACGAAGCCATCCGCACCGGCCGCACTTACTCCGGCGACCTATTTGAGCTCAGTCTGGAGCGAGGCGTCAACTACAATGCCATTGCCGGCGTCCGTGACCAGATGAGCGCCCATTACTCGCTGAGCATCGGTGAGGTCGAGCTGGGAGCGGCCAACACCATCTTTGTGGTGGCCGATTTCGACAACGGGGCCTGGATCAACTGCCGCGTGGTGGCCGACCAGCTCTCCTTTTGCTACGATGCCAGCCCACCCTATCTGCGGGGCTTTGCCAGTCTCCTCACCACGGGCCAAACGCCCGAGGATTGTCCGGAGTGTGCCGTCAAGGTTAGCGATGAGCAGCGTGCCTGGCTCCTGGCAAGAAGTGAGAACTTTGCCGGATCGTCTCGTATCACCCGCCTGGCCCAGTGGGGCAGCTTCGTTTCGATGCACGCCGAATCACCCGGCGGTGATTACGCTGTGGAGTGCCTTTTCAGCGGTATTGACCTGGTAAGGTTAGAGCGTTGCCGGGAAGTGCAAACAAGGGTTTGAACTGACTCGCTATGCGCTGCCATCTGCCACCTATGCTCAAGTTTCTGCTTCGTCGTTTGCTGTCGGGGCTTGCCACGCTTGTTGTAATACGGCCTTATTTACGGCAGGGCTTGTGCCAAATGCTGTGCCAGCCGGGCAGAATTCGACTTGACATTGTGACTTCATAAAGTTATAATGCATGATGCATTGACGACCTCCAATGTTCAAACTCGGTGACTTCGATCAGCAAGTGATCCAGAAGTGGCGGATCACAAAAAGGGATCTGGAGAACGTACAGCGTTACGTTACCAAACTGCAAAAGCACCTGGCTCATTCCTCCTTGGATGACATCACTATTGGCGGCATCTACGGCACCAGCGCTCTCATTCACGAGGTGATGGAGCTACGCATCCTGCTAGAGAGGGACCCGGATCTCTTGCGTCTCCATTATCCCAAAGAAGTAGAGGTTCGCCAGGCCGAAGAGTGGCTGGCATCGTTTAAGAGGAGGCAGAGATGAAAGTTCGTTATCGGGAATTCGTTTTTCCCCCATATCTAGGGGCGAAACCTTGCGTGGTTGGTTGCATAGTGGATTGGGATAAAGGTGAAGGGGAAGATACGTTGGGGTTGCGCTACTTTTTCCTGGCCTGGTTAGATCCGTTGGTTCGCTACTTCTCGCAGCGGATCAAAGCCCTGAATCTGGGACTGGACAACCTGGAGCAAGGATTGGGGGTCTATGCTGGCAAGGGGTATTGGTTGGAACTGAAAGAACGAGAAGGGGAAGACGAGGAAACTCTACGGCTTTGGTTCTGTAAGAACTATATGCACGGGGAGCCGGTGATGAAACGGCTTTTTCCTGAGGGACCACCGGTTCGCTGGCAACTATCTCAAATGCGAAGCTCAGCCGTGGAATCAGTACCACAATCTGCTGCCGCCACCCCCATCTTGCGAGAAGAGCCAGCCGGATACACGCTGGAAGGGGAGGAGTGCTCTGACTCTCATTGATCTCTTTCCCATCACCACTTACATTGACCCCGACGGCTATCTCTGGATAGGAGGCTGCCGGGCCGACGACCTGGCCCGGCAGTTTGGCACCCCCCTCTACGTCTTCGATGAAACCACCCTGCGCGACCGCTGCCGTGGCTACAAAACGGCCCTGGCCGCCCACTACCCCGGCCCCTCCCAGGTGGCCTACGCCGGCAAAGCACACCTGTGCCTGACCCTGATCCGGCTATTGGCCGAGGAGCAGTTGGGGCTGGACGTGGTCTCCGGCGGCGAACTGTACCTGGCCCGTCAGGCTGGCTTCCCATTGGCCGCTGTCCACTTCCACGGCAACAACAAATCGGCCGCCGAGCTGGAGATGGCCCTCCCCCCGTCACCCCCCCTGGCAGGGGGGGTGGGCCGCATCGTGGTGGACAACCACCACGAGCTGGAGTTGCTGGAGGCGCTGGCTGCCCGGCGAGGGGTGCAGGCCAAGGTCTGGCTGAGGCTATCGCCCGACGTTGACGTCCATACCCACACTTATAACAAGACCGGCCTGGCCGATTCCAAATTTGGCTTTCCCCTCGCCTCCGATGATGCCGAACGGGCGGTGCAGGCCGCGCTGGCCTCTACTCACCTGGAACTGGTGGGCCTCCACACTCACCTGGGCTCGCAGGCTTTCGAGACGGAGCCTTTCGCTGCCGCTGTCGAAGCGCTCCTGGCCTTCGCCGTGGAAATGGGTCGCAAACACGGCTTCCGTCTGCAGGAGTTGAGCCCCGGCGGTGGCTGGGGGGTGCCCTACCACGAGAGCGACCCCCCAGCAGCCATCGAGGATTATGTGCGGGCCATAAGCCTGGCGGTGATCGAAGGTTGTGCCCGACACAGGCTGCCGCTTCCCCGCCTGACCCTGGAGCCGGGCCGGTCCATCGTCGGGCCAGCCGGGGTTGCCCTGTACACCGTCGGCGCTCGCAAGACCATCCCCGGCGTGAGAACCTACGTCGCCGTGGACGGCGGCATGGCGGACAACCTCCGCCCAGCCCTGTACGGCGTGCGCTACACCGCCCTCGTAGCTAACAAGGCTCACCAGCCGGCTGAGGAGGTAGTCACCATTGTGGGGAAGTTCTGCGAGTCGGGCGACTGGCTGATTCGCGACATCTCGCTGCCGAAACTGGAGCCTGGGGATCTCCTGGCGATGCCCGTGGCCGGAGCCTATCACCTGCCGCTGTCCTCAAACTACAACCTGGCCCTCCGCCCGGCCGTGGTGTGGGTGAAAGACGGCCACGCCCGCCTCGTCCAGCGCCGCGAAACCTACGAGGACCTGGTAGTCCGAGACCTCCAGCCTGCTCTACAAAAAGGGCTGCCGGAGTTCCTATGAGTTCTCCCCTCGGTTTTCGATTGCCGATTGCCGATTTTCGATTCGGAAATCGCAAATCGAAAATCGAAAATCCTTTCTGAGGAGGAGCAAAATGCCTCAAGTAGTGACCATAGGCGACATCAACATAGACGTCATCGCCCACGTTCCCGACTATCCCCAAAAAGGCGGGGAGGGCCTGGCTGAGCAAGGGCACATCTATTGTGGCGGCTCAGCGGCGAACACGGCCATCGTTCTGGGCCGCTTCGGGGTGGACGTGGGCATCATCGGACGGGTAGGGAAGGATGTCCTGGCCCCACTGGCCCTGGCCGCTCTGGATGAGGCAGGGGTGGACGGGCGCTGTATTCAGCGCGACCCTGAGACCATCACGGGGATCATCCTCGTCGCCGTCACCCCCGATGGCGAACGCACCATGTTCGGCTGTCGGGGGGCCAACGTCCGCACCGATCGCGCGCTGCTGGACGAAGGCTACATCGCCCAGGCTCGCATCTTTCACCTCTCCGGGTACTCCCTGTTGGCAGCTCCCCAGCGGGATGCTGGCCTGCGCGCCCTGGAGGTGGCTCGTCAGGCGGGGCTAACGGTGACGGCGGATTTGGGGCTCGAGGCGGTGATGAGGGTCACCGACATGGCCAGGGCCATCTTGCCCCAGGTGGACATCCTGTTCCCCAGTCAGCCTGAGGCAGAGTACCTGACGGGCCGTCGGGATGTCGAGGGAGCCATTGAGGGCTTGTTGGACCATGGCGTCGGAGTGGTAGCCCTCAAACTTGGCAAGCGCGGCTGCGCCATAGGCACTGATGAGGGAATGTTCCTGGTGCCCGGCTTCGCCGTGCCCACGGTAGACACCACCGGCGCCGGCGACAGCTTCGATGCCGGGATCATCCTGGGAAGGCTGGAGGGCTGGGGGTGGCGGGAATCGGCCCTGTTGGCCGACGCGCTGGGCGCATTGACGGCCACCGTCGAAGGAGCAGGGACGTCTCTGGTGGAGAGGGAGGGGGTCTGTGCCTTTCTGGAGGCGTATCTGACCGAGCCGTCGTGGCAGGACTGGCGAGAGGAGTTGCGGTTTGTGATTGATTACCTGGGAGCAGGGACACAGGGTCACAAAGTCGCAGGGTCGCAAGGGAGCAGAGGGGCAGGGGAGCAGGGGGGCAGGGGAGCAAGGTCGCAAGGGGGTGAAAGATGACCACGAATTGGAAAGACAGGCTGGATGGCCTGCGGTTGAAATCACTGAAGGAGATGTTTGGGGTGGAGAAGCCCATCATCGGCATGGTACATCTGCTGCCGTTGCCCGGCGCGCCGGGCTACGATTTCTACGGCATGGAGGCCATCATTGACCATGCCCTGCGGGATGCCGAAGCCCTGGTCAGCGGGGGCGTGGACGGGCTGATGGTGGAAAACATGTGGGACCTGCCCTACTACGTGGGCCTGGACGTGCCGCCCGAGGAGATGACCGCCCAGGCCGTGGCCGCCCGTGCCGTCGTCGAGGCGGTGGACGTGCCGGTGGGCATCAACGTCATCCACAATGGCGGGCGGGTGACCATGGCCATTGCCGTGGCCGCCGGCGCGGACTTCATCCGCGTGTGCCTGCTCACCGGGGCCAGGGTGTGGGACACGGGGGAGTTGGATCACGGCTGCGCGG
>VGOG01000194.1 GCA_016875995.1 Chloroflexota bacterium
CTCGCAATGACAACAGGGGCTGAGTAGTTACGCCTTCCAGTAGTTCCTCCAAATCCGCCCTGACGTTATACATATGCCACACTCCTTGCGCGTTCACGTAGGCCTCGCACTCTCTCCGACCATACCTCCCAATGAACACTCAGGCGAGATTGGCCCGAGTTCGCATCTACCCACTCGTGCACCTTGACAAGTGGACATTTGACACCCAATGCAAGATGCTGTATAATATGATATAGAAACTGGACTCGTAAGTCCTGGAACAGGCTGCTCGGATGTAAGTCCGTGCTACTCCGTCTGGCTTTGGCCCGCCTTTTGGCGTGAACGGTGAGAATCGGCCCCCAGGGTGAGCCAGTTTTTTATTTCAGCACTTCCTCCACAATGATCTTTTCCTTGATGATCGCGTAAAGGTCCTCGTCTCCCCGTTCGTATTTCTGAGCCAAGCTCCAAACCACTGCTCCAAACAGTGGCGCGCCGCCCGTGCACAAGTTGTACGATACCAATCCTCCGGATCAAAAGGGCATAGCCTCGACTCTTTGTCCAGGATCACAGCCACAATCTCGACTCCCAGCATTGCGATGTAACGCAAAAGCTTGGCCACGACCTTCTTGGGTGTCCGCTTAGCCTTTAGCTCAGGGATCTGCTTGAGCTTCTTGCGAAGACCTTTCCTGGTCTTGATTACCGCCTTTCGGAGCCGATGAGGGTTGCTGGTGATGACCACCGCAACAATCAAGTAGCGAGTCGCTCCCTCAGCTTGCCCGACATCGCCGGTCTCGGCAAGAAAGCCGTACTTCATTGCCGCCGGTGTCCGTACGCTTGCCTAATCGCTTTCTCCATCGCCGTGTACACGTTCTGGTAAAGGGCGTGGCGATCCAGGGCCTTGGGGTCCACCGTGGCCAAGACGATCATCACCTCCTCGTCCATGGCCGCCTGCGGGATCACCCCCCGCTCCAGGGCATCCACGATGGCCTTGGCCACCGCTGCCTGGGTCGGGCCGTAGATCATGTTGGCCTGGCGCAGGTTCTTCTGCTCCAGCGTGGGCAGGATCAGCGTCGGCGGGCGCACGGTAAGATTGGGCTCCAAAATCGCGGTCAGCGCCTCACGACGACGCAAGGGATAGGTCAGTTGATAGGCGTAGGCATCGCCCAACGGCCCCGCCTTCGGCCCGGCCACGAGATCCAACTGCACCCACTCCGGCTCCTCCCCGGCCGACCCGGTCCCCACCCGCAGCCCGGCATCCCGGATCACCTCCCCCGTCAACCCCACATCTTCAAACCGCTCTTCCAGCGCCCCCCTTGTCCCTAGTCCCTTGTCCCTTGTCCCTAGTCCCTTGTCCCTAGTCCCTTGCACCTTGCCCAACCTCTCCAGCTCCAGTTGGATCTCGGCTCGCGTCTCGTGGATCAAGGCCCCGCCGGTGGGCTTCAGCGGTCGGCGCGGCCGCCCCACCTCGACGCCCATCATGTTCAACGCCGCTTTGATGGCTACTCCGCCGCCGTGGCGGGAGAAGATGCGGGCCAGCTTCTGCACTTTCATCTGCCACTCTCGCGCCGTAGCCAGATCGCCCTCCTGCACCGCCTGGAAGACTCGCTGCCAGACCTCAGGGAAGACGTTGGCGCTGGCCAGGATCATTCCCGTGCAACCACCGGCCAGGGCGGGCAGCACCACCTCGTCGTGGCCGATAAGGACCTCAATGCGCCCTTGAACCATCTCCAGCACTTCCATGGTGTAGGTCAGGTTACCGGAGGAATCCTTCAGGGCCACGATGTTGTCCACGTCGGCCAGGTCCTCGACGACGGTGCGGGGCAGATAAGCGTCCACCACCTGAGGGATGTTGTACAGGATGATGGGGATGTCCACCGCCCTGGACAGCTCGTAGAAGTGCTGATAGATACCCTTGTCCGAGGGGTGGAGGAAATAAGGCGTGACCACCAGGCAGGCACTGGCTCCGGCCTCCTTAGCATTTTCCGCCAGGACGACGACCTGGCGGGTAGCGGCAGCACCCGTGCCGGCGATGACGGGCTTGCCCTGGGCCTCCTCGACGGCGACCTCCACCAGCCGCTTCTGCTCCTCCACCGACAGGTAGGGGAACTCGCCGGTGGTGCCGCAGGGCACCAATCCATCTACGTGGTCAATCACGTGTCGGATAAGGCTGCGAAACGCGTCCTCGTCCACGCCCTCGTCCTGGTCGAAAGGCGTCACCAGGGCGGGAAAGACGCCGGGGGGAAAGGGCAGCTTGCTTTGCTGCCATGCGTTGCTCATGTGCGTTGCTCCTTTTCGATCAAGGTGCCAGGCACTTATGGATGGCCGACTGATTGAGTAAGCCTGCCTAGCCTGGAGGCACTATGGCCCCGAAGAGGCCGATGAAAGTGCCTGGCACCTGAACCTTTCCGCCTTACGGCTTTGGTATGGCCAGGTCCGCAGGCCCGATCCCCGACATGGTGGCCTGCGGGAAGTTCTCCTGGATGATCTCGTGGATGATCTGGGCGTATTTGACCTTCACCCGCGCCCAGTGGGCCAGCATCCCCTCGTCCACCCAGGGCTTGTAGAGAGCGCCAGGCCCGGCCGCGCACGCCGGGCCTGGCTCGATCTTGAAGTAGCAGGGTGCACAAACGCGAGCCATCTCCGGGCCGTCGTAGATCCTGATGTATCCGCCGAAGGACTCGGTGAGGATGATGTGGAGATCCAGCGGGATGTCAATGGCCTGGCGGATGGACGCGAACTGGGGCAGGCTGAGGTCGGCCACGGGGTTGAACGTGCCGGCCCCCAGCATTTGCAGCACTCTGCCCCCCGCGGCCGAGGCGTGGCCGGCGTAGATGGAGACCTTGAAGATCACGTCCTGCGGGATGTCGCCGTTCTCCCTCATCTCGTTGAGCAGCCAGAGCAGCCCCTCGTCAATCACCAGGAACCCGCGGAAGCCGATCTCGATGCAAGTCATGATGTCGGTGATGACCTGCTGCAACTGGTCGGAGCCGCGGAAGCGCAGGCCGGAGAGCCCCCCCTCTGGAGTGACCAACTGCCGCCCCGTGTCCCAGGCCGAGCGGGGGCCGGGGGTCAGGATGACCTCCATCTGGGCCTCGGCGGCCATCTGGGCAAAGTCCTTGAGCTCCGCTTTGTCCAGAAGGGTGGCGCCCATCACCACCGAGATCAGGCGATGGATGGGCATGTCCCGCTTCTGGGATTCGTCAATGACCGCCTCCAACACCTTGGGGCGCTCCACGCCGGAGACCTCCATCCGGTACCACGCCCCGTCGGGGAAGCGCTTGTGGCTGGTGGGAAGATCGTAGGCGTCCCTGCCCGGTATGCCCACCTGCTCCATTGCTTGTGAGACCCTGTCCATCTTCATTGATGTTCCCTCCTTGTCTGGTTTTGTAGTTTATTTGCATCTGGAAGCTGGCAGGAAAGCAACTTCCGCTTGCTGCCGTGAAGCGTAGTGCGTATTGCGTAGTGCGTGCACCAAATACGCAATACGGGATACGCAACACGTCTAATAGCGTACGGAGAAAGAATCATACTCTCCGACGTAGTCCTCGTATGCTATCTCGACGTTTGTCACCTCTGCCCCACGCGGCCCCCGGTGGCACCAAGCTAATAACCGCTCGACGGCCCAATCTTCTCCCTCGAAGACAGCCTCCACTCTGCCGTCCCACAGGTTCCTGACCCAGCCGGTCACGCCCAATTGACGGGCCAGGTCCCGGGTCTCGCTCCGGAAGAAAACGCCCTGCACCCAACCGCTGACGAAAACGTGAGCCCTCTTCCTGGCCATGTCTCATCACCTCAGCAAACGAACTGCCTCTTCATACAACTCACGATTGGCGACTTCCAGAAACTCAAAGCTGGCGCCCACCTTGCCTCCCGAGGCCAACCAGGCCAGAGCGCCCAGGTAGGTGCACCATGTGGTGTAGGATCCCTTCAGTATCCCCTCAGGATCGAACAGCGAAAAGGGGTGCTCCCAACTGGCGATGATGAAGTGGCCAGGGAGATCAAAGTGGGTGACCTGAATCATCGCCCGAAGGGTCAGCTCTCCCTCCTCACCCCGGCCTTCCTGATCGTGAGTCACGAGTACGTCGGGGTCAAACCCCATCTCTTCCAGCAGGGAGGTGTAGCACGCCACCCCCCAGCGCCTCACGCTATGGATGCAGCCGTTCTGTCCTGGGTACACCGCCGGGCAGACGTCGGCGTATCCGAGGGGCAACTGAATGGTGGCTCTCCGGTCCACCAAATCGCCCTTTTCGGTGACCACCCAGTAGTACGCCCGCCAGTCCTCAGTGAGGTAGCGGCCTGGGAAATTGTTTATCACCTCCGCATCCGCAGGGGCGGTACTCCGCCTCATGGTATTGCCCGCCAACCTAACCATCTAAACCCCTTTGCTACCCGTATTATACTCGCAATACGTGAGAAGGGCAAGACCCATACCCGTCCAACTCACTATCCCCCACATCCCAGTAGATGGTCTCAATGGGGAACAAACGGCTGTTCGAATACACGCGGGTGACATACCAGCCGTCGGCGAAGGCTTCTCCCGGCGGAGCCGATACCTCAACGGACCTGGTCCCAGACCCCGTGTAAGCTTCAACTTGTTCAAAGAGCTTACGGCCCACCTGGTCATGAACGGTGATCCTGACCTCGTCGTTCTGCATGGCAGAGTAGTTGAAAACCACGTAGACCACAGTGGTCCCCGAGGGGAATTGGTTCACGGGTGGCCCATAAGGCGTATCGCTCATGCGCACGTTACTCACCGTAGGTTCGGGGCGATAGCCTTTGACGACGAGCGGCAGATACACGTACCAACGTGTAGTTACAGTTCCTGTGGGTGTAACAGTGGCCGTCGTGGCCGTGCCAGTGGGAGTCGCCGTTGGGGTGCTAGTCGGCGTTGATGTACTGGTTGGGGTCGGCGTCTGTGTGGGCGTCCTGGTTGGCGTCGCAGTGGGGGTTGCCGTGGGTGTGGCGGTCGGCGTGCTGGTCAAAGTCGCGGTCGGGGTTGGTGTAGCCGTGCTGGTGGGAGTTGGGGGGACGTTGTAGTGCTCCACAACGTATCCCAGCGGCTGAGCCGCCCGGATGAACGCCGTCCCCAGCCAGTTGGTAGGTATCTCCGCGATTTCTTCCATCCTCAGGTGCAAAGCCTCGCCCGGCGCCAGCCCCTCGAAGTGCCGGGTGTAGGCAATTCCCCTGTACTCAACCAAGACGGAGACACAGTACTCGCCCGAGTTCTGGATGGAAAGCTGAGCGTTCTGGCCCTGGTACTCTTTCTTCAGAAGGAGAGCATAATACTCGTAGGGATACTCCCCCTCCATGGCCTCAGAGATGCCATCGTAGGAGCTGGAAGAGCCGTGGGGGCCTGAACGCAGCACAACCACCGCCAAGGGCTGACCCGTGCCCTGGTACTTGCTTCTCCACTGCATCCAGGCAGAGTGGTCGCCGATGGCATTAAGGGCCTCCTGGCAGGCGTCGTCGAAGACGTCCTTGTCCACCGAATAGATGATCGCGGCCTTGGCCTGGGTGGGGATACCGGTCCGCAGCGTCCAAACACCGTTATTGACGATTATCTGACACCTGACCGCCGTGGAGCCAGGGGAATTGGGGGGACACAAGCCCGAATACTCCCCCCAGAAGAAGATAACCGCCCCGGTATCATCATCCCCCAGGTTCTGCGTGTTGATCAAGGTGCTCCAGCCATCCTCGACGTTGATACTGGGGATCTGGATCTTCTGGCCGGGATAGGCAGCCAACACTGCGGGGCGCCCGGTCAGGCCCACCAACAAGCCCAGGACCAGCGCTAAGGTTAGAATAAGATGCCACTTTTTCATCTCTGCACCTCCTTGTTACCTCGATCCCTCGTCGTCTCGTCGCCTCGTTCACCGTTACTCGATCACTTTTGATGACCTTGTTCCTGGATAATCCGGTGAAGAATCTCCACCAACTTGCCATCCCATTGCCTGTCTGCTCCCTCCCGCAAGGTGGCCAGAGCCTGCTCCACCGTCATGGCTGGCCGGTAGGCCCGGCCGGAGGTCATGGCCTCGAAGGCATCGGCCACCGCCAGGATGCGAGCTTTCAGGGGAATGTCCTCTCCCCTCAATCCCTCCGGATAGCCCTGGCCATCGTAGTGCTCGTGATGGTACAGAATAATGGGCACCAACTTCTGTAGTAAAGCGGCCCTCTCCACGATGTTCGCGCCAAGAGCGGGATGCCTGCGGACTACCTCCCACTCCTTCACATTCAGGGGTCCCGGCTTGAGCAGGATCTGTTCGCTGATGCCGATCTTGCCCACGTCGTGCAGGAGGCCAGCGTAGCGGATCAACTCGATCTCCTCCTCGCTCAAACCCAACTCCTGGGCGATGGCTACGGCCAGTTCCGTGGCGCGCTGAGAATGGCCGCCGGTGTGGGGGTCCTTGGCTTCCACCGCTGCGGCCAGGGTGGCAATGGTCTGAATGAAACTCTGCTGGAGTTCCTGGTACAGGCGGGCATTCTCGATGGCCACCGCGGCCTGGGCGGCGATGCTCTGACAAAGTTCCACCTTCTCCCTGGTGAAGGGGCTGCGCTCCCAGCTCCGTTCCTCTCCCAGGGAGATCACCCCCAGCACCCGTCCCCCCACGATCAGAGGGATCAGCACCGCCGACTTCACCTCCTCGGTGAGAGCGATCTCGCGTTCCTCATCCGACAGGGCCCGCTCTGGCACGTCCTGGCGCAGGATGACCGGCTCAGCGGTCTCGATCACCTGCCGGTGCCAGGGGACCGTGGCCAGGGGGCATCGCCGGCCGAGGGCGCCCTTCGCTTCCTGATCCCGAATGGGAGAGGTAGCCCGGATGACCAGGTTCTCCCTGGTCTCGTCCAGCAGGGTGATGCGGCAGAAGGTGGACACCAGGGAGGTGGTAATCTGATGGGCCACCGTTTCCAGAATCTGATCCAGGTCGAGGGTGGAAGAGATGGCAGTGCTGGTGCCGAGGAGAAGGGTCAGGTCGTTGGCATTTCGCTTGGTTTCGGCGAAGAGGCGGGCGTTTTCAATGGCAATGGCCGCCTGGTGGGCGAGGGTTTGCAAAGTGGATAGGTCGCTCTCATCGAAAGCGTGAAGCTCCGTGCTCTGCACATCCAGCGTTCCGATGACTTGACCCTTGACCTTGATGGGAACACACAACTCCGACCGGGTGTCGGCCATCTCCTCTATCAATAGATACAGGGGCTCTTGCGAAACATCGTTGACCAAGAGGGGCTCGCCAGTTCTGGTCACGTGGGTGTTGATTGACCTGGCCTCAAGGGGAATCCGCGTGCCGTCCGGTACCATTCTGTCTCCCGCCCCTGCCCTGAGCACCAGGTCGTTGGAGTCTTCGTCAAGCAGAAAGATAGAGACATAGCGATAACCAGAAGCTTCATTCAGTAAATGGACTATTTGATGTAGCAACTGGTCGAGCTCAAGAATAGAAGCGATCTGCCGCCCAATCTCGTTCACCATAGCCAACTGGCTCGCTCGCCGCTCCAACGCCCTCTCCGCCATCTTGCGCTCGGTGATGTC
>VGOG01000195.1 GCA_016875995.1 Chloroflexota bacterium
ATGACTTTGTGCTCAGCATCGAGCACGAGGACGCGAATTGGGAGGCCACCGAAGAGTTGGTCAAGCGGGGGTTCCTGCTGGCGAAGAAGGCGTTGGAGTTGTATACAGGATAACACCTGAAAAACGTGTTGCGTATTGCGTATTCCGTTACGCAATACGCAATACGCAATACGTCCAGGAGGTTCGATGTCACAAGAGGCGATGGTAAGCGAGAGAGAGGGGCCAGCCACGGCCGTGGAAGCAGCGGCGGGCCTTAGAGATCTATGGTGGCGCCGATTGCTGTTTGCACCCACTATCGGCCTGCTGTTGCTATTGGCCATAGTCCCGCTCCTATTCTCCCTCGGGGTGAGCCTGTTCAACTACTCGCTGGGTAGCAGGGCGATCTGGACTGGCCTGGGCAACTACATCAACTTGTTCACCGACCCCCAGTTCTGGTTGGCTGCCCGGGTCACGGTGCAGTTTACGATAGCGGCTGTGTCCATCGAGGTGGTGCTGGGTATCCTGCTTGGCTTTGTGCTGAACCAGCGTTTTACTGGCATGGGCATCATCCGGCTGATCGTCTTCCTGCCGATGATGCTCGCCCCGTTCTGCATTGGGCTGTTCTGGCGGTTCATGTTCGACCAGACCTTTGGGATTGTTGATTACATATTGACCCGCGTGGGTCTCCCGACCATTCCCTGGCTGGCTCACCCGTTCTGGTCGCAGGTGGCGGTGGTGGTGGTGGACGTGTGGCAGTGGACACCCTTCGTAGCTCTGCTGGTATTGGCCGGCCTGGGGACGATCCCGACCGAGCTGCTCGAGGCCGCTACCCTCGATCGGGCCTCGACCTGGCTGAAGTTCCGCCAGATCTATTGGCCGTATCTGCGCTTCCCCCTGTTGCTGGCCTTGCTCTTCCGCTCCATTGACACCCTGAAGCTGTTCGATTCGCCCTTCATCCTGACGGGAGGTGGCCCTGGCAACTTCACGTCCACGCTCTCTATCCTGGGCTATCGTCACCAGATCATGTTCTTCAACGTGGGCATGGCCGCGGCGATCTCGTGGGTGGTAGTGATCATCATCAACATCGTGACCAACATCCTGGTGAGACTGATCACTCCCGCGAGGGTTGAACAGGTCGCCACTGGCCTGTAGTAGAGGTGAGGCAATGAAGACATTCAAACGTGTGCTGGGCGTCGTTCTCGCGCTGCTCGTGGCGGCGGTCTTCCTCTTTCCGCTGCTGTGGATTCTACTCTCCTCGTTCAAAACCAAGCTCGAACTGCTGGCCGTGCCACCGGTGTTCATCTTCAGGCCTACGCTGCAAAACTACATTAACGCCTTCAATTCGGACTTCCCCACGCAGGTCCGCAACAGCCTCATCATCGCCATTAGCACGACGGTGATCTCGATTACCCTGGGCAGCCTGACGGCTTATGGCTTCTCGCGCTATTCCATCAAGGGCAGCGATTTCCTGCAGTTCTGGATCCTCAGCCTGCGGATGCTGCCGGCGATTGCGGTGGTGGTGCCGTTCTACCTGGTTTTCCGCACCCTGAAGCTGCTCGATACGCACATCGCGTTGATCATGGTTTATTGCCTGTTCAACATCTCGTTTGCGGTGTGGGTGTTAAAAGGCTTCTTCGACGAGATACCCATCGAGCTGGAAGAGGCGGCCATGCTCGATGGCTACTCACCGCCTCAAGTCTTTCTCAAGGTGAGTTTGCCCCTGGCGCGGGCCGGCCTGGCCACGACGGCCATCTTCTGCCTGATCCAGTCCCTGAACGAGTTCCTCCTGGCCGTATCGTTGACCACGCGGGTGGCGGACACGGCTCCGGTGGGATTGTCGAAGGTGCAGACCCTGATGGGCGTTGACTGGGGGTTGCTGTCGGCTGGATCCATCGTCTTCATGCTGCCGGTGGTCATCTTCACCATCATCGTGCGCAACGAGCTGGTCAGAGGCATGAGCTTCGGGCGGATGAGATGAATACGCAATACGCAACACGCAATACGCAGGACATCCCGTATTTCGTATTTCGTATTCCGTAAAGCTTCGTCGGAGGTAGTACTGTGTCGAAGGTTGTTTTGGAGCATTTGCATTGCTGGTATGGTCCAACCCACGCGGTGGACGACGTCAACCTGGTGGTTGAAGATGGCGAATTGTGCGTTTTGCTGGGCCCTACGGGCTGTGGCAAGACCTCGACCCTGCGGATGATCGCTGGCTTCGTGCGACCGGCCTCGGGCGACATCTATCTGGATGGTCAGCGCATCAACGACCTCTATCCCGGCGATCGCAACATCGCCATGATCTTTCAGAGTTACGCTCTCTATCCTCACATGACGGTGCGGGAGCAATTCGCCTTCCCCCTCAAAGCTTCCAGGATGTCTGCCCAGGAGATCAAGGAGCGGATTCAAGAGACAGCCGATTTTCTCCACATGCACGAGTTCCTGGACCGGTATCCTGGGGAGCTAAGCGCCGGACAGCAGCAGCGAGTGGCTGTGGGCCGCGCGCTGATCCGCCGCCCCAAGTTGTTCTTAATGGACGAGCCCTTGAGCCAGTTGGACGCCCGGCTGAGGGTAGAGATGAGAGCCACTCTGCGGCGCTTGCAGCAAGACCTGGGCATTACCACCATCTACGTCACCCACGACCAATTAGAGGCCCAAAGCGTGGCCGACAAAATCGTGGTCATGAATCTGGGACGAATACAGCAGATTGGCTCCTCTCTGGAGATTTATGGTAACCCGGCGAATCTCTTCGTGGCTGGCTTCATCGGCTCACCCCCTATGAACTTTCTCGATTGTCATCTGGAGCAGCGAGAGGGCCAGGTCTACGTCTGCAATGATAACTTCGCGTTCCCTTTGAGGCCGGACCTGGCGCGGAGGGTGGAGCAAACCCTAAAGGTTTCCCAAACCTTTAGGGTCTCACAGCAATTGGTATTGGGAATCCGGCCTGAGCACATCCGATTAAGTCCTGAGGCGAAGGCCAATGCCATCCCCACCGAGGTCTACGTGTTGGAGCCTCAGAGCAACGAGTTGGTCGTTGACCTCAAGCTCGGTGACTTGATCCTGAAAGCACGAGGTGATAAAAGGGAAATGGGCTTCAGGCCCCAATTGAGCCAGCAGGTGTGGATGGAGTTTCAGCAGGAACACCTGCATCTGTTCGATAAGGATTCTGAAGATTGCATCATTTGAGCTACTTCCCCTCCCTCGTAGGGAGGGGTCAGGGGAGGGTGGGCTCTGGGGGGAGGGTGGGTTCTGGATTGAAGAATCCGCCCCCACCCAACCTCCCCCTGATAACGGGAGGAGTTTCGCGGAAGCGGAGACGATATGGCCAGCATTAGATTGGAAAACGTGACGGTGAGGTTTGACCACCAGGATGTACTCAAAGACATTGGCCTCGCCATAGATGATGGTGAGCTTTGCGCCCTGGTAGGGCCTTCGGGATGCGGTAAGACCCTGGTCCTGCGAGTCATCGCCGGCCTGACCCATCCCGTCGAAGGCAACGTCTACCTGGATGGTCAATTGGTCAATGACGTGCCGCCTGGGGAGCGGGATATCGCCATGGTCTTCCAGCGTTTTGCCTTGTATCCTTATATGACGACCAGGGAGAACTGGGCTTTCCCTTTGATAGCGGCCAGGCTCCCTCACGAAGAAATCGAGGCCCGCGTCAATGCCATGTCTGAGTTCTTGATGATGGAGCCGCTCATGGATAGATATCCCAAACAACTCTCCGGTGGCCAGCAGCAGCGGGTGGCCGTTGGCCGGGCGCTGGTCCGCCGAGCCAAGGTTTTCCTGATGGACGAGCCTCTGGGCAGCCAGGACGCCAAGATGCGGGTGGAGATGAGGGCCAAGCTGAAAAAGCTCCAGATGGATCTGGGCATTACCACGGTCTACGTTACCCACGACCAGGTGGAGGCCCAGGCTATTGGCGACAAGGTGGCAGTCATGGAGGCGGGCACCATTCACCAGGCAGGCTCGCCGGAGGAGATCTACGATAAACCAGCCACCCTCTTTGTGGCTGGGTTCGTCGGCACCCCACGCATGAACTTCCTGGACGGCACTCTTCATCGAGAGGGCGGGCAATTGTATATTGATCATCCTCTTTTCAGGCTGGCTGTGCCACCGGCCACGGCGCAGAGTATAGAGGCCACTGCCAGCAGCCAGGAAGTGATCATGGGTTTTAGACCTGAGCACATAAAGTTGAGCGTGACCGCCGAGGCAGATTCGATCCCCACCGAGGTTTATGTATTGGAACCGCAAAGCAACAAGCTGGTCGTTAGCCTGAAGCTCGATGAGGACATCCTGAAAATGCAGGCGGATAGGAATCGTCTAACATTCGAACCCCAGGTGGGCCAGAAAGTGTTTCTGACCTTCGAACAAGAGTTTGCCCACGTATTCGACCAGAACACAGGCCAGCGCATTAGCTGAAAGAAGGAGGTGCCTATGCCAAGTGCTTGATCAGCCAATACCCAATACTCAATACCCAATACCAAATATCAAAATAAGGAGGAGGTTTAAGAAATGAAAACCAAGCTGTTCGTTCTAAGTGTCGTGGCAGCACTACTGTTGGGTCTGGTAGCCTGCGCTGCCCCGACGCCCCAGGTCATCGAGAAGGAAGTGGTGGTCGAGAAAGAGGTTCCGGTCACCGTCGAGGTGGTGAAAGAGGTGGTGGTAGCTCCAAAGGTGGAAAAGGTCCTGCGCATCCTCAGCCTGGCCTGGCCGCAGACGCCGGTGGAGCAGGAGCTGGCCGACAAGTACTTCACCCCGGCCACGGGCATCAAAGTGGAGATCACCGGCCCGCCCTACGAGTTCGTGGAGTCGAAGGTGCGCGAGATCTGCGCCTCGAAGAGCTCTGAGTACGACCTCTTCGAGTACGACAGCCAGTGGTACGGCGGCGCGGTCATGAACGGCTGCTTTGAACCGCTGGATGGCTACTTCCAGAAAGCAGGGCTCGACTACAACGCCATGTTCGTCCAGCCTTACGCCACCTACAACGGTCGCTGGCCCATTCCTAACGCCGTGCTGACCGGAGATAAGGACTGGCAGGACTACACCGACGTGCCACTCTACTTCATCCCCTGGACCATCGGCACCATGATCTTCAGCTACCAGCCAGCGCTGTTCGTCGAGGCCGGCATCGTGGATGCGAACGGGAAGGCCAAGCCGCCCGCGAATTGGGATGAGCTGCTGGATGCGGCCAGGAAGCTGACGGTGGACCTCGATGGCGACGGCAAGATTGACCGCTACGGCATGGGCTGGTACGCCTGCCGCATCAGCGACGGCGTCACCCAGCAGTGGCTGCCCTTCCACGTCTCCTATGGCGCGGCTTTCTGGGACGAGGAGAAATGGCAGGCCCAGGGCATCATCAACTCGCCCAAGGCCGTCCAGGGCTGCGAGATGTTCACCCGCTTCTACAAGGAGGGCGTGGTGGATCCTGCTACGGCCACCTGGTTCGTGAGCGAGATCCTGGGCGCCGCCTTCACCGACAAGTTTGCCATGTCCTTCACCTGGGTCAGCTTCGCTGGCGCCTACGACGACCCCGCTGTCTCCCAGACAGCCGGCAAGTGGGCCTACGCTCCCTTCCCGTGCGGGCCGAAGCGCTGCGCCGCCACCTACGGCTCACAGGGCATGGGCATGAGCGCGTTCTCCAAGCAGAAGGACGCCGCCTGGGAGTACATGAAGTGGTACATGTCCAAGGACGTCCAGAAGATGCTGGTGGACGATGGTCGGGCTGGCTTCGCCTCCGCTCGCGTTGACCTGCTGGACTACCAGATGGTGCCCGGCACGGCCAAGTGGGCCTCGCTGAAGAGCATCACCGAAGGCTGGGGCTACGACGTCTGGACCTATCCGGAGTACGCGCAGCTCCTGGACATCCAGCAGAACTACATGAACCTGGCGTACATCGGGCAGATCGGCTGCAAGGATGCCCTGGACCAGATCGCTGTATTGCACCAGCGCATCCTGGACACCAGCTCCAACAACCCCAAGAACAAGTAAGGTTAGTTCAGAAACCAGGTTTTTGAGAAAAACCTGGTTTCTCCAACCGGGTGACAGGGGCAAGAGGCAAGAATCAGGAGGCAGGAGTCTAGCCCCTTGCCTCTTGCTCCCTGTCCCTTCCCCATTGCGAAAGGAGACTAACGAATGGCCAACAAAGGCAAGGTCAAGGTTGGAATCATTGGCTCGCAATTCGAAGCGGACATCCATGCCGCCTCGTTTAAGATCATGCCAGAGGAAGCCGAGGTGGTCGCTGTGGCCTCACCGACGCCAGGCCACCCGGAGGAGCTGGCCAGGCGATACGGTATCCCGCGTGTTTTCCACGATTATCGCCAGATGCTCAAAGAGAAAGACATCGAGATGGTCACCATCGCCGCCCCTAACTACCTGCACGCCCAGATGACCATTGACATCGCTAACGCCGGCAAGCACGTGGTGTGCGAGAAGCCGCTGTGCATGACCCTGGAAGAGGCCGACGAGATGGTCGAGACCTGCCAGAAACAGGGCGTGCTATTCATGTATGCCGAGGAGCTGTTCTTCACCCCCAAGTACGTGCGGGCCAAGCAACTGGCCGACGAGGGGGCCTTCGGCAAGGTGTACCTGGTCAAGCAGAGTGAGAAGCACTTCGGCCCCCACGCCGAATGGTTCTGGGACGTGGAGCGTTCCGGCGGCGGGGTGTTCATGGACATGGGCTGCCACGGCATCGCCTTCTGCTACTGGTTCTACAATCGCTCGCCCATCAAGAGCGTCTATTGCCAGATGGGCACCTACGTCCACGGCGACATCACCAGAGGTGAGGACAACACCCTGTGCATTCTGGAGTTCGAGAACGGCGGCGTGGCGCTGATCGAGGATAGCTGGGCGCGGCACGGCGGGATGGACGACCGCATCGAGGTGTTCGGCTCGGGCGGGCTGACCTACGCCAATCTGCACATGGGCAACGCCCTCATCACCTACAGCCAGCACGGTTACGGCTACGTGGTGGAGAAGGCGCCTACTTCGACTGGCTGGACCTTCACCACTTACGAGGAGCTGTGGAACTACGGCTTCCCCCAGGAGATGGCCCACTTCGCCCGCTGCGTGCGCGGCAAGGAGGAACCCCAGGCAACCGGCGAGGACGGCCGGGTGGTGCAGGAGGTTCTCTACGCTGGCTACGAGTCGGCGCGCACAGGCAAGAAAGTGGAGCTCCCCTTCCGCCCCAAGGGCGTGAAGAAGCCCATTGACCTGTGGTTTGGAGAACACTGATCGATTTTCGATTGCCGATTGCTGATTTTCGATTCAG
The DNA here is from genome assembly GCA_016875995.1 of Chloroflexota bacterium. Classification (GTDB taxonomy): domain Bacteria; phylum Chloroflexota; class Anaerolineae; order VGOG01; family VGOG01; genus VGOG01. The sequence continues at coordinate 7,247 of VGOG01000195.1, forward strand.
AAATTGGGCTAGTTCATCGTTTGCAGGAAACAGAGACCTGACAGGTTTGGTTGTAGCCTGTCAGGTCTTATGTGAGGGAGCAAGATGACAGGCAGATTGTCGGTGTTGA
>VGOG01000196.1 GCA_016875995.1 Chloroflexota bacterium
ATCATTAGCTCCAAGTGGAATTGACCACCGTGGATGTACTTGTGCGCCCCTATCGCCCTGAGGATCGCGACGGAGTGCGGCGCGTCTACGCCGATACCGCCTTTTTTGGCAGGCCGGTGGAGGCATACTTCGACGACCGCGAACTGTTCGCTGATTTGGGAGTGAGCGTGTACACGGACCATTATCCCGACTACATCTTCGTCGCCGACGACGCCGGTAACGTCGTGGGCTACATTTTGGGGAGTCCAACGGGGGACGTCGGCGTCCATGCTCACACCCTCAAATCGCTGCCTCGCATCCTGGGGCGGCTTGCTACCTGTCGCTATCGCATCGGCTGCAAAACCCTCGTCCACGTGGGCATGAGCGTATGGGCGGGGCTACGCGGCGAGTTGTTGGAGATTCGCAGTGCCGAATACCCGGCCAACCTGCACATCAACCTGACAGCGGGTTATCGGGGCCACGGCCTGGGTGCGGCGCTGATGCGTGCCTATCTCGACAAGCTGCGGTCCGCGGGAGTGCCAGGCGTGCATCTGGTGACCACGAATCGGCACCGCGCCGCGCTGCGCTTCTACCGGCGCGTGGGGTTCCAACTTCTGCAGGAAAAGCAGACTCAGATGTGGCGGCGGTATGTGGACGGTGAAGTGCGGCTGATGGCTTTTGGGCTGAAGCTGAGGGAGGCCGGCAGAGTCAGCGTTGCAGGACGGCTTGGAGGAAACCATGCTACGTAAGACCATTATCTCAGCGATTATCTTGATCCTGGCGGCGATGGTTTGGGGAGCAGGGGGACGCTCTTTTGCCTCCCAGCCCGCTGTCTCATTCCCGATCGCCGAGGATCTCCTGACCGAGGCGAAGGAAAGGGCCTGGTCAGGAGACCTTCGCCCATCGCAGGGGCCTACACCATCCAGGACTTACTTCCCCCTCATTCGGAAGAACTACCCTGCAGTTATATCAACGCCTACACTGGAGAACTTTGGCCTGTGCTTCATCAGCGCCGCCGAGAACCTGGCCGACGAGACACGCTACGCCGGCGCGCTGGAGGCTGGCGCGCGGTGGGATCGCTGGCCGCTGTACTGGTATTGGGTGGACGAGGGGGGTTACGTTGGCCCGCACACTCAACCACGCCCCGGCTATCACGACTACGACACGCTGGCGATCCAGGATATCGCTCACGGCCTCAGCCCCATCGCCATCTTGCTGGGCACGCCCGACCAGCGAGCCACGGGCGGCTCCCCCAGCGTCCCCCCACCTCGTGTGCAGGACAAGGTCTTTCCAGTGCCGGGGCGGGTCATGCCGCAGCAGGCCGAGGTCAGCACCGCTGCGTCACCCCCTATCGGCCTCTTCGAGCCTATCTTCGCCGACGGCAGCGACGACCCTGCTCCGGGCAAAACCGTCAACCAGGCTAACCCCTGGGCGGTCTTCGTCTCCAACACCGTGCAGCGCTACAAGCCCGGCGGCGTTTTGGCCCAGGCTCAGGGCTGGGGCGATGGCGTTGGCATCCGCCACTGGGAGATCTGGAACGAGCCGGACCTGCACCAGTTCTGGAGCGGCACGGTAAAAGACTACTATCGCTTGCTGGAGGTTGGTTATAAAACTATCAAGTTGGCCGATCCCGAAGCGACGGTCCTCCTCGGCGCGCTGGCCTTTTATGAGAAGCCAAACTGGCTGTCCGACCTGCTAAAGCAGACCGGCGGCGATCCGGCCAAGGCCTATTTCGACGTCTTCTCTTTTCACTACTATTGGAGCATCTACCTCACGGAACACTGGCTGCGGGAAACCCGCAGCACGCTGAGCGCCAATGGCCTGTCTCACGTGCCCATCTGGATCACCGAAAGCGGCGTGCCGGTGTGGGACGATTTTCCCGCCACAGCCTACGGCGTCCCGCCTGACAGTCCCTATCGCGGCACGATGGAGGAGCAGGCCGCCTACGTGATCCAGAACGCGGCGCTGGCCTTTTACCACGACGTGGAGCGATATTATCACTTCATGCTCCACGACGATTGTGGTAACGAGCTCCCTGATGCTTGGGGCCTGCGGCAGAACTTCACCCCCCACGTCTGTAACCCGGCCCAGGGCAAGCGCCGCCCGTCTTTCGCCGCCTATCAACTGGCCGCCGAACAGTTCCGCGACCTCACCCCCCTCTGGCGAGTGAAAAAGGGTGGACAAGACCAGGTGGCCTTCTATCGGGCCGACGACCAATCGCGGGTGCTGGCGCTCTGGGCCACCGGGGGCGTCACCGTCACGGCGACGGTCAATGCCACCGGCGACACGGGCCAACTGTACTGGATCGAACCCATCTCTTCTCCCTTGGGCACCACCGGCATCACCCGCACCCTGACCCTCACGCCCACCCTTGTCCTGAGCGTAAGCGAAGGAACTGGTGTCTACACCCTCACGCTCCCTCGGGCCACCAATCGGAACTCAGGCCTACCTGGCGATACCAACTATTACATCGGCGGGCGGCCCTACCTGCTGGTGGAGCGCGATACGCTGCCGCCTACCTCTGGCGTGGAGCCGCTCCCGCCGACCAGCGCGCCAGGCTTCGTGGTACGCTGGGGGGGAGAGGATTTGGGCTCCGACATCGCCAGCTACGACGTCTTTTACAACGTTAATGGGGGACCGTTTACGACGTGGTTCACCGAGACCGTGCGCACCAGTGCCTCCTGCGCCGGCTCGGTGGGTTTCACCTACGGCTTTGCCGTCCGCGCCAGGGACAGGGCGGGCAACGTGGAGCCAATGCCCACCGCGCCCCAGGCCAGCACACTGGTCGTGGCCGGCGTTCCCGTGTCTGGCACGGTGATGGACGCCGATGGCGGGGCGGTCGTGGGAGCCACCGTCACCATCAGCGGCACCAATACCCTGGATGATGTGACCAGCGACGAAGGCGGGCTGTGGTCGGCGACGTTGCAAGCGGGCGACTACGCCTTTTACGCCCGCGCGCCCGGCTACGGCACGTGGCCGGCGCCTCGCTACGTGACCGTCAGCGAGACGATTCACATCACCCTGACCCTATCCCCGCCGCTCAACGCCGTGGCCGCTGGCGACTTCGAGGGCCCAAACGTCTGGGAAGCCTGGGCGCGGCCCAACGGCGAGATTTCGCTCTCGCCGGAGGCCTTCGATGGGCAGGCCGCCGCGCTGCTGGGAAGCGGAGTCGGGTGGCCAGTGGTGTGTGTCCAGAATGGTCAGCCCGGCGAGCTGTGGACCTTGAAGCAGACGGTGAGCGTGCCACAAGGCTACCCGTCCACGCTGTCGTTTCTGTCCGCCATCTCTACCACGCAAACGGCCTTTGACTACGCCTGGCTGGAAGTGGTCATTCTGCACGACGGCCAGCCACACTATCTCGTGCCCTGGGGGGAGCGGTGGCGAGCCTCCGAATGGACCCTCACTTCGTTGGATCTATCGGCCTGGCGGGGGCAAACGGTGGACGTGCTTTTCCAGGTCGTCCGCTGCTCGACCCAATCCTTCACCGCCACCCTGGATCGGGTGAGCGTGGGCTCTGCCAGGCTGCCGTACAAGGTCTTTGCCCCCCTGATAATGAAAGCTTGGTAGAAGTTGCGATACGATTAACGTTGAGGTGCCAGGCACTTCCACCTGAAGTTTCAAGGAAAAAGCGCCTGGAGTGGTCTGCAGCGTTGGGCTAGATGGTTTTTTGTGGAAGTGCCTGGCACCTTGGAAAGCAAGGAGTGAACCATGCTCGAAGACCTCGTTCGCAAGAACCGCAGTTACCGCCGTTTTCACCAGGATGTCGCGATGGACCTTGAGACGCTGCGGGAGCTGGTGAACCTGGCGCGGCTCTCGGCATCCGTCGCCAACCGGCAGCCACTCAAGTACATCCTCAGTTGTGATCCAGATACCAACGCCCGCATCTTCTCCCACACGCGCTGGGCCGGCTATCTGAAGGACTGGCCTGGCCCGGCCGAGGGCGAGCGTCCAGCGGCGTACATCGTCATCCTGGGCGACACGGAGATCCGCCAGTCCTTCGGCTGCGATCACGGCATCGCCGCCCAATCCATCATGCTCGGCGCGACGGAGCGGGGCCTCGGCGGCTGTATAATCGGCGCAGTGGATCACGACGGGCTTCGCCGGGCCCTCGACATCCCAGACCGCTACGAGATATTGCTCGTGCTGGCGCTGGGCAAGCCCAAGGAAAGAGTGATAATCGAAGAAGTCGGCCCCGACGGCGACATCCGCTACTACCGCGACGCCGATGGCGTGCACCACGTGCCCAAGCGCTCCCTCGACGAACTGATCCTGCGGGAATACGGTGGGTGAGATGTTCATTCTCCAACCTTCAACCTCCAACCTCCAACCTCCAACTTCCATCCACACCATCGGCCACAGCGACCACACTACAGCAGTCTTCGTTGACCTGCTGCGCTGCCACGGCATCACCCTGGTGGTGGACGTGCGCAGTCAGCCCTACAGCCGCTGGGCGCACCAGTTCAATCGTGAGACCCTGGCTCGCGACCTCCAGGACGCTGGCATCGCCTATCGTTTTATGGGCGACGCCCTCGGCGGCCGCCCCGCTGATCCGACGCTGTACGACACTGAACAGGAGCGTCCCGACTACCAGCGGGTGGAGCAGATGGCGGCTTATCAAGCCGGCATTGACCAATTGCTCGAACTGGCCGGCTCAGCAAAAGTGGCCGTGATGTGCAGCGAGGGCGACCATCGCCGCTGTCACCGCCACTTTCTCATCACCCAGACCCTGCTGGAGCGCGGCGTCCAGGTGTTCCACATCCAGCCCGACGGCACGACGGTCGAGGGGGAGCGGATACCGCAACAACTATCGTTGTTCGGATAGAGAGGTCAAGATGCCTACTATCTACACCATCGGCTACCAGCGAAAACCCCTGGCGGCGTTCATCGGGCAATTGCGCGAGGCCGGCGTGGACGCGGTGATTGACGTGCGCCTGCGAAACACCTCCCATCTGGCCGGCTACACCAAGCGCGACGACCTGGCCTTCCTGCTGGGTGAGGGATTCGACATCGCCTACGAGCACCGCCCCGAACTGGCCCCCACTCCTGAGATCCTCGACGCCTACCGCGATGACCAGGACTGGGCGGCCTACGAATCCCGCTTTCTCCCACTCCTGGAGGAGCGATCCGCCGAAGAGGTGGTCCACGAAATCCTGACCCACTATCGGTCGCCGTGTCTGCTGTGCGCCGAGCTTGAGCCCGACCACTGCCACCGCCGCCTGGTGGCCGAATATTGGGCGGCGCGCTTGCCGGAGTTGAGCATCGTTCACTTGTAGGAACGGCCATGCACACTACTGAAACAAAAGGCTCTTTGGGATTTCGCAGGGTTACAGTGCTGGGAATCCCCAACTTGTTGGGGCCGTGGCATGTGACAAACCCCAACAAGTTGGGGACTCCGGCGCTCTACTCATGCCAGTTCCCAAAGACCCAAATAAAAAAGAAGCGGCACCTACCAGCGTAACCCCTCGACTTAGATCCTGCTCCGCAGGGGAACATCGAGGAACCCCGATAGGACGTTTTACCCGCTTCGTTGAATATAGTCTGCCATCAAACGGCCAGAATGTCAAATCACTCAGACGGGCTGTTCGATTCCATGCACAAGGAGAACACAAATGCCACCCCAAGAAGTCCTCATCCTGGCCATGACCCAAATGCTCAGCGGCATCTGCACGGCCGGGTTCACCCGCGAGCCCGACCCCGTCACCGGCCTGCGCTGGGTGCGGCCAGTGCGTGACTTCGGCACCGTTCTGCCAGGAGACATGACCGACGCCGAGGGCCGCCTGGTGCAGTGTGGCGATGTGGTCGAGTTGAGCCTGCTCGCGCCGCGCCCTGACCCGCCCCACGTCGAGGACTGGCTCACCGATTTCGTCCGCCACCGGCCACGGCTGCTGCGCCATCTGGAGGGGGAGAAGCGGGCCAGCTTCTTCGCCAAATACCTCGACCGCGCTCCAGAGGACGTGCTCATCCACCACACCCGCTCGCTCTGCCTGGTGCAGCCAGAGCAGGTGTGGGCGCGCTTCTCGTTGGACAGTTATTCTGGCAAGTACGAAGCGCGGATGGGCTTCGTGTTGCCGGGCGACGCCAACCATCCTAAAGCCACCAGCCAGCGCGGCGTCTCCGTGACTGACCTCAAGTGGCACGCACTGGGCCGGACCTGGCTGGGTGAGAAGGGCGGGCTGCTGACATTGGATCACGACGCGCTACTGGCACGGCTGGGAGCCGAAGTCCTCTACCTGGCCGTGGGACTGAGCCGCAGTTGGCAGGGAGAATACTGGCCCCTCGTCGTGGGGATGCACGTGGTGCCGGATTATGAAATGGCAGTAGATGTGAACCGGCTATAGAGTTTATTCGTGGCAGTGCGATCTTGGGCACGGGCCAGGTCGAATTTAAGCTTGACACCAAATGTCATTTGATGTATAATACTATCAAATCTCCCCCGGCATTCCGGCGGGTCTCTGACACCGCCACAAGGATGTCGGGGCAAGATCCGCCCCGGCGTTCCGGCGGGCCTTCGGCACCGCCTCGAGGACGCCGGGTCAATTTTTGCTCTCTGGGTGACCCGATGCTCTACCGTGTGGCTGTGTTCGTAGATGGCGGCTACTTGGCCAGGATCCCACGAGGACACCAAGTAGATCTGGTTAAGTTTCCCCGTCATCTGGCTGATCATATCTCTACTGGCATAGACATTCTGCGCACCTACTACTACTTCTGTCCTCCTTACGTCAGTCCAACCTCCACCGCAGACGAAAGCCGTCGCCTTTCCAACTACCAGCGCTTCCAAAACGCTGCTCGACGTTTCCCACGCTTTGAACTCCGCGAGGGAGATCTCCTCCGCTACAGAGACGAGCGAGGCGAGTACGTCTTCATCCAGAAGAAAGTAGACGTTCTCCTTAGCATTGATCTGGTGCGCCTCAGCACCAAGGGGCAGATCACTCACGCGGCCATCGTCGCCGGGGACGCCGACTTCGTGCCTGCCATTCAGATTGCCAAAGACGAGGGAGTCTCTATCTGGCTCTTCTACAACGTCCCCCTTCACAACTCGCTGTGGAACGCAGTGGATGAGCGGATAGAACTCACACCAGAGTTCCTGGAACCCGTTCTACGATCCAGATAACCTGCTGGCAGAGCCCATGATGTCCAGTGATCCATTAGCTGAATTCGACCTGACCCCCGCCCAGGTCTGCCAACTCTCCAGCAACGACCGCAGCCGTTTGCTCAACTT
>VGOG01000197.1 GCA_016875995.1 Chloroflexota bacterium
GCTCTTCGGAAAGGCCCAGCTCGTTAGCGATGGCGCAGGCCAGTTGGGTCACCCCGCGCTGATGACCAGCGGTGTAGGGATCTCTTAGCTCGATGGCTGACACCAGGACATTGACCGTTCCCTCCAACGTCCTTCGTAGTGTCTCTAAGCTTCGTTGAAGTTCCTCCTCCGCCCGCTTGCGCTCGGTGATGTCGGCGAAGGTGCCGACGACTCCCTCAAACTCTCCGCTCTCGGTTATGAGCGGTGCAGCGTTGACGTTGATCCAAGAGATGGAGCCATCGGGCCACCTGACGCCCATGACGACATTCTCCATCAGGCGCTTTTCCTTCATCGCCCGCGGACCAGCCATCTCGTCCGGCGGCATCGGCGTTCCATCAGGACGGAGGATCTCCCACTCTGGGCCGACGTAGTTGCGGCTTTCGATTTCAGAACGCTGGAGCCCCAGGATGCGCTCTGCCGCAGGGTTAGCCTGGGTGATCTGACCATCTGGAGCAATCAGGACTACGCCCTCAGACATCGTATCAAACAGCCTCCTAAGACGCTCCTCGCTCTCCCACAGCGCCTCCTCCGCCCGCTTGCGCTCGGTGATGTCGGACACGATGTGAACGGCCCCGATGAGATTATCATCTTCATCCAACAGCGGATCTACAACAACCTCCAGCCAGCGCCCACCCATGGGCAAAACCAGGCTTTCTCTACGGCGGCTTTCCCTCATGCGCACCACGGGACACCCTGCGATGGGTTCCGACGTACCGTGCACAAGCTCCCAACAGGTACGGCCAATTATCTTATCGAACGGCTTGCCCAGGAGATTCGTCATGGCCTCGTTGCAGCGCAGGATCCTTCCTTCCAGGTCCAGCAGGCAAACTGCATCGCCAATGGCATCGAAGGTGGTCCGCCACTCGCGGGCCGCGGCCTGCAGCTCCGCTTCCGCCTGCCGTATCCGCAGGAACGCCTTCACGGTGGAGACCAATACCGGCGGCTCGACCGGATGCGTCAGGTAGCCGTCTGCCCCACCATCCAATCCCATCACCATGGACTGGCTGTCCCGATAGGTCGCCGTCAAATGAAGGACGGGGATCAGAGCAGTGGCGGGGTCGGCCTTGATCCGCCAGCAGACCTCGAACCCGCTCATATCCGGAAGGTTCACGTCGAGGATGATCAGGTCGGGGTTCTCCTTCACCAATCGCAGGGCCTCCGCGCCGTTGGCCGCCTCCATCACCTCAAACCCCGCCTGGCGAAGGATGCGGCTCACGGCGTAGCGGCTGGCCTCGTCGTCATCCACGTTCAAGATGGTCGTTCGATTTCGGATACTTCGACTACGCTCAGTACAGGTTTCGGAATGTGGATTGCGGAATCTATCTCTCATCACTGTGTCTCCTTGTCCCCCTGCCCCCGCCGCACCGTCACCAACGCCTCCCTGATTTGGGCGATGGCCTCCTCGCGCGAGGTGGTCGCTTTGGAGAGAACGGCCACCGCTCCCTCCATCAGGCGGCGGCGCTCTTCCTCCTCCAGGTCTTTGCCTGTGTAGATAACCACGGGGATGTTGCGCGTCGCGGGGTCGGACTTCAACTCATCCAGAACCTCGAATCCGCTCATCTCCGGCATGATCAGGTCGAGGAAAATGACCTGCGGCCCCTCCTCGCGCGCCCTCCGGAGTCCCTCCGGTCCATCCGCCGCCTCGATGACGGTGTAGCGCGTGCCCGCCAGGAGCTTGTTGAAGGCGTAACGGGCAACCTCCTCATCGTCAATGATCAGGATCTTCTCCACCGGGTCCAGCATCTTGAGTTTATTCAGCAGCCACTGGCGCTCTATCGGCTTGACGCAGTAGTCAACGGCCCCCAGGACCATCCCCTGCTCCCGCTGGTCGTCAATAATGGTGCACACCAGGATGGGGATGTCTCGCGTGGCCTTGGCCCGCTTCATCTCCACCAGGAGGTCCCAGCCGTTCTCCTCCTCCAGCAGAATGTCCAGCACCACGGCCATCGGCCTAACCTGCTTCAGCGCCTGCCGCGCCTCCTTTACCGTCCGCGCGGGGATGGCCTGGAAGCCCGACTCCTGGAGATACCTCTCGTAGAGGAGAACAGTCGAGGGGTCGTCTTCAACCACCAGCACGGGAAAGCGGAGCAGGTCAATCTCGTGGGGGATTGCCACCACGGGCGACTCCGCGTCCGGTCCCGCATAGACGAGCGGAATGATGACGGTGAAGGTGGACCCGACCCCCAACTCGCTCTCCACGGACAGGCTCCCGCCGAGCAATTCCACCAGTCTCCGAGACAGGGCGAGCCCCAGGCCCGTTCCCTTGACTCGCTGCTTAACAGGGGCCTCCAATTGGACAAATTCCTCGAAGATGCGTTCCTGATCCTCAGGCGCGATCCCTATCCCTGTGTCGGCTACGGAAAAGACCACCGCCTTGCCTTCGGGTTCCATCGCTGCCGAGACGCGAACCTCACCCCGTTCGGTGAACTTGAGGGCGTTGGAGACGAGGTTCCTCAAGATCTGCGAGACCTTGCTCTCGTCGGTATAGAGCGGAGGGAGGCCAACGGGATCCTCAAAGATGAGCTCGATAGAGGGACTGATATCAAGCGGCCTCATCATTCCTCTGAGACCGCTGAAGACCTGGGCCACCTCGAATTCGGCTGGCCGGACGGTGATCCTCCCCGCTTCGATCTTCGCCAGGTCCAGCAGGTCGTTGATCATCTCCAGGAGATCCCCGGCCGCCTTCCGGACGAAGGTTACCTGCTTCTCCTGCTCCGCCGTCAACTCCCCGTTGGTCCGGTCCAGCAGAATGCGGGAGAGGGCCAGGATCGAGCTGAGGGGAACACGCAATTCGTGGCTCATGTAGGAGAGAAAGCGAGACTTCAGTTCACTGGCTCGCCGCAGGTCCTCGGCCCTTTCGTCCAGCTCAGCATACAGGGCCAGCACGCCGCGATTGGTGTCCTCCAGCTCGCGGTTCAGTTGGGTCAGTTCCTCCTGGTGTTTGTGCAACTCCCCCAGGGTGCGCAGGAGCTCTTGGTTCTGCTGCTGAATATCCTCGAAGGGACTCAAGGGTGCGCGCCGTGCCAGCTTGCTGGCGATCCGTGCCAGGTCCTGCGCTGTGACCACCGGCACCTCCGGCGGAAATGCCTTCCCCAGGAGCACTGTCGTCCCCTTGCCAGGGACTGACTTGATGTCGAATTGATCCATTAGCCGCCTGGCGCTGATGATGCCTAATCCCTTTCCCCCCTCCAGAATGGCTGGCAGATCGGCGATTCCGGGCCCTTCGTCGCTGATGCGTACCAGGAACATCTGTGGCGGGGCTGTATCCTCGACCAGGAATTCGACCTTTCCCTCACCCGCGTAGTTGAAGGCGTTGCGGGCGATCTCTGAGACGGCAGTGGCGAGGCGTGTCTGATTCTGGGCATCGAACCCCAAGAGACCCGCGATCTGTCTGGCCCGCTGCCGCACCAGCACCACATCGTGCTCGAAGCGAATCTCCAAAGTCAGAATAGTTGCACTCATTTAAGGAATAGCCTCCATTACTGCATCAAACGTGCTGCGTGTTTCGTGTTCCGTGTTGCGTGTTCCGTGTTGCGTGCTGCGTGTTCCGTGTTTACGCACCACGCACCACGCTTCACGCACCACGCACCACGCATCACGTCGCACGAGCCGCTACCACCGTCACGTCGTCCCGCCGCCGGCTGTAGTCCCGGTAGAGAACCCCGGCCATCAGGCTGGGGTGTCTGTTCGCCAGGCCGGGGTAGGGGTCAAGACTCCAGTGGCTGGCCAACCCATCGGAATGTATCACCAGCAGCGCCCCTTCGGGCCAGGGATAGGTGAACTCCTGGATCTTACGGACCTCGTGCCCGACGGTTCCGTAGTGGGAGACCGTATGGCGGCTTCCCCCGGATGAAAGGATGACGCCGGCTATGTTCCCCACCCCCGCAAAGCGGACCACCCGATGAAGGACGTCCACCTCAGCCACGGCCACGGCTGCTCCCCGCGTGTGCCTCAGGGCAGTGTGGACGGCCTCGATCATCGCCGCAGGTGCCAGGTGAGGATTCTTCTGGAAGATCGTGGCGGCTTCGCCAGACGCCCTGGCTGCGTCAGAGCCATGACCTAAGCCGTCGGCCACCAGGATCAGGCCCCGACCGGGGCGTTGATCCACCGCCCACCCGTCGCCGCCGACCTCCTCGCCGGGCTTGGGCAGGCAGACCGCCCCGATTTCCAGTGGGTGGGACTGCAGACCCCTGGGCAACGGTCTCGACCACAGGCGGGCCAGCAGGGCCGTCCCCACTTCGGGAAGGGAATGGATGTCGAACAACGTGGAGAGACGGGCGATGGCCCCCAGGCCGGTTCCCGGCCCCCCGGTGGTGGAGTAGCCGTCGCGCAGGCACTCAGCAACGTTGGCCATCCCCGGCCCCCGGTCCAGGGCCAGGACCTCGATGCCGGTGACACCATCACGTTCCAGCGCACGCAGCAGCAATTCGCCGCCGGTGGCGTGCTTGGCCAGGTTCCTCGCCGCCTCGCTGACGAGGATGGCCACTTTCCCGGCCTCCGTCTCGTTGAAGCCGAGACCCTGGGCCAACCCTGTGGCCAGGCGGCGCGCCTCTCCAACCTGGCTGGACTCTGTGACTGGCAGGACGATGGTGTCCGATAGGCTATTAGAAAAAGTTTGCATTTTCCAATCCGGGGTGCGTGTTTCGTGTTGCGTGTTACGTGGTGCGTGTTTCGTGGTGCGTGTGTTCATGGCATGGGTGGGTTGTCTAGTAAGTCGGCAGTGCTTACGTCGTAAGTGGGCCGTTCCTCTGCCAGCTTGTAACCGCGCTCGGTGGGGATGATGGTGAGCAGCAAGCGGATGATGCTGGTTAGCAGCCTGATGCGGTGCATGGCAATAGCTTCCGACAAGACGTGGCGTCCTTGATAATACCAGCCGCGGGTCTCGCGGGCTGAGCCCAGGGAGTATTCGTAGAGCCGAGCTTGGTCCTTACCAGAACGGCGACTATAGCCCTCGGCAATGTTGGCGCTGACCGAGCCGACGGCGCGGTACAGTTGGTCGGACAGACTGACGGTGCACTTATCCTGAGCCAATTTGCATACGTCACGCCAGGCCAGGTCGCCAGCGAAGACAGCAAGCCGATAAACCTCCATCCGCCACAGTGGATCGTTGGTCAGTTCCGGTGGAACAGTGGCCAACCACTCCTCAAAAGTCATCGCACCTCCTCACGCACCACGCTTCCACATCGTGATCGTCACCCGCGTCCCCTCTCCCACACGGGAGACGATCTCGAACTCATTGACCAACCTCCTGGCACCACCCAGGCCCAGGCCGAGACCTGACCCCGTGCTGTAGCCATCTTTCAGGGCCAGTTCGATGTCCGGGATGCCGGGCCCGTGGTCCTCGAAGATCAGCCGTAGTCCCTGTCGGCCGCCATCGTCGAGGGCTTCCAGCCGCACGGTTCCGCCGCCGCCCCAGCCCACCGTGTTGCGGGCCAGTTCACTGGCCGCCGTGACCAGCTTGGTCTGGTCCACCAGGTTGAAGCCCAGTTCCACCGCCCACGCCCGCGCCGCCTGCCGGACGTGGACGATGTCCATGTCGGAACGGAGCTGCAGGGCCTCATGCTTCTGTACGACCACGGCCATCTCTGCCCTCCTTTGCCCGTGGCCCCAGCGATGACCTGAGGAGTTCCATCCCTTTTTCGACGTTCAAGGCAGTGCGGACCCCTTCCAGGGAAAGGCCCAACTCCACCAGGGTGATGGCCACCACCGGCTGCATCCCCACCACCACCGTCTCCGCGTCCAGTATCCGCGACATGGCAGCGATGGTTCCCAGCATCCGCCCCATGAAAGAGTCCACCACCTGCAGCGATGAGATGTCAATCAGCACCCCGCGCGCCCCCGTCTTGCAGATCCGCTCCGCCAGGTCGTCCTGGAGGATCAGCGCCAGGCGGTCGTGCATGTCCACCTGGATGGTCACCAGGAGAAACTCGCCCATCTTGAGAATGGGAATACGCTCCCCTCCCATTGTGGATTGCAGATTGCGGAATTCAGATTGTCTCATGTCCTGCTCCTCTTTCGATTTCAGAGATTGGATTGCAGATTGCGGGGTGGCGTACTACGTGGTACGTGTTTCGTGGTACGTGTTTCGTGGTACGTGGTTCGTGTTCCGTTTTCTTACGCACCACGCATCACGCACCACGCACCACGCATCACGCATCACGCAACACGTGTCCTCCCCTATCACGGTATGAATAGGTGAAATCCGCAATCCGCAATCAGGAGATGGTGAGCCCAAGCCGCTGCAAGGCCAGCGCGAAGGCATCGGCCAGGGTGGCCTTGGTAACGACATCGGTGAGCACCACGCCCAGTTGGACGATGGTCTGGGCGATCTGCGGGCGGATGCCACTGATGATGCAGTCGGCCCCCATCAGCCTGGCGGCGGACACGGTCTTGAGCAGGTGCTGGGCCACCAGCGTGTCCACCGTCGGGACGCCGGTGATGTCAATGATGGCGATGGCCGAGCCGGTCTCGACGATCTCCTGCAACAGACTCTCCATGACCACCTGGGTGCGGGCGCTGTCCAGCGTGCCGATCAGCGGCACTGCCAGGATGCCCTGCCACAGCTTCACCACCGGGGTCGAGAGCTCCAACATCTCCGCTTGCTGGCGGGCGATCACCGCTTCACGACTCTTCTGGTAGACCTCGGTGGTGTACAGCCCCAGCTTGTCCAGGAGAATCGTGGCCGCCCACACCTCGTCGGCGAACGCCTCGGGATCCTTCACCTCCTGGCGCAGGCGCGCCAGAAACGGCTGCTTGAAGGAGAAAATAAACGTAGCCGTCTCCGAGGGGCTGAAGCCCTGCCCCGCTCGCAAGCGCGAGACGCCGGCCAGCATATCCCGCACCTTTGCCCACTCGGGCGCCTCGATGTCAGTCAGGTTCCCGCCCTGGGCCGCCTCGCGGAACAGATTCAGGAACTCGACCGACTGCTGGCGCAGCTCCCGCTCACCGATCAGGTCAGGTCGCAGGGTTGAGGCGGCCAACTGTTCTTTCACCCAGTCGGCCAGCAACTCCTCCTCGTACTTCACGAGGATCTCCGGGATCCTGCTCTCGTTGTTCTTGTTCATTTCGCTACCTCCTTGCTAGTGGATTCCATCT
>VGOG01000198.1 GCA_016875995.1 Chloroflexota bacterium
GACGTGGCTATCGCCATGGATCACCTGATCTTAGCCGCTACCGACGCCGGGCTGGGCACGTGCTGGGTGGCTGCCTTCGATGCCACGGCGGCGCGGGAGGTGCTGGGTCTGCCCGACGACGTGGAACCCATCGCCTTCACGCCGTTGGGGTATCCGGCTGACCAGCCTGGACCGAAAAAGCGCAAGCTGTTGTCGGAACTGGTGCGCTATGAAGGCTGGTGAAAGACTACAACGAATCAGGAAAGGAGCGGATTGAACCACGCATGAAATCCGTTTGATTCCCAATCCGCTGTAGTGTTCTTGGCCAGGAAGCAATTACAACAACAGGAGGATAAAAACAATGAATGACCATCCTTTATGGAATCTGACCCGCGAGGCCCTGGCTGCCATTCGCACTCACTATGAGCCGGCAGCAGAGCATATCGCTGTCGAGAGTGGACTGGATGGGTGGACGTGGGGCCTGCTACTGGCAGCCCTCACTTTCGAGCCGGAGACGGCGAGCGCGGCCCGTCTTCAAGTGCGCATGCCCTACATGGCAGCCCATCCCTACCTGACCCGACTGATAGCCGCTGCCGAGAAAGGCTACCTGGCCGAGGTAGCGCCGGGCGAGTACCGGCTGACGGACTGGGGTCGAGCTGAGACGCAGCATTTCATCGAGGAGGTACGAGCCGCCATGGCCGAAGCCGACCCATTGCCCCTGGCCGACTCGGAACGTCTGGCGAATCTGCTGGACCGGCTGGTGCAGACCAGCCTGACAACACTCCCTTCGCCCAAAGCCTGGTCCGTCAGTCTCAGCTACAAGCTGATGCCAGCGGCCAGCCCACCGCTGCCCTACGTCGAGCAGGCCATCTCTTGCCTGGCCGCCTACCGCGACGATGCCCACCTGGCCGCCTGGCAGCCCAGCGGCCTCAGCGCCACCGCGCTGGAGGCGCTGACGTTCCTCTGGCGCGGCGAGGCCGCCTCCCTGGACACGCTGTACGAGAGGCTCGCTTTCCGCGGCCACCCGCGCCAGATGTATGCTCAGGCGCTGGCCGAACTGCGGGAGCGGGGGTTGATCGAGGGGCCAGACAGCGCACCGTGGGTTACTGAGGCCGGCCAGGCCTTCCGCGACCAGGTCGAGGCCGACACCGACCGTTACTTCTTCACGCCCTGGGCCTGTCTGGATGACGGTGAGAAAACTGAGTTGGCCGACCTGCTGGCCCGCCTGCGGGACGGGCTGAAGGAGAGCGCTGCATGATCCGCTACCCTGTCTATCTGGAGATCGCCGACGATGGCTGGTGCATGGCCCACGTGCTCGATCTGCCCGGCTGCACCGTTCGTGCGCCGAGCCGGGACGAGGCCCTGCGCCGATTGCCCAACGCCGTCCGTGACTACCACGGTTGGCTGCGCCGCCACGGTGAGCCAGCCCCGCCCGAAGAGGAATCAATCGAGATCGAAATTGCTGGCGAGAGCAGCGGCTTTGGCCCCTTCGACCCGGGAGATGCCGCCGCGCTTTTTCGCCCGGACCATGAACCCGTCAACCTCGAGGAGATGGAACACTACTTCCGCCTCATGGCCCACGCTCGCACCGACCTGCTGACCCTGGTACGTGACCTCCCCGACGATGTCTTGGACTGGCAGTCTGACCCGTGCTCGTTCAACATCCGGCGCTCGCTGCGTCACATCGGCAACGCCGAGGAGTGGTACGTCTCCCGCCTGGTGCCTCCTGAAACCTTGCCCCCCGAGTGGGAGCGCGACGAGGAGCTGCCAACCTTCGAGTTCCTGGAAATGGAACGGCGCACTGCCGTGGCCCGGCTGCGCCTGCTCACCGAAGAGGAGCGATGCGGTGTCTTCTACCCCGCCCACTGGACTCAGCATCCCGAGGAGCCCTGGACGGCACGCAAGGCGCTGCGTCGCTTCCTGGAGCACGAGCGGGAGCACACCGCCCAGGTGCGGGAGATCCTGGCCGCCCGGCGGCAGCACCTCCTGGCCTGCCTGGCCACCGAGCGCGCCGGACTGCTGGAGCAGCTCATCGGCCTGGACGAGAGGTTGCTCACCGAGGTGCCGATGCTTGACAGTTGGACCGTCAAGGACCTGCTGGCCCACATCGCTGCCTGGGACCGCTGGGAAGAGCGGACGATGAAATGCATGGTGGACGGGGAGGCCCCTGACTTCACAGCGGTGCAGGATTTCGATGCCTCTAACGCAGCCTTCGTCGCTGAATGGCGCGATCGAACCCTGGCCGAGGTAGTGGCCGAATTGCAGGCTGCCCGAGCAGACTGGGTGGCCTGGCTGAAGAGCTTGTCCGAAGTGGAATTCTTCCGGCGTCGTTCCTATGCGGGTTGGGATTGGTCGTTCTCCGTTGTCCCACTGCGGGTCCAGTGGCAGCACGATGCCGAACACGCCGCCCAGGTCGCCGCCTGGCGGGAGGCGGAAGGGTTGAGAGGGAAGACCGGCCCCCAGGCGGTCCTGCTGGCCGCCCTGGCCGCTGCGCGCGATGAACTGCTGACCGCTGCTGCCCTGGTGCCCGTCGAGGAGCGAGCTTTCCGGCCCGTTTGTGGAAAGTGGACCCTCAAAGACGTGCTGGGGCACCTGGCGGACTGGGAGTGGTTCGGCGTGGAGGGCCTGCGCCAGATGGCCGCTGGCCACGCGCCCCAGGTTGAACACGTCGAAGACATAGATGTCTGGAACCAGGTCCACGCGGAGGCCCGTCGGGATCAGCCGTGGGAGGACGTTTGGGCCGACCTCCACGCGGCCCGCCGCGCGCTGCTGGAGGTTCTGGAGGGGATGAGTCAGGCCGAGTTGGATCGGTCTTTTCCCTTCCCCTGGGGACCACAGGGCACGCCTTACCAGTGGATCTGGGTCTACTTCCGCCACGATCGTGAGCACGCCCACGGCCTGCGAAGCGAGGAGATGGAACAATGACCCGACAAACAGTTGACCTGCTGACCGCCGAGATGGATGAAGCCTGGCAGACCCTGCGCCGACGGCTGGAGGGCCTGACCGACGAGGAGTTCTTCTGGGAACCTGTATCTGGCTGCTGGACGGTGCACCCTGACGAGAGTGGCCGCTGGGTGGTAGACTACGCCGACCCGGCGCCAGAGCCACCGCCCTTCACCACCATCGCCTGGCGGCTGGTACACGTCGCGGCCTGCAAGATCATGTACCACGAGTACGCCTTTGGCCCAGGGAAGCTGACCTGGGACGAACTGGACATCCCTCACACCGCCACTGACGCCATCGCCTGGCTGGAGGAGGGCCACGCCCGGCTGCGAGCTGCACTAGACGGCCTCAGCGACGCAGACTTAGCGGAGATGCGGCTCACCAACTGGGGAGAACCCTGGCCCACCTGGCGCATCTTCTGGACCATGATCCATCACGATGCCCATCACGGTGCCGAAATCGGCTGCCTGCGCGACTTGTACCGGGGAATGCATGAGAGTGGACTTTGATCGTGAGATGGCCTGGTGGGACGCCAAGGCCCCTGAAGAGGAACAGGATTTGGCCGACGAGGCGGTCAACCGCGCCTTGCGCTGGCGGGAGATCGAGCGGCACCTGGCAGGTGTCCGCACCGTTCTCGACGTCGGCGCGGGCACGGGAGCCTTCTCCATCCCCCTGGCCCGGCGGGGTTTCGCCGTCACCCACGTGGACTTCTCGCCGGCCATGTTGGCTCTCGCTCGCCACAATTCGGAGGGGCTGCAAAACTTGCGGTTTGTGGAGGCCAACGCGGTGGCGCTGCCCTTCTCTGATCGCTCCTTTGACCTGGTGCTGAACATGGACGGTGCGATCTCCTTTTGCGGTTCCCTGGCTGAGCAGGCCCTGCGGGAGACCTGCCGGGTGACCCGCAAGAAGCTAATCCTGACCGTCTCCCACCGGGCCTGGATGATCCCCGTCTGGGTATCTGCCAGCGTCAAGGTGGTCGGGTGCCTTTTGCCGGCCGTGGGGGCCATGTTCGACCGGGGGAAGTGGCACCAGGAGCAGTTCCCGGAGAACCCTCTATTGAGCAAGGGAGTGACCCAGGACTACTTTCCTGGATTCAGGGCCTTCCTGCCAGGGGAGCTACGAGCCCTCCTGGAGGAGGCGGGAATGCGAGTCCTGCGCTGCGGTGGGCTGGGTAGCCTGGCCAACTTCTGTGACTCGGAGGCGGTGGAGCGGGCGTGTCAGGACCAGGCCCTGTTCCAGGAGTTCGTGGATTTGTGCGAGCGGTTCGATCGGGAGGTGCTGCCGGAGGGCCCCGGCACCCGGCAGCGGGCAGGGCTGATCGCTGTCGCTGTGCCGGCGTAAAGGAGGTCTTGATGAAGAGAAAACCGTTCAACTGGCGCGAATTTCTGATTCTATGGGCGGCCGGGGTCGTGGGGGTGATCGCCGTTTTGCCCTACACCCTGACCCTGCAGGCCCCCATGCTGGAGACGATGCCACCTTTGCCCATGCCTCTGGCTATGCTGATCGCCATCCAGGTCGGCCAGAATGCGGTGTTGGTAGCCATCGCTGTGGGGCTGGGGTTGCTCCTGGCAAGGCGGGTTGGCCTGGGTGCGCCGCTCCTGGAGGCACGGCTGGACGGGCAGGCGGTGGGACAGCGACTGCGGGCGATTCTGACGCCATCCATCCTGGCTGGTGCTGCGGCCGCCGTGGTTATCATCCTGCTCGACCTGGTGGCCTTTGCTCGAGGAATGCCCCCCGTGGCACCTGCTGTGGTAACTCCCCCTGCCTGGCAGGGACTCCTCGCCTCTTTCTATGGCGGCATCACCGAAGAGCTGTTCATGCGCCTGTTCTTGATGTCCCTTCTGGCCTGGCTGCTGGGCCTGGTGTGGCGAAAGGCTCCTGGCCAGCCAGCGGCCGGGGCCTTCTGGACAGCCAACCTGGGCGCGGCCATCCTCTTCGGCTTGGGCCACCTGCCGGCGACGGCGGCCCTGGTTCCCCTGACGGCCCTGGTGGTAGCTCGTGCCGTCGTGCTGAACGGCATCGGCGGGCTCGTCTTTGGGCACCTGTACTGGAAACGTGGGTTGGAAGCAGCCATGTTGGCCCATTTCAGCGCCGACATCGTGCTGCACGTGCTAACCCCGCTGGTCTTAGGTCTGGGAGGTATGAAATGAACCGAACTGAAGCATACTTGAGGTGTATCGTGAACAAGGCATGGGTGATCGGACTGGTGGCTTTGTTTTCCCTGACCGGTTGCGCTGGTGCCAAAACCCTGCCGGCCGAAGAAGCCACCGCCTTTGCCAATCAGGTGGACGCCATGACCGAGAACTTGCTGGTATCGCTGAGCAATCACCACTACGCGACCTACATCCAGGATATGGATTCAAAAATGAAGGCCGCGAGCAGCGAAGCGCAGTTTGAGCAAGTCTATGCCATGGTGATCGGCAAGATTGGCAAGTACGTCTCGCGTCAAATGACCCAGGTCACTGAGCAGAAGCCGTTCCGCACGGTTGTGTACGATGCCCGATTTGAGCGGGAGGAGCACGTAACGGTGCGGGTCGTCTACAACGTCACTGGAGAGCGGCTGCTGGTCAGCGGGCTCTGGTTTGACTCGCCGAAGCTGCGCCAGCAATGAGTGCAGCGCTGGACGCGCTGCTTGCGAGAGGATGACCAATGCGTTTCGCCCTTTCCACAGGCTCCCTCTATACCTATGGCCTGGACCGCGTCTTTGCCCTGGCCGCCGAGGCTGGCTTCGATGGCATCGAGGTGCTCGTTGATTCCAGATTCGATACCCGCCAGCCAGTCTACCTGCGGCGGCTGATGGAGCGCTATGGACTGCCCATCCTTAGCCTCCACGCTCCCTTCCACCCAAAGCGGCTGCCAGCCTGGCCTCGGACTCAACCGGAGAGCATCGCTGCTACAGCGGAACTGGCTCGCGCCGTGGGCGCGGAGGTCATCATCATCCACCTGCCCTACTGGAGGGAAAGGGCCTATGTCCGCTGGCTGCGCAACGATCTCAGGGCCTGGCAGCGGGCCCATCCCAATCCAGTGATCGCCGTGGAGAACATGCCGCTGAAGTGGGTTCGCTGGTGGCCCTTTGCCCCGCTGGAGATGTGGCGGATGAACGGGCTGGAGGAGTGGGGCGCTTTCCCTCACCTGAACCTGGACACCACCCACCTGGCGACGAAAGGGTTGGATCTGCTGACGGTCTACGAGCACGTGCGGGAGCGAGTGGTGCACGTGCACCTGTCTAATGCCCGCCGGGAGGGGCGGCGTGTCCGGGAGCATCGCCGTCTGGAGGATGGCTTCCTGCCGCTGGGTGCGCTCATCAGCCGACTGGCCCCGGATGGCTACGACGGCATCGCCACGGTGGAACTGCACCCCGAAGCACTGGAGGCCGAGGACGAGGAGAAGGCACGATTTCACCTGAGGCAGCAGATCGCTTTCTGCCGACAGCACGGGGGAGGATAGAATTGCGAGGAGGACAATCATGCATAAAACTGTCGAGTATGACACCTTTGCCGATATTTACGACATCTGGGTGGAGGAGGCGCCGGTCACAAAGCGCAACCTACCCTTCTACGTTGAGGAGTACCTGCGCACGGCAGGGCCGGTGGTCGAGTTGGGCGTGGGCAACGGTCGCATCGCCATCGAAGCCGCCCGGCAAGGGAAGCCCATCATCGGCGTGGACTCCTCGGCCGAGATGCTCGCGCTCTGCCGGGGGCGGGCCGAGGCCGCTGGCGTGGCCCGCCTGCTCACTCTCATCCAGGCTGACTTCCGCGATTTCACCCTGCCCGAACCAGCCCAGCTCATCACCATCCCCTTCCACACCATTGGTCACCTGGTGACCCTGGACGACAAGCGGGCCGGCCTGCACCTCATCTACGACCAACTGGCCCCCGGCGGCCGCCTCATCTTCGATCACTTCGTGTTTGACCCAGAGACAGCCCGGCGACATCAGGGTGTCGGTCTGTGGGGTGAGTACACCGACGCCGTGACTGGCCACGATCTGCTTCTTTGGGAGATTGTCCGCTACGACTTTGAAACCCAGACCATGCGGATCATCATCTGGACCGACGAATTGGACGATGATGGCGT
>VGOG01000199.1 GCA_016875995.1 Chloroflexota bacterium
GACGCCGGTCACATGCTGGTTGACGTGGCTTCCCTGGTGATGAGCTTTCTGGCCATTGACTTCGCTTTGAGGCCTCCCAGCAAGGAACACACCTTCGGCTTCCATCGTTTGGAGATCCTGGCTGCCCTGGCCAACGGGGTGGCTTTGATTTTGATCTGCCTCTACATCTTCTACGAGGCCTACCAGCGCATCCTGAAACCCAGCCCGGTGCAGGGGCCAGGGATGTTGGCCATCGCCGTCATCGGGCTGGTGGCCAACGTGGCGGCGATCCTGGTTCTGCAGAGAGGAGAGAGCCTCAACGTCCGCAGTGCCTTCCTGCACGTCCTGGGTGACACCCTCTCCTCGGTGGGGATCATCGTAGGTGGCCTGGTGATGCTTTTCACCGGCTGGTACATCATTGACCCCATCATCAGTGTGATCATCGCCCTCCTCATCCTGGGCGGTGCCTACCGGGTCACCGTGGAAGCGGTCAACATCCTGTTGGAGGCCACGCCCAAGGGCATTGATCTGCGCCAGGTGGTGGAGGCGGTACAGAAAGTGGACGGGGTGAGGGACATCCACGACGTGCACATCTGGAGCATCACCTCGGGACTCCATGCTTTGAGTGCCCACCTTCTGATCGATGACCAACTGACCAGTTGCAGCGTGGACATCGTGGAGCGGGTGCGGTCGCTCTTGAAGCACGATTTCGACATCGCCCACACCACCCTTCAGTGCGAATGTGAATCCTGTGCCAATGGAGAGATGGTCTGCGTGCTGGACCGCTCAACATTTAACATAAACTCTTGACGAATGGGGTCAAATCTGGTAAAATTATGGGAAGGATTACGTGACATGATGAGAACCACTTGGCGTATCGGGAAGGTCTTTGGCATCGCCATAAACATTGATTCCAGTTGGCTCATCATCTTTGCCTTAGTCATCTGGACCCTGGCCGGGGCACATTTTCCCCAGCAATATCCCCGCTGGCCGACCTGGTTACATTGGATGGTGGGCGTGATTACGAGCATCCTCTTATTCGGCTCGGTGTTGGGCCACGAGCTGGCCCACTCCCTGGTGGCCATCGGTCAGGGAGAAGGGGTGCACAGTATCACCCTCTTCATCTTCGGCGGTGTGGCCAGGATCACCGAGGAGCCAGATGAGCCGCTCAAGGAGTTGCTCATGGCCATCGTGGGGCCCCTCTTCAGCCTGGCCACCGCGATGGCCTTCGGCGTCCTCTGGTTTTTGACTCGAGCTCTCATCCAGCCCTTGAGCGCCTTGGCCCGCTATCTGGCCATGATCAACGTTAGCCTGGCCATTTTCAACCTCATCCCTGGCTTCCCTTTGGATGGGGGGCGAGTGCTGCGGGCATTGATCTGGGGGCTCAGCGGGGACCTGAAGGTGGCCACCCGATTGGCCTCCTGGGCCGGCCAGGGGATAGCCTTTCTGTTCATGCTGGGGGGTACCTGGCAGATCTTCGGAGGCCGATGGCTCGACGGACTGTGGATCATCTTCATCGGCTGGTTTCTGTACAGTGCGGCCACCAGTGGCTATCGGCAGGTGCTGGTCAGAGAGATGCTGGGGGAGGTCAGGGCTGGCGATCTGATGACCACGGACTTCGCTACGGTGAGCGGGGATCTCACCCTGCAGCAGTTAGTGGATGAGTACGTGTTGCGTCACCGCGAACATTCCTATCCCGTGGCCGATGTCGGCCTGCTGCGGGGCATCATCTGCCTGCACGACGTCAAAGCTGTTCCCAGAGAGAGGTGGCCTTTCACGAAGATAAGCGAAGTCATGACCCCTTGGGCGGAGTTAGAGACCGTCTCCCCTGGGGATGGTGGCAGTACTATCTTGGCGCGCCTGAACGCTCGTGACGTTGGCCAACTGCCGGTGGTGGAGGGGGAGAGGTTGATCGGCTTATTGCGTCGCAGCGATGTGCTCCGCTATCTGCAGGTGCGGATGGCCTAGGAGTACCGAGGGGGGCTACTTCGACGGCCTCCTTTGTGTAAATTAAGATAGAGGTGTGGTAGTAGATGTATCCTGAGAGCGAGATCCTGTTTCCACCCCGTTGCATCTTGGGTCTCAAGGGGTTGAGGGATGAGCAATGGGACGAGTTAGTAGGGCGAGTTTCTGTTTTGCCAGAGACACACGAGGACAGCTTGGCTTTCTGCTTGATGATGATCAAGCTGTGTAAGTGTCTGAGATGTGATCTTGGCAGCTACAGGGCTTCCCTTGGTTGCTGCACCTGTGCGCAGCGGGCCATCAAAGGGTTTAAGGGCTCTGACAGAGCCTTGTTGCGCTATTTATCCAGGGCCAGGAGGGAGGTACAGAGCTACTTAGAGAGCGTCGGTGCAGAGGAGAAGCAGGCGACTTGAGCGTGTTGGTCTCTAGGGGGGCGAGCGAGGCAGGCTGCGAGGGTTCACCCAGTGCAATCCGATGGGGTGAGCCCTTTTTGGTTTGGCTTGGACTTGTGAGGAGCCTTGTCTTGTCACTCTGATACCAATGTGGTATAATGGGTGGCGTGGAGGAGTCGGGGAAGTAAAAGCCGAAAAGAGGAAGGTACTTATGGAAATTGTCTTAGATCACCACATCGAAATTACACCAGACGTGCGTGGCGGGCGGCCCCACATTGCGGGCACGCGCATCACAGTGGCCGACATCGTCATCATGCACCTGCGCCTGGGCCAATCACTGGAGGAAATCGCTGGCAAGTACGATTTGGATTTGGCCGGTGTGTACGCTGCTATGGCTTATTACTACGACCATCGCGCAGAGATTGATGGGAGCATCGAAGCGGACGAAGCCTTTATAGACGCATTTCGCCGCAAGGACCCCTCGCTCTTGCAGGCAAAACTGAGGACACTACACAGTTACTAAACTTGATGTGGTAGGGGGTGGGAATGACCAAAATCTACATCTCCTCAACCTATAGCGACCTTGTGGAGCACCGCCAGCAAGTTTATGACATCTTGCGCAAGATGCGGTACGATGTGATCGCCATGGAGGACTACGTGGCCACCGACGAACGCCCGCTCGACAAATGTCTGGCTGACGTG
Organism: Chloroflexota bacterium; assembly: GCA_016875995.1. Taxonomy (GTDB): domain Bacteria; phylum Chloroflexota; class Anaerolineae; order VGOG01; family VGOG01; genus VGOG01. The sequence goes on from VGOG01000199.1 coordinate 3,036, forward strand.
GCCTCTTGCGACACTTACGTCGGCATCTTTGCCTGGCGCTATGGCTACATTCCGCCCGGCCAGGAGCAGTCCATCACCGAGCTGGAGTATCGGCGAGGGGGCGAGTTCGGCTTGGAGCGCCTGATCTTCCTGCTGGACGAAGATGCGCCCTGGCCGCACAGCAAGATGGAGAAAGGCGTGGGCGGGGAGAAGATCGAAGCCCTGCGGCGAGAACTCATGGCTGCTCACCTCTTACAGTTCTTCAAGACCCCTGAGGAACTGGCTGCGCAGGTTGCTGCGTCCGTCGCCAAGTGGGCACAGGAGCGATTGGACGCCGATATGGACTCTTTGCGGGTCAGGCAAGCCCAGGCCGACAAGGAGCGTCGCGAGATGCGCGAGCGCCAGCGCGTGGTCAACCTCCGTCCATTGGACGTGACCCATTTCAAAGACCGCCTCCGTGAGACGCGAGCCCTCTGCGACCACCTGGCCGAAGCCAGTGTGCGCCTGGTCAGCGTGGTTGGGCGGGGCGGGATGGGCAAAACAGCCCTCGCCAGCCGCGTCTTGGCCGACTTGGAACGGGGCAAGCTGCCAATCCCCGGCGAGGAGAGGGTGCTTCCCATAGACGGCATCCTCTACCTCAGCACGCGTAGCACCGGCTTGAGCCTGGAGCGTATCTACACCGATGTGGGGCGGATGCTTGGCGAGCCGGCCGCCGGCAAGCTGGCCGCCCGCTGGGCCGATAGAGACACGTCCTTGGCCACCAAGGTTGAATACCTGCTGGAGACCATGCGGGACGGCCTGTACCTCATCCTCCTGGACAACTTGGAGGACTACCTGACAGAAGAGGGAGACATCGCTGAGGAAGGCTTGCGTCTCTTCGTCGATCGCTGCCTGATTCAGCCCGATGGGGTGCGATTGGTCGTCACCTCGAGGGAAGAGGTTCGGCTTGCCGCCTCGGCGCTGCGCGGGGCGCGCCGCATCCTCTTGTGCGAAGGCCTAGCCGAGGACGAGGCCGTCACCCTCCTGCGTGACCTGGACCCACAGGGGACACTTGGCTTGCACGACGCGCCGGAGGAAGACCTGCGCCGCGCCGCTAGACTCACGCAGGGCATCCCCCGTGCCCTGGAAATCCTGGCTGGCATACTGCACCGAGACCCGACCGCCAGCCTGCCCAAATTGCTGTCCGACGAGGCGGCATTCGGCGCTGAGGTGGTGGAACAGTTGGTGGACGAAGGCTACCGCCGCCTGAGAGAAGATGAGCGCCGGGTCATGGAGGCTCTGGCCATCTTCGACCGGCCGGTGGACGAGACCGCTATAGTTTACCTACTGCATCCCTGGTTCCCTGGTCTAGACGTCCGGGCTTGCCTGTATCGCCTAGTCAGTGGCTACTTTGTGAGCGTCAGCCGCATCACCGGCGAATACAGCCTACACCCTTTGGACCGAGATCACGTTTACCGCCAGCTACCCGAAGATGAAAAAGCATACGCCTACAACCGGCGCAACCTGGAGCTGCGCGCCGCCGATTTCTATGCCAGCATTCGTAAGCCCGAAAGCGAGTGGAAGACGATAGACGACCTGGCTCCCCAACTTGTCGAGTTCGAGCATCGCGTCCGCGCCGGGGATTACGACGGCGCTTGTTGGGTGCTGGAGCCGATTGACTTCGACTGCCTGCGCCTGTGGGGCTACTATGCCCGGCTGGTTGAACTACGAGAGAAGCTCCTGGGGCGGTTGACAGACCCTGGCTTGCGGGTGGCCAATCTGATCAGCCTGGGTCGTGCCTACCGAACCCTGGGACAGGTCGAGCGGGCTGTCAAGTTCTACGAAGAGGCGCTGGCTATCGCCCGTAAGATAGGTGACCGTGTGGGGGAAGGACAATGTCTTGGCAACCTAGGCACCGCCTACCTGGACCTGGGGCGGGTCAAGCAGGCCATTGCATTCTATGAGCAAGCCCTGGAAATCTTCCGCCAGATAGGCGACCGCCGGAGGGAAGGAGTTGTTGTGGGCGATCTTGGCAACGCTTGCTACAACCTAGGGCAGTTCGAGCGGGCCATCAAACTCTATGAAGAGGCATTAGCCATTGCCTGCAGCACAGGTGATCGTTCAGGGGAAGGGCGATGTCTCGGTAACCTGAGCCGCACCTACCGAATGCTGGGGCAAGTCCATCGAGCCATCGAGTTGTATGAAAAGGCGCTGGCCATTGCCCGCGAGATAAGTGACCGTGTAGGGGAAGGGCGCTGTCTCGGCAACATGGGCCGTGCCCACTTCGATCTAGGGCGGGTTGAGCAGGCCATCATATTCTATGAGCAAGCCCTGGAAATCTTCCGCCAGATAGGCGACCGCCGGCAAGAGGGAGTTGTCGTGGGCAACCTTGGCAACGCATACTACGACCTGGGGCAGGTTGAACGGGCTATTGAGTTCTACGAAGAGGCCTTGGCCATCGCCCGCGAGATAGGTGACTATGCAGGGGAAGGGGGACATCTCAGCAATCTGGGCAATGCCTACCTTTTCCTGGGGCAGATCGAGCGGGCTATCGAGTTGTATGAAAAGGCGCTGGCCATTGCCCGCCAGATCGGTTACCGCCCACAGGAAGGCTCGACTCTCGGCAATCTGGGTGCCGCCTACCTTGCCCTGGGGCAATTCGAGTGGGCCGTCAAGCTCTACGAAGAGGCCTTGGTCATCGTCCGCGAGATTGGCTATCGCCGGGGGGAAGGGATTGACCTTGGCAACCTGGGCAGAACCTACTACGCCCTGGGGTAGGTTGAACGGGCCATCAAGCTCTACGAAGAGGCCCTGGCTATCTCTTGCCAGATAGGTGACCACCACCTGGAATGGGCGGAACTCGACAACCTGGGCCTTGCCTACCTCACCTTGGGGCAGGTCGAGCGGGCCATCGAATTCTATGAGCGGGCCTTGGCCATCACTCGTGAAATCGGCGACCGCTCAGGTGAAAGCTATGCATTTCTGGGGTTGGGCAAGGCTTTGCTGACCACCGGCGAGTTCCCCAAAGCCCGCCAGCATTGCCAGGAAGCGCGTGACTTGGGCGTGCCGGAGACCAGCCACCTAGCGGCACTGGTGCTGGGGACTGTCCTTCTGCATCAGTGCGACCCGGCCGCTGGGGAGACCTTCGTGGATACGGCTGTCCGCTGCCGTGCCAGGTTGGACAAGACGGCGGGTTTGTACGAACCACGCTATGCGCTGGCGGCGGCGTTGATAGGACAGGCAGTCTGCGACCCGCGTTGGGCGGAGGAGGGCGAGCGAGCTGAGTTGCTCGCCCCGGCGTTGGCCGAATACCAGCGGGCGCTGGAGATCTGCGCCACGCCAGGGGTCGTCCGTGACGTGCTCCGTGACCTGGAAATGATCCAGGCGGCGGGCATCAAGGGTATGGAACCAGCCTTTGAGCTGCTGGAAGGTTATATCGCTGAGAAGAAGGAGGCGCAATGATTGACCCTACCCTCATGGCTGCCATCCTGGACAGCCTCAAAGACCCGCTACTGTTCGCCGATACAGAGCACATGATCCGCTACCTGAACAAGGCCGCCATCACTTACTACAGCGAGGGGGAAAGCCTGCTCGGTCGCTCGCTGCTGGATTGTCACAACGAGCAATCGCAGCGGCAGATCATCGAGATTCTGGCGGCCATGCAGGCCGGAGAGGAAGAACGGCTCATTACTGACAACGAAAAGCACCGCATCTACATGCGGGCGGTGCGCGGCCCAGACGGCCAGGTTCTGGGCTACTACGAGCGCTATGAGCCGCCGGCAGGATGACACAACCGCTGATGGGTAGAACATTGCGGACGGTAGGCATCCATCAATGACAATCAGCGACATTCCCAGCGGTCTGTGGCCGCACTTCCCAGAGTGTGACGTCCGAACCCTGGACCTTGACCGCGACGCTAACCTGATCATTCAGCTTACGGGCTGGACAAAAAACGCAACTTGGTGTATGATATGCCTCGGTTCTGTGA
>VGOG01000200.1 GCA_016875995.1 Chloroflexota bacterium
CCACTTCGACACGCACGCCCACTGCCACCCCCACGCCCACCACCACCCGCGTGACGGATACACCTACCCCCACACCCACCCCCACCACTACCCTGCCTCCCAACTGCCAGGATCTGCTGATCAACGGCGACTTCGAGACCGGTTCATTGTCGCCCTGGGCTGCCTTCGGCGACGTCGGCCTGGGGACAGGGCGAGACACTGACCATGGCGCCTGGCTGGGCGGCGCCGACAACGCCGGAGGGGAGCTGTTGCAAGTAGTCAGCATTCCGGCTGCGGCTAACCCGGTGCGACTGGAGTTCTGGTGGCTAGCCGAGGCCGAGATCGAGCAGCCCGGTGACGCCGTGGAGGTGATCGTCCAGTACGAGGAGCAAGCGGACCACCTGCTCACCCTGCGGGCCGTGGCGCCCCTGGGGCAATGGCAGCAGGCGGCGGTGGACCTGACGGATTACGCGGGCCAGACGGTAGCGGTGACCTTCCTGGTGCACACCGATGGCGAGGTGCCCAGCACCTTCCGCCTGGACGACGTCATCCTGTGGGCCTGCGGGGTGGCGACGCCAACGCCCACACTTACCCCAACGGCCACGCCCACCGGTGAGGCGCCGGAGGAGTGGGTGGTGAACACTACAGCCGACCACGACGATGGCGAGTGTCTGCCCCTGGACAGGGGAGACTGCACCCTGCGCGAGGCCATGCGCATCGCCAACGAGCACGCGGGCCCCGACACTATCTTGTTCGACATCCCTACTGACGACCCCGGCTACGATCCGGACACGGGCAAGTGGATGATCAGCCCTCAGAGCGACCTGCCGGAGATCGCAGACGACGGGACGCAGATTGATGGTCGGGCCGAAGTGGGGCAGTCCAAACGGACATCCCCTCAAGCATCGGCCTCTGTTCAAGCCTGCTTCGGCTACGGCAAGATCATCGTGAACTTCATTTCCACCCAAGCCGGTTTCGTCACAGCCAGCGCCAACGGGAAGCTGGCCTTTCTCAACATCTACGGCAGCCAATACGGATCAGCGGTGTCCATGTACGGCACGGAAGCCCATCACAACACCGTCGAGTGTAACATCATCAAGGGCCTGGCCCACACACCTGGTATCTACCACGCCTGGCAGGGCGTGACCATCTTGAATGGGGCTCACGATAACACCATCCACGCCAACGTCATCCACTCCTTCTCCATCGGCGTGCGCATCGGAGGCATCAGCGCCCCCTATAACAACGTCCTGACAGCCAATTTGATCGGCAGTGCGGCGTCTGGCGCACAACCCAACACCTCGGCTGGGGTTATCCTCGACGGCGGCGCCCACCACAATACCATCGGTCACGCCAGCGACACCAGCAAAGGCAACGTCATCTCCGGAAACGATGGACCGGGCATCGTGATCGCCGCGTCGGGGAGCAACTACAACGTGGTGGCCAACAACCGCATCGGCATCCAGGCCACCTCGGACCAGGCGCTCCCCAACAAGGGTGCCGGCGTGCGGCTGCAGCAATCGGCCGCCGCCAACACCATCGGGCCGGGCAACGTCATCGCCTACAACAGCGGCGATGGCGTAGAGTTTGGCCCCCTCGGCGGGTGGCCGGGGTACAACGTGGTGACCTGGAACAGCATCTACGATAACATGCTGCTGGGGATCCGCAACTCCCGTCTCAAGCCGCCGGTGGTCAACTTCGTCAGCACCACGAGCGTCTCGGGGACCACCAACCCCACCTGCAGCGGCTGCACGGTGGAGATCTTCAGCAATCCGTCGCACACGACCGCCCAACCCGCCGAGGGCAAGACCCCGCTCGGCAAGGCCACCACCCAGTCGGACGGCAGTTGGCAGTGGACGGGATTGGTGCCTTCTTCGGCCTGGGTGACGACGACCCTCACCAAGAGCGGCGACACCTCCGAGTTCTCCTCGCCGAAGAAGGCCATTATCAGTGTGGCGTTCGTCGGCAAGACCTGCCCACCCTGGCAGCCGATCTTTAAGTGCTTCCCTGACGTTCTCGTCAAGCTATGGGCCAAGCTCGGCGAGGAGTGGGAGGAGATAGACCGCACCCTCACCGACGCGGAGGGCCAGTTCACCCTGTCCGACAACCTGTCGGAAGTGCCGCAATCTGAGTACAAGCTGGTGATGGCCGACTCGCGTTACCGCGTGATGGAGGCGGAGTCAGTCTACGGAGAGGTGCAGCCCGACGGTTCCATCCTGTTCAGGGACCTGGAACGGGGTGTCTACGAGGACAATATCTTCTACGTGGAAGAGGTGGAGCCCCAGGAGCAAGTGGTCAACACCACAGCGGATCACGACGACGGCAGGTGCGACCCCCTTGAGGCCGGGGACTGCACCCTGCGCGAGGCCATCAATGCCGCCAACGAAGGGGAAATCCCCACCACCATCCGCTTCGACATCCCCGAGGACGACCCCGGCTTCGCGGACGGCCAATGGATTATCCGTCCTGAGACCGCGCTGCCAGACCTGACGACCGACGGGCTCACTGTCGGCACGTGCGTGGAACCGATGTTCGTGGTCATGGACGGCACGCTGATGCCATCCTGCATGAACGGCTTCGTGGTCAATGGATCCCACACGAAGCTCCTGGGCTTGATCCTGAGCAACTGGCCGGCCAACGGCGTGCTCGTCACCGGCAACAACAACGTGGTGGCCTGCAACCACATCGTGGACAACGCCGGCGACGGGGTGCGGATCGAGGGCGGGGCCCATCACAACACGGTGGGCGGGCCGTTGGGCCGCAACCTGATCTCCGGCAACAGCGGGGACGGTGTGGCCATCACGGGCACGGGGACGAACTACAACGAGGTGATCGGCAACTACATCGGCACCGACGAGGCCGGCGCTGGCGCCTGGGCCAACAGCGGGCACGGCGTTCACATCTACGGGGGCGCTCGATACAACAGCGTCGGCGGTGAGTCCGGGGAAGATGGCAACGTCATCGCCGGCAACGGCCACAGCGGGGTCATGATCGAGGGGAGCGACACCTGGAGCAACGAGGTGGGGGGCAACCTGATCGGCGTGGCCCTGGGCGGCAAATCCACGCTGGGCAACGGCCACCACGGCGTGGGCATATACGGCGGCGCGATGGACAACCGGGTGGGCGCCGACTACTTGCCGCCCAACGTGATCGGGGGCAATGGCTGGAGCGGCGTGGCCATCGTGAATAGCGACCTCAACCTCGTCCACGGCAACGGCATTGGCACCGACCCCAGCGGGGTCCGGAAGCTGGGCAACGGCTTCTACGGCGTGCACGTGGTGGGCGGGATGGACAACGCCATCAGCTCCAACACCATCGCCCACAACGGCAGCGACGGCGTGCGCGTCGAGGGCGCGATTCACAATTGGATCACGCTCAACGCCATCACCGCCAACGGGGGCAAGGGCATCGAGTTGGTGAGCGGGGGCAACACCGAGCTGGCGCCGCCGGTCATCACCAGTGTGACGAGCGGCGGCGTCAGCGGCACCGCCTGCGCCGGCTGCACGGTGGAGGTCTTTTCTGATCCCGCCGACGAGGGGCAGTACGTCCATTCCCCGCCCACCGCTGTCGCCGACAGCAGCGGCCACTGGTCGTGGAGCGGCAGCACCACCGCCGCCAACGTCACCGCCACCGCCACCGACTGGTTCTACAACACCTCCGAGTTCTCCACTTACGGCCTGCTGGTGTTCACGGGGCGGGTGGACTTCACCGCCGATTCGCCCTTCCCGCGTCCGATTCCGATGGAAGTGGGGCTATATGGTTCCCAGGAGGCCAGCGAGTTAGGTGAGCGGCTGGTCAGCGTACCCACCAACCGCGATGGCAGTTACGAGCTGCGCTACGGGGGCAATGCGGGCACCATCGGCCAATATGTTTACCTCAACCTCGCTCTGGTAGACCCGGCGTACGAAGTGGACAGTGCTGAATCGGGCAGCGGCGGCCGCGTCACAGATCAACTCTGGATTCAGTTTGAGATGAGCCAGCTCAGGATGCACGCTGGCAGCCTTCTTCAGTTACCTATACCCCCCTTCCCCGACAACTACTTCTGGGTCAAATCCATCTTCGAACTCTGGCCCGACGTCGTGGTGGAGCCGGTGAACAAACTTCCCCCAACGGCTCCTCCTGACCCCCAAACCCCGGAAGACTTCATTATTGACGGCATCGAAGTGACCCAAGCCATCCAGTGCTACGACCAGAATGAGGGGGACATGGGCAAGTTCTGCACCCAGGATAACCAGTTGCCGCTGGCCGCTGGAAAGCCGGCCATGATACGTGTCTACGCCACCACGCCTGGTGTATGCTTCACCCCTGAATCCGCAGGGTCGGTGCGCGTGGACATAAATGTGAGCTATGGCACGAGTGGATATAGCACCTACACCTACTTTAACGCGGTCTGTGCCAGCGGCCCCGCCCGGCGAGGGTCCATCCTGGGCTCAGCCAACTTCTATCTGACTGTGCCCACCGACCACAAGGTGAGCATCTGGGCCGAGGTCAACAGCGATAAGGCCCGGCTTGAGCCTGACTACACCAACAACCGCTATCCGGCCACAGGCACGGTGGACATGGAGTTTAAGACGCGCAAATCGCTCAGCATCGGCTACGTGATTGTGGACTATCACCCCAAGCCATCCCACGACTGGTCCGGGTTCAAGCTTTGGAAGACCTCCAAGGCCAGCGCGACGTGGGTGGCCTCGAAGTCGGCCTACGGGCTTGTCGGGGACATCTATCCTGTCGGCACTTTCAGCTACCAGAAGTTCGGCAGCGGCCAATGGTACTACACTGGCCCCGACGTGCGCGATAATTACACGGACCCATATACCAAGAAGCTGGTGTGCGGTGAGTGCGAGATGCTGAATCACCTTACGCAACAATGGCAGGCGTGGAAACTGTCTGGCAAGTCGCCCCCCGATCAGATCTTTGCCTGGCTGCCCCAGGACGCCAGAGCGCCGCTGGGCGTTGGGGCTGCCGATGCGCCGCCACCGGTCTACACGGGCAAGGGGAAAGCCGCTTTCGGTGAAGAGAAGCAGTACCAGATACTAGCCCACGAGGCTGGCCACAACCTGAAACTGTTTCACGCGCCGTGTGGTGCGAAGACGTTCCTCGACCAGAACTGGCCCTATCCCAACAACGGATATATCAAGGAGGTGGGCTTTGACGTCGCCAGCCAGAAGATCAAAGACCCCATCAGTTCCAGTGACATCATGAGCTACTGCTCAGACAGGTGGATCTCGCCTTATCACTGGAAAAAGCTCTTCGACGCGCTGGCTCCTTCTGCGACCAGTGGCTCTGCGGCCCTCTCCGAGCCGCAGCGCTACGTCTTGGTCAGTGGATTGGTGGGCGACGACGATAGGGGCGAACTGGACCCCCTCGTCGTGCTGGAATCCGGCGCCGAACCGCCCACCCCACCGACAGGCGGCGAATACTGCCTGGCCTTCCACGACCCGGCCGGTGCACCCCTGGCCACCCACTGCTTCGATCTCTCCTTCACGCCTGTGGAATGGGATGAGCCGGTGGGTGTGGCTTCTTTCGCCTACGCCCTGCCTTACCCAGCGGAGACGGCCCGCGTGGCTCTCCTGCATGGCGAGACAGTGTTGGACGAGAGGGCTGCCAGCGCGAACGCGCCCGAAATCTCCCTCATGTCACCCAGCGGCGGCGAGGTTTGGGACGGCATCCAGACCGTGATCTGGGAGGCCAGCGACGCCGACGGCGATGATCTGACCTTCGGCGTGTTCTATAGCGACGACGGCGGCGAGACCTGGATGCCAGTCGCTACAGACCTCACGGAGACCAGCTACCGGCTGGACACGACGTCGCTGCCGGGCGGCGGAGAGGTGCGGATCCGCGTGCTGGCCAGCGATGGCTTCCATACCATCAGTGCTGACTCGGCCCCCTTCTTCGTCCCCACCAAGGCCCCCGACGTGGTCATCACCGCACCGAGCGAGGGTGCTCTGGTGCCGCCGGAGCGGGCTTTGTACCTGGACGGCTCGGCCTACGATGCGGAGGACGGTCCGCTCTCCGACGCCGCGCTGTCCTGGTGGTCGGACCGAGATGGGCTGCTGGGTCGTGGCGCGCCGCTGATCGTGCCGGGGCTCACCCTCTCGCCTGGTTGGCACACCATCACCCTGAGGGCTGCCGACAGCGACAGCCACATCGGATCAGCCAGCGTCAACCTCTTCGTCGGCCACCGGGTCTATATGCCCATTATCTTGAAGAGCTACTCCTGAAACCCGGCAAGGTAGACTTTGGTTAACAAAACAAAGCTACCTGTCACAATCGAGGCAGGTAGCTTTGTTTTTTTCCTTGTTTGCAGGATCTGGGATATAATGGGCACATTGGATGTCGCCCTTGCGTCGTGCAAAAGATTAGAGGAGGAGAAAAATGCGAACTCGAATGGCTTCGATTAAGATTGTGCTGCTGGTCGTGGGGCTGATGTTGGCAGGAGGGCTGTTTGCCCATGCTGCTGCCGATTGTCCGATTGATGGCTACGAGCCCAACGACAGTTTTGCCGCCGCCTATGGCCCCATCAGCACCGGCATCTCGTACTGCGCCGCCTACATCTGTCCCAGTCACGACGAGGACTGGTTCAAGTTCAGCGTCACCAGCGGGCAGCAGATCACCGTGGACCTGTACAGCCTGCCTGCCGACTTCGACTTGTATCTGTACGACCCATCGGGATCCTTGCTGGGCCAGTCCACCAACTCCGGCACCACCGAGGAGCAGATCGTGCACACGGCCAGCATGACCGGGGACTACCGCGCCTACATCTACGGCTACGGAGGGGCTTACAGCGACGAGGACGACTACTGCCTGCTGGTCACGCTGAGCGCGCCGCCCACGCCGACCCCCACGACTACGCCGTCCTGCCCCCCTGACGACTACGAGGCCAACGACAGCTTCGGCGAGGCGTACACCATCAGCGCTGGAGTGCAGTACACGGCCTACATCTGTCCCAGCGGCGACG
>VGOG01000201.1 GCA_016875995.1 Chloroflexota bacterium
TTCACGTCGCGCCGCCCGGCCAGGTATCTCGCCGCCAGGTATTCCTCGAAGGTAAGGTGCATGAAGCCGAACTGGTCCAGGCCCCGCTCCACCAGGAGCCCGCTCTGCTCGCGGATCAACTCCACGAAGTCGTGGGCTAGCCTCCCCGCCTCCTCGGGTGACCTCCCTTCCCTTTCCTGGAAATAGACGGCGATGCGTTCTTCTAACTCCTCCCGCCCCACCAGGCCGCCTGGCCTCTCGGAGTGCATCCAGAAGGCAATAGGGGCCAGGAGCTGCACCACAAAGCGCTCATCCAACCGCTGCTCGCCAAGCCACAGGTCAATGGGCCTCCTCGTGAGGCTGCGAGCCAGGTTCCAGGTCTCGGCCAATGCCTCCACGCATAACCTGTAAAGCTCCACTCGCCTATGCGGAAGCCTGGTTCCCTGGTAATGGATGAGGGCCAGGATGGTAACGAGCAGAGGGTTGGCTGCCAGGCGCTTGATGGCTTCCTTGCTGGTGATGGCCGCTATCAGGTTCTTCGTTCGCTCCTCGGCCCGTCTCTCCGCCTCGGAAGTCAACTCGGCGGCTCCCATTCCTTCCCCTTCGCCTTCGCTCAGGGTCAGGACAGGCCTCTCGTAGGCATAGCACCACTGGCGGGCGAATTTCTCCATCTCCTCGTCACTGAAGGGGAGGATGGTGAAGTGGGCGAAGTTATCGCTCAAAAGACCAGGGCGGTAGCCAGCAATGCGGCTGGTCACCACGTAGCGGTTGCCAGGATAGCGGCCCACCAAATCCCTCACCCGCCGGGCGACCTCCAGGCGCATCTCCTCCCCTATCACCTCGTCCAGGCCGTCCAAGAGTAAGAGGCAACGACCTCGCTCCAGCTCCTCAGTGAAGAGGGGGGAGAGGTCGGGCAGGCCACGCTCGGCGAAGTAGCGAGGTAGGAAATCTACCAGCTCCAACTCTGCCCCCTGGGCCTGTCCTGAGCGTAAGCGAAGGATCAGAGCGTCGGCGTAGGCGGAGATAGGGAGGAGAATAGGCAACATCCCATTTTCCAAGCCCACCCTATCCCCTTTTCCCTTGGCCAGGCAAAGGGTGAGGCATTTAAGGAGCATCGTCTTGCCAGAGCCTGGATCGCCCAGCACTACCACCCGTTCGTTCTCGCTCAGGGCCTCCTTAAGCTCGACCTTGCGTTCGGGAAGCGGAGCCTCCAGTCGCCAGGCTTCGGCCCGCAGCACCGCTTCTTCCGCTGGGATTCCCTCCCTGAGCAATTCCCCTCGCAGACGTACCAGCTCACTCAGAGGCAAGACTTCCCTGCGCGGTTCGGTTGTAGCCCAGAGGGGGACGTAGACATCCTCGAGCTTCAGCCTGACGATGGTGCGCAATTGGAGGATGCCGCGGAAGTCCAACCAATCGTGTTCATTGACCAGATACTCCAGGTAGCGTTGGCGCAGTTTCTCGAGGTCGCTTCCAGCCAGGAGGAGGTGGAAGGCCGCTAGCTCTCTCTCCCTTACCAGTTCGTCGGATGGGGCGCGAAACTCGAAAAGTCCGCTCGACCAGACGCAGAAATCGGGGGAGCGGCGCAGAAGCTCAGGAACGGTCTCCGTCCTCAGGAAGAGGACGATGGAGTGCCCAGCCAGGCGCATCACCTCGCGCTCCGTATTGAGGTAGCGGAAAGCCCGCTCCCTCGCTTCCTCAGGCAGGTCATCCAGGCCATAGACCAGGATACCGGCGCGGCCGGGAGGTGGCGGGAGGGTACGCAGATATGCACCCAGGCTGGGATAAGCGAAGTCCAGACGGTGCTCCCTCAAATCCACTTGGCCATCGAGGTGCTCCTTCAAGGCGGCAACGAGCCCATCACAAAGTTCCCCGTCGTCCACGGCGACGAGGAGCAAGCACCCTTTTTCCGCCATCCTGAGGTGCGCTAAGATCTCTTGCAGGTGTTCAGCCCAACTTTTGCTTTCCGCAACCACTCTACTCTACCCCAGTGACCAAAGGCAACACATTAGGATGGACATCGAACCAGAGATCGTAGTTAGAATAGCCGAGCACGTAGAGGTTCTGCAATAGCTTATCGCATATTTCCGACCCCGTTGGCCTTTCCAGTTCCAGGATCTTTCTCAATTCCTCGAAGTATGGCTCGCTCAGGCCAGCGGCATACTTGCGTCGGGAGGAGTAAATGGCCTTCTCGGCAATTTCTTCATCAATCCTCGCCCGCCCCATCAGCCTGGCCTTTACGCAGGCGTCACGCATCAGCGATACCAATTCCCGCATCACCCCGCCGCTTTTGGCTATCAGGCTGTCCAGGGCCCCCTCCTCTATGACGTCTCCGGGATCAAGCTCCAGGGCTCGAAGGCGCTTGTAGACAACTTGCCGCATAAGCTCGTAACCCTTGGGATTCAGCTCGTCCCGCTTGCCTCTCTCGTAAAGCCTGACGTTGGGGAACTCGTAAGTGGTGAACAACTGGCGGGCGCTGGAAAAATCGGCCGAATAGTAAAGCAGGATGGGCGCTGTGTAAACCATGTGGCAGAGCGGCTCACGAAGGACCAGGCTCTCGGCGAAGATGGTGCGTGCTTGCTCTACCTCGACCTTGTCCAGCCCATCCACGACGAACAAAATCTGTCTGTCGGCCTTTTGCTGGATCTCGGCTAAGAGATCATTGAGCTTAGCGACGATTTCGCTTATTTTGGGTTTCACTTCCAACTTTCTAACTGTTTCCTCACTCAAGCCCAGGTTGAAACGAACTCCCTTCAGGGCCAGCGCAAGGCCAGTCATGGTGGCCGTTACCGGGCTCGGTAAGGCGGCGGTGAGGCCTAACCCAAAGGAGACAACGCTGTCCAGAATTTTATCCACATCAACCTTGAATTCCCCTTTGCCGGTTTGTTCCTGCACCAGGGTATTCAAGCTGTCAACCATGCCGTCCAGTAAAGCACGATCGGGCTTCTTCTCCAAAGCTGCTTCAGCAACTTTGAATGCCACCACACCCATCAGGAAGAGAACCTCAACGTGATTGACGTTGAAAATATCGGTGCTTCTCTCAACATCAAGCCAAACAACAAAGAACTTTTCTCCCAATTGGTTAACTAAGTCTGCCAGGGCAGATGTCTTGCCGCTCCCTCTATGCCCCGTGAGGAGGATCTTCAAGGGCAAGCGGCTCTCCGTGAACTCAACTCTCATCCCATACAATGGGTTGTTCTCAGGTGGCAGGTCGGTCCTGGGAACGAAGTAAAGCTCTAGCTCCTTCCCAAACAAAGGCCGCCAGGGGTCAAAAGCATTGTATATGGAAGTCCAGAACTCATCTACCAAAGCCATGTGATGCCTCCTTTCAAGCTCCCCTCACCAACTGATGTATAAAGCGCTTAAAACCCGTCGTGATGGCATCCATCACGGCGTGCAAAGCGTCAACTGTGGCCAGTCCTAAGACCACCCACCAAAAGAATTCTGTGGCAACCAATTTGCTTATCCAGTTAGTAGAACAATAACCCCCGGCCTTGCAAGCCTGGGCCAGCAGCCAAAGCGGGAAAAGGATGTAGGCAAGCCTGCCCGCGGTGCCAATGATGGGGCCGTGAGAAATGAGAGAGCGGTGGGGGACAGCTAGGCCGTAGGGTTTGACCAGGTACTTGAATGGCCCCAATTCGGCCACCACCCCCCGTATCTCGGCGTAATCCCAATCCGGGTGGACCAATGTACCCAGAGCTGCCCCAGCAGCCATATACAGCGATTTGTGCCCCCACACCAACCCACCTGCGGCGAGAAGGCCAGCGACGGCTAAGCAAGAGGCATCGTGAACCTTCTGCGCTGGCAAGTGACTCCCCTTTCAAGTGAGCAAGTTTGCAAGTGAGCAAGTGGGCAATGCGGAGGTTTGCAAGTGCGCAAGTGGCAGTGGAACTACTTGCCTACTTGCATACTTGCATACTTCCCCTTCCCCTGCTCGTAGACATCCCCACCGTACATGTCGTTGACCACGATGGCCGGGAAGTCCTCCACCCTCAGCTTGCGCAGCGCCTCGGCACCCAGGTCCTCGTAGGCGATGACCTCGGCCTCCTTGATGCTAGCGGCGATGAGGGCTGCCGCCCCGCCGGTGGCCGCGAAGTAGACCGCCTTGTGCTTTTTCAACGCCTCCCGCACCTCAGGGCTTCGGTTGCCCTTGCCGATCATCCCCTTGAGGCCCACCCCCAACATACGCGGGGTGTAGGGATCCATGCGATAGGACGTCGTCGGGCCGGCGGAACCGATGGGCCGACCCGGCCTGGCCGGCGAAGGGCCCATGTAATAGATGATCTGCCCCTGGGGATCGAAGGGCAGCTCCTCGCCTGCGTCCAGGGCGACAACCATTCGCTTGTGGGCCGCGTCGCGCCCTACGTAGATGGTGCCCGTAATCTCGACCGCGTCGCCCGCGTGCAACTGCTCGATGACCTCATCGGTCAAGGGTGTGGTTATCTTCATAGTGCCCTCCTTGTCCGTAAATTCGTAGACTCGTGGATTCGGGGGATACGAGTTTACGAATCTACGAATTCCAAATCTACGCCCTACAAAACCGCTTCCTTGTGCCGTGCGCTGTGGCACTGGATGTTTACCGCCGCCGGCATGCTGGCGATGTGACAGGGGAAGGTCTCGACGTGGACGGCCAGGGCAGTGATCCTCCCTCCCAAACCCTGGGGGCCGATGCCCAGCCTGTTCACTCGCTCCAATATCTCGACCTCCATTTCGGCCACCTCTGGGTCTGGGTTGGGCTGGCCTGCCGGGCGCAGCAGCGCCTTCTTGGCGAGGAGCGTGGTCTGGTCAATGGTGCCGCCAATGCCCACCCCCACGATGATGGGCGGACAAGGGTTGGCTTCCGACTTGTCCACACACTCGACTACCCAATCAACGATCCCCTGCTTGCCGGCCGCTGGCGAGAACATCTTGAGATAGCTCATGTTCTCGCTGCCACCACCTTTGGGAGCTACGGTGATCTTCAGCTTGTCACCAGGCACGATGTCAGTGTGGATCACTGCCGGAGTGTTGTCTTTGGTATTCACCCTCGCCGAGAAAGGTTTGTCTACCACTGACTTGCGCAGGTAACCCTCTCGATAGCCTCTACGCACTCCCTCGTTGATGGCCGCGTAGAGATCGCCGCCCAAGATGTGAACCTCCTGACCAAGCTCGAGGAACACCACCGTGAGGCCGGTATCCTGGCACAGTGGCAGCTCCCTATAGGCAGCGATCTCGGCGTTCTGGATGATCTGATCCAGCACCGCTTGCCCTACTGGCGAGACCTCCTTCTCACGAGCACTTCGCAGGGCGTCCAGCACATCCTCGCCCAGGTAGTAGTTCGCCTCAATGCAAAGACGGGCCACAGTATCGGTGATCTCCTGACAGTTTATCTCCCTCACAAGTCGCTCTCCTTCTGCATTATGGAGCCTAGCCCTCTGGTGCCGGGGCGATGAAGCCTTCCCTCATCAGGCAATGGGTCGCCTCTCGCGCCTGCCTGATGATGACCGAAGCCTCCTCGTAGAGCTGCTCGCAGGTCTTCGACAGCCTGGCGATGCCCTGCTCCTGGGCCTTCATGGCCGTGGCCACCGCCTCGCGGGGGAAGACCTCCCATTCATCCATCTTAGGAGCAATGTCCTCCTCGTTAATTCCCCGCTCCTCGGCGCACTTAGCCAGCTCGTGAGCGGCAGCGAGGGCCATCTCGTCAGTGATGGTCCTGGCCCGCACGTCCAGGGTGCCGCGGAAGATGCCAGGGAAGCCCAGGGAGTTGTTGAGCTGATTGGGGAAGTCGCTTCGTCCGGTGCCCACGATCCTGGCCCCCGCCTCCTTGGCCTCCCAGGGCCAGATCTCGGGGATGGGATTGGCACAAGGGAAGACCATGGCATCCTTGGCCATCCCCCTCACCCACTCCGGCTTGATGGTGCCCGGGCCGGGCTCGGAGAAGGCAACCATCACGTCGGCCCCACGCATGGCGTCGGCGATGTCCCCCACGATCCGCTCGGCGTTGGTCTCGTTACAGAGCCGCCATTTGTCGGCAAACTCCTCCTGTCGTTCCTCGATGTCGCCCCGGCCGGGGTGCAAAGTGCCCTTGCTATCGCAGGCCACGATCCCCCCCAGGTCAACCCCGCTGGCCTTGAGCAGGCGGTAGGTGGCCACGTTGGCTGCCCCCATGCCGACCATAGCGATCTTGATCTTGTCCATCTCCTTGCCCACGATCTTGAGGCCATTGATGAGCCCCGCCAGAAGCACCGTGGCCGTGCCCTGCTGGTCGTCGTGCCAGACAGGAATGTCCATCTCTGCCCGCAAAGCATCCAGGATCTTGAAGCACTTGGGCTGGGAAATGTCCTCCAGGTTGATGCCGCCGAAGGAGGGCTCCAGCAGCTTCACCGTGTGGATGAACTCGTCAGGGTCCTTCGTCCTCAGGCAGATAGGAACCGCATCCACCCCGCCCAGATACTTGAAGAGCAGCGCCTTCCCCTCCATCACTGGCAGGCCGGCCTCCGGACCGATGTCGCCCAGGCCGAGGACCCTCGTCCCGTCGGTGACCACGGCGATGCAGTTGGCCTTATTGGTGTGCTCATAGACCAACTCAGGCTCGGCCTGAATAGACCGGCAGGGAGCGGCCACGCCGGGGGTGTACCAGATGGCGAAGTCGTTGAAGTCGCGAATAGCGCACTTGGACGCGATCTGGACTTTTCCCTTATAATAAGGGTGAAGCTTCATCGCGTCCTGAGCTGGCTTCTTCGCTTTGGCCAGAAGTTCCTCTTTGGTAAGCATTTAAAACCTCCCTTTTTGAGTCTAAGCAGACGCCCAGATAAGCCACCTGGACGTGTTACTTCTCTGTGAGCGTATCGCATTGGGGACACGTAGTGACGACTTTAGTCGTCGTTCCCGCCGCAGAAGCGACTGAAGTCGCTACTACGTCTGCCCATAATACCCTTGAGAAGCAGCTTTGGCATGTCCCAAACTC
>VGOG01000202.1 GCA_016875995.1 Chloroflexota bacterium
CTTCTCCAAGTCATCCACGTCCCCAGGGACTTGCTCTATGCACGGCTCTGACCAGCAGCCATGAAGTCGTTCAGCCCTTCTATCCAGTTTTCAAAGTGCGGAAAATAGGCTAAGATACCGCCCTGGGCGTGGATGCTGGTCGCCCTCGGTGCCCACACAGGTTGGGGGGCTTACCCTGTATTCGTGCGCTACCTGCAGACGGTCAGCCATCTGCCCAGCATGTCCCTGCTCACCGCAGGCTACCTGCTTGTGTTGCCCGTGCTGGCGGTTGTCGTCCTGCCCCGCGTGGACAGGAGCATCCTACGATTGCGCCTCCTGTGGCTCTTCGCGGTGATCGTCGTGGTGCGGGGAATCACCAACTTGCTGGCCGCCCGCTACAGCTGGCGATCTATGTGCAGCTCATCACCCTGATGACGCCCTTCGTCGTCGCTCTGCTCAGCGCGACCTTCCTTCGCGAGCCTATTCCGCCCTACACGGGGCGGGCCATCACCCTATCGCTGATGGGCACGCTGCTGATGATGAGCGGCAACATGGGCCAGGCAGGCATGCACTTGGCCCTGACGCCGGCGGACTGGATAGGTATCGCCCTGGCGTTTGTCAGCACCCTCTCCCTGGCCGTGTACATGATCATCGTGCGCCGCACTGTTTTGGACGACGTGGCAGACCAGGCCATTCTCTTGGTGCAGGCTGTGACCCTGCTCAGCATGTCGGCGCTGTTGAGCTTTCTGCTGGGGGAGGATTGGAGCCACTGGCGAGCCATCGGCCCTACCGACTGGCTGATCTTCGCAGCGTTCTCACTGGGCGTGCTGCTCCTGTCAAACATGAGCCAGATCAAAGCGTTACAGCACCTCGGCGCACCGTTGGTGAGCAGCCTGCTGGCGTGGCGGCTGGTGAGCGCACTCCTCGTCGCCGCGCTGCTCCTCGGCGAACGTCTGACATCCCCCTGGCAAGGTATCGGTGCGCTGATGGTGCTGCTGACCGTCACCTGGTATCTATGGCGACAGCGGGGTGATCATGAGGAGGTGTTGTGATGTCTACCTTACAATTGTACTTTCTGGGTACACCAGACATCCGCTATGGCGATCAGGAATTGCCCAAGCCCCCCACCCTCAAATCCCAGTCCCTGCTGGCCTACCTGATCCTCCACCGCCACCGCCCTCAGCCCCGAGATCGGTTGGTTGGTCTCTTCTGGGGCGAACGGCCAGAGCGCGAGGCGCGTCGCTCCCTTTCCACCGCCCTGTGGCACATCCGCCGCTGCCTCCCCGACGAAAGGCTCATCCTGAGCGATCCTCACACAGCACAGTTCGATCCCCAGGCAGACCTTTGGCTCGATGTGGACGAGTTTGTGTCCCAGGTCTCCCACGACGACATTGCCAGCCTGCAATCGGCGGTGGCGCTCTACCGCGGCGACTTTTTGGATGGCTTCTACGATGACTGGATCATCAACGAGCGCTACCGGCTGGAAGCTCTATTTCTCGGCGCGCTGGCGCGACTGATGGCCAGTCACGAGGCGGGGGAAGAGCACGACGCCGCACTGGCCACGGCGTTGCGGCTGCTGGGCCACGACCAACTGCGGGAGGACGCCCACCGGCTGGCCATGCGTGCCTATTGTCGGCTGGGACAGCGCAACGCAGCGCTGGAGCAGTACCACCGCTGTCGAGGGGTCGTGCTGGACGAGCTGGGCACAGAGCCGATGGTCGAGACCACCGAACTCTACCAGGCGATCCTGGAGGGACGCATTGAGATCGGGCGCGTGCCTCCTGCTCCGATACCAGTGGTAGAGCCTTCAGCTCCTTCGGGGCGCAGTCCGCTGGACGTGATCCCACCCGTCAAGCTGGTGGGCCGTGAAGAAGAACTGGCGTTTTTGTATGACTGCTGGCAAAAGGCGCAGGCGGGGCACGGCAGCCTGGTGCTCATCAGCGGCGAGGCTGGGGTGGGCAAGACTCGTTTAGTGGAGGAGTTCGCCAACCGTTTGCGGTGGCAGGGTGTCCGCGTGCTGTGGGGCCGCTGCTACGAATTCGAGCGGGCATTGCCTTATCAACTCATCGCCGAGGCGTTGCGAACGGTTCTGCCGACCCTGACACCGTCTGAGCTGGCTCACTTTCCTGCCGGGGCCATGGCGGAGGTAGCCCGTCTCGTGCCGGAGGTGCTGGAACGGCAGCCCGGGCTTGAGGTCGCGCCCGCGATTCGTTCGGATCAGGAGCGAGCGCGGCTCTTCGACGGCGTGACCCGTTTTCTGGCTGAATTGTCCGCTCATAGAGCGCTCCTGATCATCCTGGAGGATCTGCATTGGGCCAGCCAGTCCACGCTGGAACTGCTGCACTACCTGGCCCGCCATCTAGCAGACCATCGGGTTCTGCTGGTGGGCACCTTCCGACCTGAAACGCTAGGGCTGGAGCATCCCCTACTGACGCTGCGGCGGCGATTGACCCGCGAAGGGCTGGCCAAACCGCTGCGTCTTTCGCGCCTCTCTGCCGAGGCCGTGAACGCGATGATGGTCGAAATGTCAGGGGTGGGCGAAGCGGTGGTGCCTCTGGCGGAGCGGTTGTATCAGGAGACGGAGGGCAACCCCTTCTTCCTGATGGAGATCACAAAGGCACTCTTTGAAACGGGCGTGGTCTATCTCAAAGAGGGCATCTGGTGGGGCGACTTTGCCCGGATCAGTGAGGAGGAACTCCCGCTGCCTGCCGATGTGGCCGAGGCCATCGAGGCCCGAGTCCATCGTTTGAACGATGATACCCAGGAGGCGCTGCGCCTGGCAGTGGTGCTCGGTCGCGAGTTCGATTTCGACCTGCTCAACGCCGTCTGGGGCAGGGGCGAGGAAGCGACGCTGGAGGCACTGGACGACCTGCTGCGCCAGCGGCTGATAGACGAGGGCACCGGGCCCCTGGGACGTGACTATGCCTTCACTCACCACAAGATCCAGGAGGTGGTCTATGCGGGAATGCCGCGCCGACATCGGCAACACGCCCACGCGCAGGCCGGGACGTTGATGGAGCGTCTCTATGGCCCTGAGGTGGAGGCATTAGCCGGTGAGTTGGCTTTCCATTTCGAGCAAGGACGGCAATTGGACAGGACGCTAACGGAGAGGGCAATACACTACTTGCTCCTGGCCGGCGACCAAGCACGCCTGGCCTACACCCAACAGGAAGCCATTGACCACTACCAGCAAGCGCTGGCATTGCTGAAAGAGCAAGGCGATTACGAACGGGCGGCCCGGACACTGATGAAGCTGGGGTTGACCTATCACGCCTCCTTCGACTTTCAACAAGCGCGTCAGGCTTATGAAGAGGGCTTCGCCTTGTGGCAGCAGGCCGGGGAGACGCAGCATAAGCCGGCCGTACTGCCGCCTGCACCCCACGCTCTCAGGGTAAGTTGGTGGGACCCAACGACCTTAGATCCGACCATGGCTTGGGACCTCTATTCAGCCAGCGTGATAGACCAACTCTTCAGCGGACTGGTAGCACACAACCCGGAGATGGACGTCGTGCCCGACGTGGCCCGAACCTGGGAGGTTCTGGAAGGCGGGGGCAAGTACATCTTCCACCTGCGGGACGACGTGCGCTGGGCCGATGGGACACCGGTGACAGCGGGAGACTTCGAGTATGCCTGGAAACGGGTGCTGGATCCGGCCGCCGGCTCGCTCAATGCCAGCCTGCTGTACGACGTCAAAGGGGCCAGAGCCTTCCATCGGGGAGAGGGTGGGAAGGGAGACGTGGGAGTGCGGGCCCTCAACGAAGTTACCCTGGCCGTGGAACTGGAAGGGCCAACGGGGTATTTCCCCCACCTGTTGGCCCACCGTGCAAGCTATCCCGTGCCCCGGCACGTAGTGGAGGTGCACAGCGAGGCGTGGATGGAAGTGGGGAATATTGTAACCAATGGTCCTTTCAGGCTAGAAGCGTGGAACCGGGGCGCGTCTATGCTCTTGGTGCGCAACCCGGAATACCATGGCCGGTTCACGGGCAATGTACAACAGGTGGAATTGTCCTTGCTTGCGGATCCGTTTGCCCAATTAGAGATGTATGAAGCCAACGGTCTAGACATCTTTAACCTTCGAACCCTCCCACCACCGGCGATGGAGCACACACGGCAGCGGTACGCCGGGGAATATGTCTCGGCGCCCTCGCTGGGAACCATGTACATTGGATTTGACGTGAGCCGGCCGCCCTTCGACGACCCTCGGGTGCGTCGGGCCTTCGTCTTGGCCACAGATAGAGAGAGGCTGGCAGACGTGGTCATGCGAGGCTACGCCTTCCCGGCCACGAGTGGGTTCGTGCCACCGGGGATGCCGGGACACTCGGCGGAGCTTGGCCTGGGGTACGATCCCGACGAAGCACGACAGCTTCTGGCCAGGGCCGGCTATCAGGGAGGTCGTGGCTTCTCTACTGTAGACTTGCTCACGTTCCGTGCCCTCGAACCTCAGATAGAGTATCTGCTAGCCCAATGGCAGGAAATCCTGGGGGTAGAGATCACGTGGGAAACAATGGAGTATGGGATGTTTCTCGATAGAATGGGCAAAAAGCTACCACACATGTTTCTCAGTGGGTGGACAGCCGATTACCCCGACCCCGATAACTTCCTGAGGGCGAGTCCCGTCAGGCGTTACACCCGATGGCAGAGCAGGGACTACGATGGACTGGTGGAGAAAGCCAGGAGGTGTACAGACCAGGGAGAGAGGATGATCCTGTACAGGCAAGCGGACAGGATCCTGGTTGAGGAAGCAGCAATCATGCCCCTCGTCTATATGCGGTTGCACCTGCTGGTGAAGCCGTGGGTAAGAAAGTTACCTACATCGGGGATCAAACATTGGTTCTGGAAAGACGCCATCATTGAGCCACATTAGCGGGAAGCGAACAAAGAGGTGGCGACCAGAATCTATTCGCACAAGGCCAGCCAAGAAGTCCGTTTTCTTCAAGAAAACGGACTTCTTCTATGGACGGCCTGGATACTGAGGTGCAGCACAATTTGTAAAAAGCCAGGTGAATTGGGTGATAGTGCCGAATTTGAAGCCAAAGGAGCAATTTGACAGGCGATTTGATACTTTTTTGACACCCCTGTAGTACACTGTGATCGTAAAACAAGGTTAGGCCCACTGCGCCGTTGAAATTGCGAAAGAAATTGCACTTTACTTTACTGAAAGGAGTCAAACCATGCGGAAACTGATGAAGCACGGTCTTGATAAGCTGGAGGTGCGCCTCCACAGGCAGGAACTATGCATCAGAGTCGCGATCATTCTGGCTGTTTTGGTGAATCTATGCCTGCCAGGATGCCAGCGTCCCACAGCGACGCCGACACCAGAATGGTGGCCGGATGCTGAAGAGCGAATACAACAAGAAGAGCACTACCTCTTTGATGGTATTGGGAGGCAGGCAGTTGACCTCTTGCGTCTGGAAGAAATAGATCCAGGCATCGCTGCCCACTTCGAGACTGGCGCTTCTTATCCGATCCCATACCTGGCAATCGGTGGCTTTGCACTTGATCCGACATGGTACTCAAATCGAGTAAGAATCGCCGATCTACCTACGCAACCAGTTGATTTTCAACAAGCCCTTGGAGTCTTCGAGAACCCTGAGAATGCCCCCGACCTCAAAGTCGTCTACTACTTGGGCGATGAGCTCGTCCTTTGGTCTGGTTCAAAGCTTCACTTCCGGATAAACGAGAATCTGGAGATAGCAGAATGCCTAAACAATCCCTCACAGAGACTCAATAACGGAGAAGACTGCGACATTTACGTCAAGAATCCAACGGGGACGAAGAAGATGCTGGCCATCGAACGCGACCTCTATTCCGCTAGATTTAGCGAACTAGACCCAACAAGGTTTACATCTACTAAGTTCAGCGGGACCGTCGTTTTTGCAAAGAAAATCGTACTGGCGGGAGAGATTGAGACCGGCGGGTATGATCTGGTTCTTGTCGCGGACGAGATTGAATCATGGCCATCAGCATCAATCAATACAACACCGCCCAAGCGCCCTTTCGATGACGGTGGGTCTGGGGGTGCCCACGATTACGGTCGAGGCAAGCCCGGATATCGCGGCGGGGACATCGTTATCCTCAGCAGAAGGACCGTTGGAGAACTGAAGATCACTACTCAAGGCGGTCAGGGCCAACCAGGGGAGGACGATCTGCCTTGCGACAACGTTACAGAGGAACTAGTTGGTTGCAGGATTGATGATTACACAGATATACCATTGAATCCTACAGATTGTGGTTATGACCCAGCCACACCGGCAGACGATTATGATGTTCCAGGATTGGTTTTTGATGCCAAGTATTACTGTATTGGTGAAGCGGGCCTTGGAGGAAAGGGCGGTGACGGCGGCAATGTCACCGTTATTGCATCTGATATGCCATTCGAGATCAAGGAGTTAAACCAACAAGGAGGCTCTCCGGGTTCTAATGGCGAGTATATTGGAGAGAAGCCATACGGACCAGAAGCTGTAGCCGGAATTAATCAGTTTGGCATTGGCGTGTGGGGCGACATGAGTTTACAAGAAGCCTTTGAAAAAGAAGATGAGCAGGGTCATGGGGATATCATGAGTTGTCTCACCGGGCAAGAGATGTGGAACTATTTTGTTGATCGTTGCGACATGATAGGCGTTACTTCAGAGAGAGTTCTTCCTGGTTATTACCAAGCCTGCCCCAGTCCGCGCCCGCACGATGATCCACCAAGAATTGTGGAACCGGAGGGTGGAATCGTCCGTTGGCGCTGTACGTGTTACAATAACTATGGCATTTGGTGGGAGTGTCATGTTTCAGACCTATTAGATCAGGATTATTTCGACAATGGCACATTTTACGGTGGTGCGTTTGATGTTGCTCTCTGACGTTTCAGTCGGCTCTTGCGTGAGCGAGTGCGGTTGACGAAATGCTCGACGACCAGGGATACCGCCTGTTCGGGCGTAG
>VGOG01000203.1 GCA_016875995.1 Chloroflexota bacterium
CTGTCGTCGTGCTGGCGATGAAGGCGGTGTTCTCGGCGATCAGATTGGGCTCCGTGCCTGTAGCGTCGGCGTCCAGCACGTAACCGGGATCAACCTTGGTGATGAGGTAGAAGCTGAAGGAGTCGCCAGGGTTGAGCGTGCCGTTCCCGGCGGAGGGGATGACCGCCTCGTTACCCACTTGCAGCCGGGTCACCGTGACGATGTTCGGTGCGCTGAAGGCGCAAGTCACCAAATCGTCCGGGTCCAACGACTCGCAGCGCACGAACGTCTCGCCCAGGATGCCGGCCTGCTTGAAGTCCAGGGTGTCGGTGACGTTGACACTCCGCGCCACCGACGGGCCGTTGTTGCCGAAGGTGATGAGGTAGCGGTGCTCGTTGCCGGCGATGGCCTGATCCGGCTCGAAGGTCTTGTCCAGCCGCGCCTCGGCCGGCACGTCTACCTTGGTGATGAAGATGTCCGCCACGGCGTTGACCGTCGTTCGTTGCACGGTGAAGTTGTCGTCGGTAGATGGGTCATTGGTATAGGGCAGCGTCGGCGGGATGTTCGGGGAGCCCGGGAACAGCGACGGCGGCTGCGCCGGCGGGCTCGACGGCCCGAACAGCACCAGCGCCCCGTTGTCAATCACCGTACCTTGCGGCACCGACGGGTCCACGTGCACGTATATGTCGAAGGTCACCCGCGCGCCCGCCGCCATCGTCCCCAGGTCGCACACGATCTGCTGGCCGCTAGCCGTGTCGCCAGGCCAGAGGATAGTCCACAGCTCATGCTCGTCGTCAGGCCGGCACGACGCGCCCACGGCGCGCAAGAACGTCACCGCGTAGTGCTGCGAGCCGGCGAACAGGTCGGGCAGCACGTCCATCACCTGCACATTCTGTGCGTCGCTCGGTCCGTTGTTCTGCACCGAGATCGTGTAGCGCAGCTCGCGCCCGGCGGTGACTTCGCTGGGCAGGTCCCGGTAGATGAATCGCCGCAGCGCCTCGTCATAACCGATCACGTTGTCGCCCACCGCCGACTTGGCGATGCTCATATCGGCCCAGGTGTTGACCGTGGTCAGAGTGTGGGCATGGTTGTCGCCGTTATCCGGGTCGAATATGTCGGACGTCACGAAGACGTCGTTCTCCAGCACCGTCCCGGGCGCGAGGCTGGGATCAACCAGCACCTGGAACCGGATGGTCCTCGTGCCGCCCGGCGGGATGGTCCCAATGCCGCACTTCATGCGGTCCAGGGGCTCGCCCGGGGTGCCCGTCTCGCAGGCGCCCTGGGAGACGACGAGGCTACCCGGGTAGATGGTCACGCCCTTGGGCAGGCGGTCGAGGACCAGCACGTTCTCAGCCGTCGAGGGACCGGTGTTGGTGAAGATGAGCGTGTACTGGATGCGGCGGCCGGCAGTTACCTGAGATGGTGAGGTGGTGTAGTTGGGCGCCTGGGGGAAGGCGGTACCCGGGGTCGTGATGTCGAACACCAGGCCAGGCTGTCCGGAGACCTGCACCTCTCCCACGGCCGTCTTGGTAATCTCCAGGTCGGACACATCGGTGACGTAGATGAAGTCCTCCGCCTGGTTGTTGGCCATGTTCGGATCGGGCGTGCCGCTATCAAAGAAGGGCACGATCGGCCCGGTGAACACCCGCACCAGGTTGTTCACGTCCTGCGTCTCGTCCGCGCTCACCCTCACTTTGATGATCCAACGGCCTGACTGGCCACCCGTCGGCGGGTCCTCGCCCACCGGCTCCAGCGCTTCCAGCAACTGGCACTCGACCCGTGTGGTCCCCGCGGGGACACCGCAGGCGTCGTTTCTGGCGGGATCCGTGGTGATGCCGTCAATGGTGAACGCGCCCGACGAGAGGATATCGTCATCAATCTGCACGCCCCGTGCGTAGGACGGGCCCAGGTTGTCCACGAAGATGGTGTAGGTGAAGAACTCGCCGGCCCGCACATGGGTGTCCGGCTTGCTCACCTTGGTGATCTTCAGGTCAGCCAGTGGACTGAGTGCCGTGGCCAGTTGGAAGGTGTCGTTGGTGTTGTTGCTATCACTGGCGTCACTGTCAACGGTCACCGTATTGGTGATGGTGCCCGTGGCGGCAGGGTCCACCAGCACGTTGATGGAGAAGGTTCTTGAACTATACGCAGCCAGGTCGCCCAGCGAGCAGACCAGGGTCCCCACCGGGTTCTCCACGCAACTATCCGTGTCGTCCAGATATGTGACCTCGGTGGGCAGGACGTCAGTGACCACGACGTTTGGCGCGAAGTCGGGTCCATTGTTGCGAACAGTGACCTCGTAGGTCAGCAGAGTGCCCGGAACAGCGGTGTCAGGCTCGGCTGTTTTGGTCACCGACAAGTCGGTCACCAGGAGCTGCGAGATGGCCTGCCGCAGGTTGGGGCGCGGCCCAATGTTCTGGGCATTGTTTGGCAACTGGGGGCTCCCCGTTTGCACCAGCAACGTCCGCACGTAGCTGGGCGTGAGAGGCCCGCCTGCCTGGGTCTTGGCGATGCCCTGCAGGTTCGCCACCGCACCGGCAATGATGGGTGAAGCGCTGGAGGTCCCTCCGAAGCTATTGGCATACCAGTAGTCAGGATTTGTGGGGTCATCCGGATTCACATAACCCGAGCCATATCCGGCAGTCCACACACCACTGCCCCAGCCCTGGAGGTCAACGCGACTGCCGTAGCTTGAGAAACCCAAGCGCTGGCGGTCTGTCGCCCCAGGCGGCCCGCCGGCCCCTACAATGATGGCTCCTGAGTCCTGCACGGTTCGATCAAACGTGGTGCCGCAAGCCGGCTGGTCCAGGTCCACATTGCCGTTTCCGGCCGCTTCGACCACCACGATGCCGTTGGCAACCGCGGTCTGAATTGCCGCGAAGACCGAAGCAACCCACTCGGACGGACCACATCCATTCTGTGTCGTTGCATCACAGCCGCCCAAACCACA
The DNA here is from genome assembly GCA_016875995.1 of Chloroflexota bacterium. GTDB lineage: Bacteria > Chloroflexota > Anaerolineae > VGOG01 > VGOG01 > VGOG01. The sequence goes on from VGOG01000203.1 coordinate 2,927, forward strand.
CACAGACGTCTGTTGCTCGATCAGGATGACGTCACCCGGCAGGGCAACTGCTGCGGCCGCGTTAATGGCGTTGGCAAGGTTGTACGACCCTCCGACGTGGGTGGGGGCCAGACCAATGCCAGCTCCCCACGAGATGCCGGTGACGCCGAAGTGATTAAAGTCCGCGATCAATTCGCCAAGGACCGCTGTGCCATGATTGTTGTCACTGAAAGGGTCGGTATTGGGGCCCAACAGTTGGGTAACACCATGGGCCTTGCTGAGGTCTTCGTGGTTCTGGTTCCAACTGTACTCGGCGTCGTAGATCGTGACGCCGGTACCGTTTCCGCCTGGGACTCGCCAGGCATAGCGCGCGTCGATGCCGGCTGTTGCCGCGTTCAGGTAGCCCTGCAGTGGCATGAAGTCAGGCGTGAGCGCTGGCGGCGGGGCAGGTAGCGGCGCCGGCTCGACGATCTCCACGTCGGGCAAGCGCTTTATCGCGTCGATGAACGCCTCGGCATCGGCGCCGGACTTGAGGGTGAAGCGGTACCACAGGTTCAAGTCGGGCAGCGGTTTGCCCGAGAGCTTCTCTCCCGTGATTCTCATCCGGTCCAGCTTTTCCTCCGGCTGGGTGAAAAGCCGGCTAATGCTGACCACTGGATACTTCTGGAAGATGAAAGACAGCTCCTCTGAGGCTTGAGCAGACAAGCCCGTCAGTTGATCACGGCGCAGCCGCACTCGGGTGCCTTCCCGAAACTTGACCTCGAAGACCTCTCGCGAATACCCCGGCGGAATTGGCGGAATTGAGGTCGGCTTCGTAACTGGGGGCACTGCGTCTGCCGTGACATCTGGTGACTTTGCAGATAATGGCGCTGAGGCCAAGGTCAGCAGCACGAGAACCAGGACCAGGATTGTCAAGGCCTTCACCGCCCGCGATCGCCTCAGCCGTTTAATAGTAATACTGGTATCCATTTGACTAACCTCCTTGTGTGTTCCCATTTACCAATAGGATGTCAGAACATCTCCCGTGTCCTGTCTGACAGGACCCTACCTCGTTTTCCAGCAACTCACCTCCTTCCACGCTCGGAGCGGCACATCGGGGAGATGCGGGCCAAGGCCGTCCAAGTGGGGGGAATGGCCGGCCTTGGCCGCAGATGTCCGCTCCAGCTATTAAGTTCTTTGCCGCCAGCGAATCAGGGACTACACAGAACGCCGGTCCTCAGGGTGAACGCTTCACCCCTCACGAACCGGCGTCAAGTAAGCAAAAATGGCCGCTGCGTAGTTGCGTGGTCGGTTGCAGGTATTGCAAAGCTCGTAATGAAGGCAGTTATGAGGCATCCCGCTTGCTCCCCCTGGCAAGCGACATAGAGGTGCTTGGCGGCCAAACTTCTACTGTATATAACGTAAAAAACCCGTTTTAGATACGGCCTGGGAGCACGAGTTTTGAATATTTTAAGGTTTGCCCACCTCCAATGCCCGCCAGGGAGGGCGGTTCATATGGCTACTAATGAGGTACGATGGGCTACTTACCGCACAGGGATGCCCTCATATACCTGGGTGACGTCCCCAGGCCCACTGCCCTTGTTTACCACTACCACCGAGGGCATGATTGGCTGCTGATCCACGTCCCCATCGCCATCGGTGTCGCACAATTGTCGCCCATCGGTGACCTCTGCTATTCCCGCGCCAGCGAAGCCGGACACCACGCTGCCCACGCTGGCCAGGTCTATGAGCTTGAGATGCCCAGCCCGCAGCCAGAAGTTACCCACGGAGCTAACGACGGCACCCGTCTCGTCTCTTACCTCCAGCTTGAGCTTTATGTCGTTGCAGTTGGAATTGTTGCGGACGGCGATCAGCGAGGTCACGCCCTGGTAGTCCCTGGCCAAAAAGGGAAGCACGATGGCGCTGGCTCCCATCATTTCGCTCTCCGCATAGGCGTTGTAGCTCCCCCCTTGGGCGTCCATCCCCGCTTTCTTGAGATCAACCACCGCGAAGATGGGCTGGCCGGCGGTCTCCTCACCGCCGGGATAGCCCACCTGGGGGTGCGACTGGATCACCGCCGCCCCAGCGTATTCGACCCCCAGGCCGGCGATGGCCGGCAGATAGAAGGTGGCCCCTCCACCAGGACACAACCAATCGCCCAGGAAAAGGATGGAATCGCCGCTGTGGTCAAAGAATTCCACCGTCACGAAGGTGGGCAGAGACTCCTGGGTCAGGTTCTGTACCTGGATGCTGGCACCCCAGCCGCTCAGCTCGCGGAAGACCAGGTCGGCGTAAAAGAGGGTGTCCGTGGTAAGCTGGTAGGGCCGCGCTCGATAGGTCAGCAGTACCCCTCGATCCTCCGACGGCAGGAAGCTGGTCTGATCCATCAGGATTCCTAAAGCCTCGTTGGCCGTGACGAAGACCGAGCCCAGCCACCCAGGGCCAAGCACCTCCGGCACCCTTTTGCGGATGGATTCCCCCGGCGCCAACTGCTCGATGTGCTCCGCATGGCTGAACTGGCAACTTTCCCCTTGCTGTTGATAGTGGAGCCAGACGGAAGTGCACCTCTGGCCGGAGTTCTGGATGATCATCTCCGTGTCCAGGTGGTAATACTGTCTCATGGCGTAGGGCGCAAAATACTGATAGGGAGGCCCACTCCCCTCCATGCCCTCCGAGATGCCAGGGTAAGCGCTCGAAACCAGGGTGTCGTGGTCGTTGGGCCCTCGGCGCTGGACTATGACGGCTAGCGCCTCGCCGGTGCCCACGTAATCATCCTCCCATTTCCTCCACTCATCGCTCTTATCCGCAGCAGCCGCTCTCGTACAGGCCCTGTCAAAGCGATTTTTATCCACTGAGTAGACTATCGCTGACCTCGCTCGGTCAGGGATGTGGGCCCTCAGGGTCCAGACAGCGTTCCCGGGGACCCTCATGCAGGCGACTCCTATCGGGCCCGGATCGTTTCTGGGACACCGGCCCGAATACTCCCCCCAGAAGAATACGATCGCCCCGGTTTCTTCATCACCCGCGTTCTGCACCTGGATCAAAGTCTCCCAGCCGTACCGGTTATCAATAGCGGGCAACTGGAGGCGCGGGCCGACCTGGGTGGGTATGAAAGTGAATCGGACGCTGACCTGGCCGGAGGCCCCGAGGGACCTGGCCGTCACCGTGGCCTTGCCCGGCACAGTGCCAGTTCTCAGAGTCACGGTGGCCACTCCGTCAACGGTCTCGGTGGTGGTGGAGCTCAGGGTGCCAAGGTCGGTGGCGAAAACGACCGTCGTCCCGTCGGCCACGGGGTTGTCGTTGATGTCCTTGACCGCAGCCCTGATGGTGGAAGTGGAGATGCCGTCGGCAGGGATGCTGGTGGGGTGTGCCGCTACGGTCACGGAGTGGGGCAGGCCTGGATTGACCTCGCCTTTAGTATGGAGCGCCAGATACCAGTCGTTCTTGCTATCCGTATCTTTGGACCAGGCGTCTCTGCCCAATGATTTACCCTTAGCCCCCCCGCTCCAGTCACCACATTCAGGCTCATTTACGGCCGCTCCTCCATCTACTGTACCTTTCCAGTGGTCAGCCTGGACTACGTTGTTAAAGGCCATCTGTTGGTCACCCCCCCCACGTCCCATCGTTGTTGGCGAAGGCCAGGGCGTCTATTATAGTGCCCGCCCCATCCTCCAGAATGATCACGTTGTCCGTGCCCGTGAGGCCGCTGTCGGCGGTGTAGAAGTCGCGGTACCCGTTGCCGTTGGTGTCCCCCGCGATCTCGTCATTGGCTGGATCGCCGCCGAAGTTCAGGACGATGTACTCGCCCGGCGTCACAGTGCAAGCGGGAAAGGTCTTTACCACGCTGGTTCTCTCTTTGACTACCCAGTATCCGATATCCACCTCGTTGGCTGAGGCGTTGTAGAACTCGACCCAATCCTTATCCTCGCTGGGAGCTACTTCGTTGATCAGCACGCTTCCTGGGACACCGAAGGTGGGATTGGCCTCCCCAGGAGTCTG
>VGOG01000204.1 GCA_016875995.1 Chloroflexota bacterium
CGAACGCCTGGCCCGCGGCGGCCTCTACAGCCAGATGTACCGGCGGCAGTATGACTTAAGGCAATGAGGCAATGAGGCGATGAGGCGATGAGGCAATGAGGCAATGAGGCAATGAGGCAACAAGGCAATGAGGCGATGAGGCAATAAGGCAATGAGTAACTGCTCAGCCCGTGTCATTGCGAGGCACGGTTTTTGTGCCGAAGCAATCTCCAATTCGCGGGGTGGGGATTGCTTCGCTTTGCTCGCAATGACAGCCTGAGTAGTCACGGCAATGAGGGTTATTGGTTGAGCGACCCGGTGCCTCTGTGCTTTGTTTGGAGGTAGGTGACATGAAAGATGAGGCTAAGACAAAAGAACAGCTCATAAGTGAACTGATGGAATTGCGCCAGCGGGTCGCCGGACTGGAAGCGGTGGACACTGAGCGAGTGCGGGTGGTGGAGATACTGCAAGAGAGGGAAGAGCTGTATCGCTCCCTGATGGGAAACACCTACTTTGGGATCACGCTGGTAGACGTCAACTATAAAATACTTATGGTCAACGCTGCGATTGTCAGAAATTTCCGCAAGCCTGCTGGTGAGTTTGTAGGTCGAGAATGTTTCCGGGAATTCGAGAAGCGCGAGTCGGTATGCGCTCATTGCCCTGGGACGCGGGCCATGGCCACCGGGCAGTCGGCAGAGGTCGAGACTGAAGGGGTCCGTGATGACGGCAGCCGTTTTTCGGCCCGCATCCAGGCCTTTCCGACTATTGGACTAGATGGCACGGTGACTGGGTTCATTGAGATTGTGGAAGACATCACTGAGCGCAAGCGGACGGAGGAGGCGTTCCGCCAGCGCACGGCCCAGTTAGAGGCGCTGCGAGAGGTGGGGCTGGAGTTCACCGCCCAGTTGAACCTGGATGACCTTCTCCGCTCGATTGTCTCGCGGGCCGTTGAGCTGCTGGGAGGCAACTCAGGGGCCATTGACCTCTACCGGCCAGAACTTGACATGCTGGAGTGGGGGGTCTCTGTCGGTATGGATCATCCGTCACTTCGCCAGGCCTCAGTGCAAGCTTCTGAGCCTCTCCTCCGCCGGGGCGAGGGCCTCTGCGGCAAGGTCTGGGAGAGCGGCGAGCCGCTCATTGTGGACGACTATCATCGCTGGGAGGGGCGGGTGCCTGGCTGGGAGGGCTACCCTTTCCAGGCGGTGATGGGCGTGCCGGTCCGCTGGGGCGAGGAGTTCCTGGGGGTGCTGCAAGTCAGTGCCGCCCCACCGCGCACCTTCTCCCCGGCCGACGCCGAATTGCTCAGCCTGTTCGCCCACCAGGCCGCCATCGCCATCCGCAACGCCCGCCTGTACGAACAGGCCCGCAAGCTTGCCGAGCGGCTGACGGTGGTCAACCGCATCGCCAGAGTCGTTGGCACCACCCTCGATCTAGATGACCTGATGGAAACAGTGTACCGCGAGGTCACGTCTGTCTTCGAGGCCGATGCTTTCTTCATTGCCCTCTACGACGAAAAGGCCAACGAGCTGGACTACCGCCTGCGGGTGGACGAAGGGACGCGAGTGCCTCCAGAGCGACGATCCATAGGGACAGGATTGACCTCCCTGGTAGTCGCTGAGAAGAAGCCTTTGCTCATTCGGGATTGGGAACGGGAGCAGGACCGCCTGCCGACGCCCCGCGTGTGGGGGACGATGAAGCTGCCCGCATCCTGGTTGGGGGTGCCCATGCTGATCGGTGAGCGACTGGTAGGGGTCATCTCGGTGCAGGCCTACCGACCCCACACCTATGGCGAGGAGGAGCAGCAATTGCTCTCTACGATTGCCGACCAGGTGGCCGTGGCTGTGGAGAACGCCCGGCTGTATGAGCAAACGCAGCAGCAATCAGAACGTCTGGCCCAGACGCTGGCGATCAGTGAGTATTTACATCGGGGACTGGAGCTGCAACAGGTTTTGGAACACATCGCCCAGGGGACAGTCAGGCTGGGCTTCCGCCGGGCAGTGATCAATGTTTGCCAGCCTGGAGAGGAACTGGTGAGAGCGCGGGCCACGGCTGGCCTGGAGGAGCCAGAGCGAGAGGCGCTTATGGAAGCTACTTACCGCTGGTCTGATTTCCAGGCCCTCATGCGGGAGCAGTTTCGGATCAGCCGCTCCTACCTGATCCGCCACGAGGAGATGGATTGGGACAGAGATTTCCGGGGTGTCGTGGTTACTCCCAACTTGGAGGATCGCGGGCCTGGTTACTGGCATCCTGAGGACATGCTTCTGGTGCCCCTGTGGGGCAGCCGGGGTGAGCCAGTGGGATTGCTCTCGGCGGATGAGCCGGTGGACGGCCTTCTCCCTGACCTGAATACGATCCAGACGTTGGAGGCCTTCGCCAACCAGGCGGCCATCGCCATCCAGAACGCCAGGCTGTTCGAGGCGGAGAAACGAAGGGCCACCCAACTGGCCCTGATCAACGAGGTGGGCGATCAGGCAGCCTCTATCCTGGATCTGGACAGGCTGATGCAGGAAGTGACCCGCTCCATCCAGGAGAGTTTCAATTACTACAACGTGGCCCTGGTGCTTGTGGACGAGGAGCGCCACGAGGTGGTGCTGCGGGCGGTGGCCGGTGGCTTCGAGCACATAGCGCCGGGGGAGTATCGCCAGTCGCTGGACGAGGGCATCGTCGGCTTTGTGGCCAGAACGGGCCAATCCTGGCTGGCCAGGGACATCAACAATGACCCCCACTACGTCAAGGGCTTTCTCGGAGAAGTGCTCACCCGATCGGAGCTGTGTGTTCCCATCAAGCTGGGCGATAAGGTGATCGGCGCTCTGGACTTGCAGAGCATTCGCCTCAACGATTTCGATCAGTTGGACGTGGTGGCCATGGAGGCGGTGGCCGACCGGCTGGCCATCGCCATCCAGAATGCCAGGTTGTACGAGGAGACGAAACGGCGGGCTGGGGAGATGATGGCCCTGCACGAAACGACGCTGGACATCACGTCCCAGTTGGAGATGCAGTCTCTCTTGAATGCTATCATCGCCCGGGCCAGCGACCTGCTAGGGGCCACGGGAGGGCTGGTGCACCTCTACGACCCGACGAAAGAGAAGCTGGTGGCCGTTACGAGCTATAACCTGGAGCGAGACTATACCGGGTTGACACTTGGGGTGGGAGAAGGGGTGGCTGGTAAGGTGTTCCAGACGGGGGAGCCACTGATCATTGATGACCACTCCGCGTGGGCCGGGAAGGCGCCGCAGGTCAAAGATGCCTTTGCCCGTTCCATTATCGGCGTACCGCTCAGGTGGAAAGAGCAAGCCATCGGGGTGCTCGACATTATGGACAACGTGAGAGTGGGGGCTTTCGATGAGCAGGACCTGCGGCTATTGATGCTCTTCGCTGACCAGGCGGCCATCGCTATCCAAAACGCACAACTATATGAGAAGGTCGAACGAAGCCTGGAGCAGTTGACGGCCCTGCGCCAAACGTCTTTGGACATCACGGCCAGGCTGGATATAACGACCCTGCTGGAGGCTATCTTGCAGCGGGCCACTGAGCTGCTCAGAGCCAAGGGAGGAGGAATCTACCTGTACGATCCCACCCGTCAGGAGCTTAAGGTTGCTGTTGACTGCGGCCTGAAGCGAAGTGTGGTGGGCACCACACTCAAGCTAGGTGAAGGCTTGTCTGGTCGCGTGGCGCAGACAGGTGAGCCAATGATTGTGGATGACTATCGAACTTGGCCAGGCAGGAGCAAGCAGTATGACGAAGACCTGTTCACGGCTGTCGTTGAGGTGCCTCTAAAGTGGCAGGATCAGGTCATTGGGACCATTGCCATTATTGATGATATCGAGGAAAAAGGTTTCACTGAGGAAGACGCTCAGCTCCTGAGCTTTTTCGCCGACCAGGCGGCCATCGCTATCCAGAACGCGCGGCTGTTCGAGGAGACGCAGCGGCGGGCTCGCCAGTTGCAGACCGTGGAGGAGGTGGGGCGAAAGGCCTCCGCCATCCTCGACCTGGATGAATTGTTCCCCTACGTGGTCAAGGCCATCCAGCAGAATTTCGGCTATTATCACGTGGACATCCTCCTCGAAGACCAGGCTACAGGCTACCTCGTTTTCAGAGCCAGCAGCGATGCTGCAGTGGAAAAGGTCTGGAGAGAACAAGACTTGCGTTTCAAGATCGGCGAGGAGGGATTGATCGGTTGGGTGGCCCACACCGGCCAGCCCCTTCTGGCCAACGACGTCAGCCAGGAGCCTCGCTATCTTCCAGACGAGCTGCTTCCTGAGACCAAATCCGAGTTGGTTGTGCCCCTGAAAGTGGGAGAGCAGGTGGTAGGGGTGTTGGATGTGGACAGCGACAAGCTCAACGCCTTCGACGAGGACGACGTCTTCGCCCTGCAAACCCTGGCCAACCAGATCGCCATCGCCATCGAGAACGCCCGGCTGTACGAGGCCGAGCAAAGGCGGCGACAAGAGGCGGAGACCCTGCGCCAGACGGCCCTGGCCCTCACCAGCGCCCTGGATCGGAACCAGGTCGTCGGACGCATCCTGACCCAGTTGCAGCAGGTGGTGCCATACGACAGCGCCTCGGTCCAACTCCTGCAAGGGGACAGGCTGGTGATCATCGGCGGACGGGGTTTCCCTAACCTGGAGGAGCTTCGCGGTGTCTCCTTCCCCGTAGACAGCGACAACCCCAACCGCGAGGTGATGCGCACCCTTGCGCCTTTCATCGTGGAAGATGCCCCGGCGGTGTACGAGGGATTTCGACACGGCCCGCACCTGCAGACCGTGATCCGCTCCTGGCTGGGAGTGCCCATGCTCATCGGCCAGCGGCCGGTGGGCATGATCGCCCTGGACAAGAGTGAGCCGGGCTTCTACACCGAAGAGCACGCGCGGCTGGCCCAGACCTTCGCCGCCCAGTCCGCCATCGCCATCGAGAATGCGCGGCTGTACTATGAGAGTCAAAGACGCGCCGAGGAGATGGCCGCCCTGCGTGAAGTGAACGTCGCCACCCTGTCCACTCTGGAGCGAGATCAGGTGTTCGAGATCATGCTCGACCAGTTGGGCACCGTCATTGACTACGATACGGCGGCCATAAAGATCATTACCCCCGACGGAAGGGACCAGATGATGGCCGGTCGGGGTCCCGTGATCTATGACCAGGCCATGTGGAACGGTTTCGATGTGAGGGACAACAAACTCGTGCAGGAAATGAGAAAAACCAGGCGGCCAGTGGTGATCCACGATACTCACACCGATGAGCGCTATGAGAGGATCGGGGACTGGCAGCCGTTCCGCTCCTGGCTCGGAGCCCCACTGTTCGTGAGGGGCGATTTGATCGGCTATCTGGCGGTAGAGAAAACTCCCCCCGGCTTTTACGATGAGAACACCATCAAGCTCCTGGGCGACTTTGCCTATGCCGCGGCCATTGCCCTGGAGAACGTCAGGCTGTTCGAGGAGGTCGAAAAGCGCCGCGTGTACCTGGAAGGGGTGCTGGGATCTGCCCCCGACGCTATCGTGACCCTGGATGCGCACCAGCGGATCGTGGAATGGAACAAGGGCGCGGAGAGATTGTTCAGGTACTCCCGGCAGGAAGTGATCGGCCAAAACATTGACGACCTGGTCACCAGCCCCGATGTGCTGGAGGAAGCAGTCGGGTTTACGCGAATGGCCATGAGTGGGAAGGAAGTGCCTCCCACAGAGACTGTCCGCTATCGAAAGGATGGCTCCCCCGTGGACGTCATCCTGGCCGGGTCTCCGATCCTGGTGGGGGAGGAGTTCATCGGGGCCGTGGCGGTCTACACCGACATCACCGTCCGCAAGCGGATGGAGGAAGAGTTGCGCGCTATGGCCCTCCTTGATGACCTCACCGGCCTGCACAACCGGCGGGGGTTCTTCACTCTGGCCGGACAGCAGTTGAAGACGGCCGACCGGATGAAATGGAGAATGTTGCTGCTTTTCGCCGACTTCAACGGCCTGAAGTGGATCAATGACACCTTTGGCCACCCTGCAGGAGACCAGGCGTTGATCGAGGTGGCGGAGGTTCTCAGGGAGACTTTTCGCGAATCGGACATCATCGCTCGCATCGCTGGAGACGAGTTTGTGGTTCTGGCCCTGGAGACCGATGGGGACAGTGCCGAGATCATTGTTGCTCGCTTGCAAGGGAACCTGGAGGCCCGCAACGCCAGGCCAGGCCGCCGTTACAAGCTGTCGTTGAGTATGGGTGTGGCCCGCTACGCTCCGGAATCTCCCTGTTCCACAGAGGAACTGGTAGCCCGGGCGGATAGAGCCATGTACGAGCAGAAGGAGAAACGTCAATGGATAGTGCCACTCAACTGACACCAGCCCATGAACAACTGCCGAGAGAGATCGCCACCCCTCCCTATCCCCCCCAGGTAGGGGGGGAGGGGGGGGTGGCGGAGGAGGAGCTGTGTCGGGAGCGTGACCTGGCTGGGGCACTGGTGGAGGCGGCGGCTGTGGTCAGCAGCACCCTGGATCCTGACCAGGTGCTGGACCGCATCCTGGAGCAGGTCAGCCGCGTGGTACCCAACGACGCGGCCAACATCATGCTCATCGAAGAAGGCGACCAGGCGCGCCCTGTCCGCTGGCGCGGCTACGAGCGCTTCGGGGCCGAGGAGTTCATCTCAGCAGTTGTTTTCCATCTTCCAGATGTGCCTGGCCTGCAGCGAATGTTGGAGAGCAGGGAGCCACTGGTCATCCCTGATACGGCCAACTGGCCAGACTGGGTGCGCATCCCGGTGACAGACTGGCTGCGGTCGTATGCCGCTGCGCCCATCGTCGTGCGTGGCGAGGTGATCGGGTTCCTCAA
>VGOG01000205.1 GCA_016875995.1 Chloroflexota bacterium
CCGGGTGCTAGACCGCCAGATCGTGGACACCGAGGGCCGCCGCGTGGTGCGGGTGAACGATCTGCAATTGGCGCGGGTGGGCGACCAGTTCTGCCTCACCGGCGTGGATGTCGGCGGGCGAGGCCTGCTGCGTCGTCTGGGGCTGGAAAAAGCGGTGCGGGCTATGGCCCGAGCCCTGGGACGCTCCTTACCGTCCGGCGTGATCCCCTGGGAACAAGTGGCTCCCCTCCAGCACGAGGATCCGATTCGTCTCCGCGTCTCCCGCGACAAGATCACCCACCTGCCCCCGGCAGACATCGCCGCCATTCTCAACGACCTGGATCGGCGAACCAGCGAGGCCCTGGCCACTACGCTGAGCGACGCGACCCTGGCCGATGCGTTGGAAGAAAGCCCCATGGAAATCCAGGTTGCCGTCCTGTCACGCCTGGTCCCGGAGCGAGCCGCTGACATCCTGGAGGAAATGGGACCAGACGAGGCCGCCGACCTGCTGGCCGACCTTCCCGCTCAAACCAGCGCTCAGCTTCTGGAGCTGATGGAACACAAGGACGCCGCCGACGTGCGCAGCTTGCTGCGCTACCCGGAAGACTCGGCCGGCGGCGTCATGACCACCGAGTTCGCCCACGTGCCCGTTGGATTGCCAGCCGATGAGGCTCTGGATCACCTGCGCCGCTCGCCGGACGCTCAAGACGACGAGGCAATGTACTACGTCTATCTGACCGACGAGGCGGGGAAGCTGCAAGGCGTCATCAGTCTGCGCGACCTGGTGATGGCGCCGTCCAACGCCTCGCTGGATGCGTGGACCGACAAGGACCCGGTCACGGTCGGCCCTTACACGCCGCAGGAAGAGGTCGCCTACCTGGTCGCCAAGTACGACCTGTTGAGCGTCCCCGTGGTGGACGAGAACAGCGGTGAGCTGCTGGGTATCGTCACCGTGGACGACGCCATTGACACCGTCTTGCCGACGGCCTGGAAGAAGCGCCTGCCGCGTTTCTTCTGACCCCAGGAGGGAAAATACAATGAAGCTTCAATTCGACCCCAGGGGTTGGCTGCGGCGGCTGTGGTTTTATCTGGCGATTTTTGGCCCGGGGTTGATCACCGCCAGCGCGGACAACGACGCCCCGGGCATCGCCACCTACTCGATGGCCGGCTCAACCTATGGATATCGCTTTCTGTGGTTGATCGTCCTGGTCACCGTGGGCGAGGTGGTCATCCAGGAGATCGCTGCCCGGATGGGGGTGGTAACCAGCAAGGGCACCGCCGACCTCGTCCGCGAGCGATTCGGGGTGCGGATCACGGCCTTCGCCATGCTCTGCCTGCTGCTGGCCAACCTGGGCACCACCATCGCCCAGTTTGCCGGCATCGCAGCGGGGACGGAGCTCCTGGGTGTCAGCCGCTACATCGCTGTGCCGCTGGCTGCGCTGCTGGTGGGGTACGTGGTGCTGCGCGGCTCTTACAATTACGTGGAAAAGGTGCTGCTGGTGCTCTGCCTCTCGGCATTGAGTTACGTCGTCTCGGCTTTCATCATCCGCCCGCCGTGGGGGGAGGTGCTGCGGTATGCCCTCACACCCACCTTCCAGAACGACCCGGCCTACATCCTGGCGGTCCTGGCGACCATCGGCACCACCATCACACCGTGGGCCTTCGTCTACATGCAGGCCTCCGTAGCCGACAAGGGGGTGGAGCTCAAGGACTACCGCTACACGCGGCTGGACGTGACCACCGGAGCGGTCTGGGGCAACGTGGTCTCGGCCTTCATCGTCATCTGCACATCGGCCACGCTCTACGCTTACGGCGTGCGGGTGGAAACGGCGGAGCAGGCGGCGCTGGCCCTGGAGCCGCTGGTGGGCAGCGGGGCGCGGTATCTCTTCTCCGTGGGGTTACTGGGGGCTTCCTTGTTGGCGGCCTCGGTGCTACCTCTTTCGACCACCTACGCCATCTGTGAGGCCTTCGGCTGGGAACGGGGGCTGGATCATCCTGCCCGTGAGGCTCCCGTCTTTTACGGCCTGTACGCAGGCTTCATCGGCCTCAGCGTGCTGGTGGTGTTGATCCCCGCTGTGCCGCTTTTCCCCATCATGTGGCTCTCCCAATCGCTGAACGCCATCCTGCTGCCGGTGCTGTTGGTTCTGGTGTTGAAACTGGCCAACAGCCGGCGCGTGATGGGGGAATGGACCAACTCGCGACTTCAGAACGTCCTGGCCTGGGGGCTGACCGGGCTGATCGGTATGGTGACGCTGGTTTTGCTGATTTCGTCGTTCATCAATCTCTAATCAGTGCACACCTGTACCGACACATCATCAAGATACATCGCCGTCTTGCGATTGCCCACCCCGTTGTTGTAGACGTTGAAGTAGAGGATGATGGTCTGCCCCTGGTAGGGCGTCAGGTCGAAGGCATGGTACGTCCAGGCCTGGCTATCCGAGCAGGTTTTCGGCATGGCCCAGTCCAGGACCCCCCAAGTATTGTTAAAAACGATCACCCCTTGCCAATCGTACCGGACAGTATCCTGACACAAAGGATAGTACCAAAACGACAGGGTAGCGCTCGCTGCGTCGCTGGGAATAGTCACTGCCTGATAGGTAGAGGACCAGCTTTCGATATCGCTCTGGTGGGTGATTCCCAGGCGCATAGACCGGGAACCTGAGCGAGCCACAGCCGTAGAATAGGCTGCTGGGCGGGGGGTATCCCCAATGCTCCAGCACTCTGTCGCCTCAAAGCCACCATTGCAAATCAGCTCATCGCAAGGAATCGGTGTTGGAGTACTGGTCGGTGGGGGTGTGTTTGTGGGAGTGGGTGTGTTAGTCGGCGTTGGCGTCGGAGTAGGCGGAGGATAGTTTTTGGTAATCAGAGGCAAGTAAAGCTCGTAGGATGTGGGAGTTTCAGTCGGCGTTGGCGTCATCGTAGGTGTGGAGGTTGGCGTGGGGGGGTGAGTTTGGGTTGGCGTGGGTGTATCGGTTGGCGTGTTGGTCGGGGTCGGCGTATTGGTCGGCGTGGATGTGATGGTGGGCGTGGGCGTGTTGGTTGGCGTAGGCGTGTTGGTCGGCGTGACGGTAGAGGTAACAGAGACGATTACATCCAGGGTGGCGCTTCCTTGATCGGCGAACCAGGTAATACCCTCGTGGACCAGGTCCCACTTCAGGGTATACTGGCCCGGTTGCTCAGGTGCTGTGACCAAAGCCGGGCTGAAGACCGTGGTGTTGGCGAAGGTTACATCTCCACCCAAGGCGGTACGATGATCGTACTCCGGTGGGAGTAGCACCGGCGACCCAAACTCATCGTACCAATGAAAGCCCAGGTGTACCGGGTTTTTCCCACCTGCCGGCCAGGTCAGAGTGCCAACATTTTGCACGGACAAGTTCACTTCGTAGGTTTGACTCGGCAGCATCACGGTCGGCGTGTCGTGATCGAGGAACTGAGCCAGGTACTGAGGCGTGTGCGCCTGGATTCTCTGCCAAATCCGGTCGCGCAGATAAGGCAGCTTGGCATAAAGGTAATCGCCAGGACAGGCAGTGGCGTTGTAATCGCGGTGGCCAGCGATGTTGTGGGTGGTTTTGTCCACGAAGTAAGAGCTCTCGTTGGGGTTGATGAGACTGCGGCTACATTCCCAGGCCGCCAGATTGGCGATCGCATCCAACAGAGCCTGAGGGGGCTCGATGCTGGGGGGATTGACGCTGTTGCCGTAGGTGCCGATAGCGCCAATGCCCACGCTGCCGCAGTTGTAAGCCCAGATTCCGCACCATGGTACCACAGGGCCGCTAACGTGGCGCCCTGCCGCGCCAGGACCCCCATAGCGGCCCTCGTAGATGTTGCCCTGCCAGTCCACCAGATAGTTGTAGCCGATGTCGCCCCAACCCAGAGTCACGGCGTGGTAGTAATAGATAGCCCGGATGGTAGCCGGCGGATTGGGGTCATTGTTCCGGGTGACAGTGTGATGGACGATGATCTTGCGCACGGGATGATACTCTGGCGGCCAGGTCATCCAGCTCTCGTTGGCCCCCCAGCCGGAACGGGGTATGATCGCTGGCTGGGGCGCGCCCTGGGCCGAGACCTCGCGCCGCGCCGATGCCTTTGCCTGGGCCAGATCGGGGCCGGCGGTGGAATCTATGTAAGTCAACGTGATCTCCGATAGCTTCGGGGAGCTCACCCCCACCCAGCCTCCCCCTGCCAGGGGGAGGAGCGCATTCCCCCTCCCTGGGAGTTTTTCGCGTTGGATGAGACAAAGCTTACCAACTGCTGCCAGGGGGAGGAGCGCATTTCCCCTCCCTGGGAGGGAGGGGCCAGGGGAGGGTGGGCCTTCCAAGGTCAAACGATACTGAAGGTAACGCCCTCCCTCAGTCATGATAATGTTCCCCCCGTAGAAGCGGCCGTCCCGACCCTGCTCCACCTCGACGATGTCCTGCCAGGCCGACCAAGCTATCCCATCCGCGCTGACGCGCACTGCCACAGCCAGTTCCGCATTGGGAGGCACGTTGGCCGACCAGTGAGCTACTATAGCGTTGAACGGAAAAGCGGCTGTGCCGACGGTGGAGGTAAAAACGCCTGTCGTCTCTCCCGCCGCCAGGCGCAGTTCGCCATCGCCCTCTCGCGTCACCTGGATGCCCCGGCTGGTCCCGGCCTCGAAGTCCGCTGCCGTGGTCTGCACCCAGTCGCCGCCGCGAGTAGTGGCCTCTGATGCTCCCGCCGGATCGCCAGATCCGGCGGCCGCCAGCTCACCTGAGCACCGAAGCGGCGGGATTTGGCAATCCCGCCAGAGCAGGTTGATAGTTACATCGGCGGCTTCTGCGACGAAGGCCATGAACAAAATAGCTGCAATTATCAGGCTGCTAACTACGTTCTTCATAGTGTCACTCCCTGAGGCGCACGTCCAACGCCGTGTGGCGGTGGGCGATCTTGTCGTTGCGGACGGCGATGGCGATGGCCTTCTTCGCCCCCACCAGCACCACCAACTCCCTGGCCCGCGTCACCGCGGTGTACAGGAGGTTGCGTTGCAGCATGAGGTAGTGTTGGGTCAGCACGGGCATGACCACCGCCGGGTACTCGGATCCCTGACTTTTGTGGACACTCACAGCAAACGCGTGCACCAGCTCGTCTAGCTCGCTGAAATCGTAGGGCACGGGGCGGTCGTCAATGCGTACTACCATGAGCTGGTTTTCCAGATCAATGCGCACCACCCTACCGATGTCGCCGTTGTAGACCTCCTTGTCGTAGTTGTTGCGGGTCTGCATCACCTTGTCGCCCAGGCGAAACAGGCGGCCGGCCAGGCGCCGCTCGCCCTTGGCCAGGCTGGGGGGATTGAGGGCCTCCTGCAAGCGAGCGTTGAGGTTCGACACCCCCACCGCCCCCCGATACATGGGCGAGAGCACCTGGATGTCGTCCACGGGGTGATAGCCAAACTTGCGCGGGATGCGCGTCTTCACCAGATCAACGACCAGATCAGCCGCTTTTTCGGGGTCTTCCTCGACGAACAGGAAGAAGTCCCTGGCCTCTTTGGCGAACAGGGGCATAAGGCCGCGGTTGATGCGGTGGGCGTTGGCCACGATCAGGCTCCCCTCGGCCTGGCGGAAGATTTCCTCCAGCCTGACCACGACCACCTGTCCTGAGGCGATGATGTCCCGCAGCACGTTGCCCGCCCCCACGCTGGGCAACTGGTCCACGTCGCCCACCAGCAACAGGTGGCTGGCCGGGTTGATGGCCTTGAGCAGGTGGTTGGTGAGGAGGAGGTCGAGCATCGAGGCTTCGTCCACGATCACCATGTCCACTTCCAGCGGGTGGTCCTCGTTTCGGAGAAAACCTTTCTGGGGCGAGAACTCCAGCAGGCGATGCACGGTTTTGGCCTCCCGGCCGGTGGCCTCGCTCAGCCGCTTGGCCGCCCGGCCGGTGGGCGAGGCCAAAGCATAAGACCGCTTCCTGGCCTCCAGCAGACGGATGATGGTTTGCACGGTGGTGGTCTTGCCCGTGCCGGGGCCACCGGTGAGCACCGTCACCTTATTAGTCAGCGCCGTGCGCACCGCCTCCCGCTGCCCGGCGTTGAGGGGCTGGTTTGTCCGCTCGGCCAGGTAGGTGAACACCCGCTCCCAGTCGGCCGACTGGTAGAAGGCCAACTGGCTGCGCTCGTCGTTGATGATGGTGCGCAGGCGGTTGGCGACGCCCACCTCGCCGTAGTAGAAGGGCAGCAGGTAGACGGCGCTCTCCTCTCTCATGGCTACCCCCGGCCGCTCCTGGATAGCGTAGGTGATCTCCTCACGGTGGACCTGCTCCTCTTTCTCCAGCCGGCCGACCCCCTCCTCGACCAAATCCGAGGGCACGTTCAGGATCTCGGTGGCCTCGCTGACCAACTGCCCCTGTGGGGCATAGACGTGTCCCTCGTCGGCCAACTGGCTGAGCACGTAAGCGATGCCGGCCGCCACCCGCTGCGGCGAATCGGTGGGTAGCCCAAGCTTCTGGGCGATCTTGTCGGCGGTAAGGAAGCCGATGCCGTAGATGTCGCGGGCCAGGCGGTAGGGGTCCTCGCGCACCACGTCGAGGGCCGCATCGCCGTACTGCTTGTAGATTTTCACCGCCAGGGAGGTGCTCACGTCGTGGCTCTGCAGGAAGAGCATCACCTCCTTGATGTGCTTCTGCTCCTCCCAGGCCCGCGTGATCATCTCCACCCGCTTTTTGCCCACCCCGAGCACCTCGCGCAGGCGATGGGGGTGGTGCTCGATGATGTCCAGCGTCTCCACCCCAAAGCGCTTTACGATGCGCCTGGCCGTGACCGGGCCGATGCC
>VGOG01000206.1 GCA_016875995.1 Chloroflexota bacterium
GCTCACCAGGAGACCCTGGCCTCTCAAGAGGCAGCAGAGGCCACCCGGCGTCGGGCGGAGGATCTGGAGAGAGAGCTGCGTCAGGAGTGGGCCGACATCGAGCGAACGAGGCGGGAGATATTGAGCGCCGCTCGCGAGGAAGCTCAGCGGGGGCTCGAAGAAATCCGCGCTGAGCTAAGAAGAATCAGGTCCGGGCTGAGTATGGCTACCGTCACTCGGGAGTGGGTGGCCCAGGCTGAGGGTAGGCTGGCATCGTTGGAGCCTGAGCCCGTCGAGCCTGTCGCTCAGCCGCGCTTTGCGCCCCAGGAGCCGTTGAGCCTGGGTGACACCGTGTGGGTGGCGGGCCTGGAGGCCACCGGCGAGATCACGGAACTCTCAGACGACGAGGCCGAGGTGCAGGTGGGCTCTTTCCGCATCAGGGCCAAGGTGGAGGACCTGGAGTTGCGGCAGAAAGCCCCCCAGCCTGCGGTCGGGCAGCGGGTGGTGAGCATCCCCAGCGTCTCCTCGCCCGGCATCGAACTGAACCTGCGGGGCCTGACATCGGAAGAGGCTTTGCCTCGCCTGGACAAGCACCTGAACGATGCGTATCTGGCAGGGCTGCCCCAGGTGCGCATCGTCCACGGCAAGGGAACGGGGGCGTTGCGTCGGGCCGTGCGCGAGTTCGTGACCAACCACCCCCTGGTAGCCTCTCACCGGCCTGGAGATCAATACGAGGGCGGGGAAGGCGCGACGGTGGTGGAGTTGGTGGCCAGGTAAGAGGGATGGCTTATTCAGGGGCATAATCCTCGATCCAGAGAACCCAGGGCAAGCGATCCTTGACGGCGTTATACAGTCGGCGATCACCTGTCACCAACTTACTCCCCGTTTCCTCGGCCAGAGCCAGGTAAGCCCCATCGTAGGCCGACCGGTCATGAGTACGGGCCAGTTCCAATGTCCGCTGCCAGGAGACTTCCACCGTCGGAATGCTCAACCCCTCAAAGGCAGTAAGGATTTCCCGCCCTTTCTCCGGGCTGATGCGATCGCGCCTTATCGCCTGAAGGACGGCGTTGGTCACTTCGTAAGGGAGCAAGGTTGGGGCGTGGAACTCGATTTCCCCCTGGGCGTATGCCCGGATTAGGGCCTGAGCTTCCGCGTGTCCCTCCTCGTCGGGAAAGAAGCCCCTTAACACCACGCTGGCATCAACAATCATGGCCTGGCCTCGAGTTCCTTTCTGGAGGCCTCATAAAGCTCAGTGGCTGTTACGCCGACCCCCTCCAGCTCGCGGGAGAGGCGTACCATGCTCGAATAGGCCCGTAGTCGCCGCAGGCGCTCATATTCCTCAAAGGGCAAGATCACTGCATCAGGCTCCCCCCGGCGGGTTACGATCACCGGCTCCTTCTGGGCGCGCTTGAGCAGCTCGGACAAACCGCTCTTAGCTTCGGCAATAGAAACCCTCATCGTCATCTTAAGCTCTCCTGTTCTGACTACTTTATGTGCCCATATTATATAGTCACCACTCTGATTTGTCAAGTGAGGTGGACCGATTTCTCCACTACCGCAAAGTGTGAAAGTCCAAAAGCTCGCAGCGGCGAACTTTCCAAGGCGTAAGTGACCCGGCGCAAGAAGGTCCCCAACCTCGGACGGCGAGCCGCGATTTTGTCGTAGCCGGGGTAGATTTGGGTGTGGACGATGAACTTAACATCCAGGCTCTGGAACAACCGTCGAACGTCGCCTCTCGTGTAAGTTCGCACGTGGGGGCAGAGGCGTCGCCGCATGAAATCCGGCAGGTAGTTGACCAGCGGGATGTTGCCGAAGTGGTACTTTCCTCGCCAGAAGACGCCGTGGGTCTCTAAGGGATAGAGCCGGTTGGGGGCGAAGATGACGATGCGTCCTCCCCACTTGACCACCCGATGAGCCTCGCGGACGGCCTGACGATCGTCTTCCACGTGCTCAATGACCTCGTGCAGGAGCACCACGTCGAAGAAGCCGTCAGGGAAGGGCAACTTCTCGGCCGGAGCGAGCTGGATGTTGGGCAGGGTCTGGCTGGCCTCGGCCACTTTTTCTGAGTCCACGTCCACGCCGTAGACCTCCTGGCTGAAATCCCGCATCTTTTCCACGTACGTCCCCAGCCCACAGCCCACGTCCAGGATGCGCTTGCCCTCCAGGGGCGCGCACTGACGGATCAGTGTCAATCTCCTCTCCTGCCCAAAGCGCCACACGTAGCTGGGGTGGCCGAGGTTGATAGCTTTTTGGTCACCAATCACTGCTTTGCTTCCTTCGCACTCGCCAGCGATCCTGCTAACCCCAAAGCGGCCAGGGCAAAGATGCCTGCCGTGCAGAGAAAGATAAAGCGGAGGCCCAGGGCCGTGGCGATAGCTGCGCCAGCCATCGGAGCTACGGCGTTAGCCAGGGAGACGGCGCTGGCGTCCATGCCGTACACCACCCCCTGCCGCCCCTCGGGGGCCAGGCGAGCCAGTGTGGCGCTGACGGAGGCCAGAATGCCCCCCAGCGCTACTCCCACTGCACCTTGCAGGATCAACAGTTGGGTGGGCGTGGACGCAAAAAACTGAGGGGCGTACAGTGCGGCCGCGCTCAGCGCACAAGTCACCAGCACCCGCCGATAGCCGATGCGATCGCCGATCCGCCCCAGGGCCACGGCCCCCAGGGCGGCGGTGGCCGCTCCCACACCCGTGATGAGCCCCGTGACGGAGGCCACCCGCTCCCCATCCGGCATCAGGGACTGCACGAAAAGCGGCAACATCGGCCCCATGATCCTCGATCCAAAACGCATTACCACCTGGGTACCGAGTATGACCAACAACGCTCGCGATCGCAGCACCAAAGCCCATCCTTGCCAGAATCCCTCCACCGGGGCCTGGACGCTGAACTCAGCGAAACCGCTCGCCGAGGTCTCAGCCGAAGCGCTCTGTCCCAGGCCCTTGGCCGGCGAATCCTCCTTCCGCCGGGAGGGCTCGAATCGCTCCTCGACCAGCAAGAACACGCTCAGACCTGCGGTGAAGAGCAACGCAGCCGTCACCCAGAAGGCGGCCCGATAGCCGAGGGCGTCGGCTACCAAACCGCCCAGCAGTGGCCCGACCGAGGCTCCGCTGTAAATCGCCATCTGCAACAGCCCCAGCGCATAGCCGGATCTCTGGCGGGGCACTGAGCTGGCTACCAACGTAGTTGCCGCTGGTATGGTGCCCGTCACGCATCCTTGCAGGGCCCGCAGGAGCGCCAGTTGCTGCACGTTGCGCACCAACCCCATAGCGCCGAGCAGCACCGCCCCGCCGAACATGGCCCGCACCACCATCAGCTTGCGCCCGTAGCGGTCGGCCAGCGAGCCCCATAAGGGGGCAAAGATAGCCATGGTGATAGCGTGGCCACTGAACACAAGCCCCGACCACATTGCCACCTGTTCAGGGTCGGTCACCCCCAACTCCTGCACGTAGTAGGGCAGGAAGGGTAAAGCCACGCTGAAGCCAGCGATGGCCACCAGCTCTGCTACCCAGATAACGTACAGATTACGCTGCCAACCTGGCGTCAATGAATCTGCTTCCATAATTACCTATTGGAGAAACCAGGTTTTTCCTTGTTTGCACAAGTAGATCAGTCTTTTGGGGTTTCCTGAGACACATATAAGGTGTCTTATTGTGCAGCTTCCAGCAATGCCAGCCAAGTGTCTACCAGTCCAGCAGCATGCGCCCACCGAGTGACGTCGTCCAGGTTCAGCCGCTCCCACTGTGTCACCACGATCCCCCGCGCGTCTCGCAAGTGTTTTTCCGACCCTGTCTCCTGGTAGGCGTGGAGCTTGGCCACGATAGTGTCCTCTGCAGTAGCAAAGTAGGCGGCCCGGTTCGCCACCTCGTCGTAGACGATACGCTGCCGGCGGGCAAAAGCGGCCCGGGTGCGCAGGTCTTGCGGCAAAGGTGCCAGGTCTACCTTGGCTCCGGTGTGCGGCTGAATGATGTTGAAGGGATAGCGCCGGTCCAGGGAGTCCAGAATCCCCTCTCGACTGACGTAGTAGTCCGGGATGGGAAAGGCGGCCACGAAAGGGTCCACGTGACCGTATCGCATGTCCACCACAATATCTACGTCAGCAGTGAAGCGTATTTCCCCATAGGTAATAGCGGCAAAGCCGCCGACGACCATGTAGGGGATATTCAGCCGCTCCAGGACGGAAACTACATAGGCGAAAAAATCCTCCAGTTCATGTGGGCTTACTGGTTGAAGCATCATAGGGCATCTCGCTGCCGTGAATGCGTCTCCATACACGCCTGGATAATTCTTCTTGAGATAACTCCGGGCGCCATTGGCGTTCGGTCGTCCAGGCCACCTTGAGGGCGAAGCTCCACAACTGGAAGAGAAGCTGTAGTTTCCGGGCTGGCGTCATCTCCCGCCAGATGGCCACCTGTTGGGGATCCAGCGTGCCCAGCCGGCGGCGAAAGTCTTCGGCCAGAGCAAGGATGGCCGGCGTGGGTTCACCTGAGTCACTCATAAAAGCCTTCCTTGGTTTACCCGTCCCTCAGCAATCAGTCTTTGCTTTGCGATTTCACAATAATTGCTATCAATCTCGATCCCGATTCCTTCCCTGTTTGTCTCCACACAGGCGATAAGGGTTGATCCACTGCCCAGAAAAGGATCGAGCACCGTATCCCCCACAAAAGTAAACAGCTTGATGCACCTTCTTGGCAATTCTACGGGAAACGGAGCAGGGTGTCCTACTCTCTTCCTGCTCTCTCCACTGAAGTTCCACACCCCATTGGTCCACTCCATGAACTCTTCCCTGGTAATATCAGACCGCTTGCTTCCGCCCGTCTTTTTCCACCGCTTCTTGTACAGGACAAGAATCACCTCCACCGGAGCGATCACGTAAGGGGCTGAGGCACTGAGCCAGGAGCCCCACGCCGTTCGTCTGGAGATGTTCTGCTCGTTCCAGATGATGGTGGAGTGATACTTCCAGCCAACCTGCTTGGCAATGGTGGTGATGTCGGCGCATACGCTCTGTTGCCCGCCTTTGTTCTTGTCCAGCGGTACGTTGAGACAGAACCTCCCGTCGTCTTTTGCCAATTTCAGACACCGGGCGAGCCACTCTCTGGTGAACTCCAGATAAACCTCATAGGAGATGTCATCGTCATACGAGCCATACTTAACGTCCACGTTGTAAGGGGGCGAGGTCACGATTAGATCAATACTGTTTTCCTCCACACATTCGGTGGATAGAAAATCATCGTGGTAGATAGACACGGAATCCGCTTGAAAATAGAGATTCCCGCTCAATGGAGCAAGGTCGCAGGGGAGCAGGGTCGCAGGCTCCCTTGTTCCTTGTTCCTTGCTCCTTTGCTCCCCTGTTCCTTGCTCCTCTGCTCCTGTTCCTTCGCTCCGCTCAGGACTTCGGCTCCTTTGCTTGGGCCATTCATCCCATCTGATGCCCGCTAGTTTTTCCATTTCAATCATGGTTATTCTGTCCGGTCGTCCTGGTCTGCTATAAACCTTGTATCTGGCAGCTTTCGCAGAACGTACGGTTGTGTTCAGGTCAACCAGTTGCTCTACTAACTTGATCAAGTCATTGCGCATCACAATAACAAACGATCCCTGTTTTTCAAAAGCTAGCAGTTCCGCTTTTCCATCGTACAGCCATCCGCGATCATGCTCTCTCACGCCATGTAGCTCTATCCATATCCACTCATCTTGGACATCGGAGTCTCTTCGACTTAACCTCTTCATGCCCTTGACGTCAACCCTGTAGCTCTCTACCCCTTTCTGGATCAGAACATCCCAATGGTCGTTGATGTTGGCATAGTTGGAGGCCGCAGTTACTTTCCAACCTCTTTCTGTAGCAATACTGGCAAAAATATCTTCTGCTTTTTGCCCAATTTCGAGACAGTTTCTTCTGTCGTACTGGTTGCGTTTGCTTTGCATGGTCACAGTCTAGTCTACATCCGAAAGGCATCATCAGACCGGCGGAAGCTCCCGTGGCGCGGTGTACATGGCCACGATGTTCTCCACAGGCGTGTCGGCCTGGATGTAATGGGCCGAAGCGCAGATGTAGCCCCCGCCACGACCTAACACGCGGCAACGTTCCTGTACCTCAGCCTGCACCTCCTGAGGCGTACCCCTGGGCAGGGTTTGCTGGATGTCAACCGCCCCGTAGAACGACAGCCGGTCACCAAATTCTCTCTTGATGCGGGCGGCGTCCATGCCCGCTGCCCGAGGCTGCAAAGGGTTGAGCACGTCAATGCCCATCTCCCCGGCCAGGGCTCCGATGAGGGGATAGATCGCTCCGCAGGAATGGTACATGATCTTAACCGGAAAGCGGCGGATGGCCGCGTTCAGCCGCCGGTGACGGGGCAAGACGAGCTCCCGCCACATGGCTTCCGAGATGAGCAGCCCTTGCTGGGTACCCAGGTCGTCGTAGGTGTAGACCATGTCAATACCGCCGTCGGCCGCCTCCAGCACGCGGGTCACGTTGGCGATGTACAGGTCAGTGTAGCCATCCATGATGGCGCAGGCTATCTCCGGTCGGACCACCAGGTCCATCAAGAACTGCTCGAAGCCGCGCAGCCCCCACGACCACTCGAAGATGCCTCCCACCTGGGCGCATATAGAAGTTGGGGGAGGGTTGGCACAACAGCGGAAATGAGGTATCCTTTTGGGAACATAGTCCAGAGTCCCGAAAGGAGCTTCCTCGCCGATGCTATGCCTAACCGATAGTATACGCCA
>VGOG01000207.1 GCA_016875995.1 Chloroflexota bacterium
CCCTGCGCATTGCCACGGCCATCCTCACGGCGGCCAGCCTCAGCTTCCTGGGGTTGGGGGCGCAGCCGCCCACGCCGGAGTGGGGCGCGATGCTCAGCGACGGCCGGCAGTACCTGGTCATTGCCCCGCATGTGGCCACTACCCCCGGCCTGGCCATTTTGATCACGGTGCTTTCCTTCAACCTGCTAGGCGACGGCCTGCGCGATGCCCTGGACCCACGGCTGCGGGTGTGAAAGACGCGCCAGACCTGCCAGGTTTTCAAAACCTGACAGGTCTGCACTGCCTTGGTGGTTCATTCTTGTTCAAACGCCGTGCCCAGGGCAGCCGGCGGAGCCACACGCAACGCCCCGCTCAGTCGGCGACGAATGGGCGGCGGGAAGAGGGTCAGGAAACGCTCCAGGCCCTGGCTGCTCACCAGCAGCAAGACCACAATCATCAGCGCAAAGGGTGCCGCTTGAAAGACCTGGGTAGGCACGCCTGGCACTACCCCCTGCAAGATACTCCCCAGCGACCCCAGCGCCCCAAACAGATACGCCCCCATTGCCGCCCGCAACGGGTCCCAGCCGCCAAAGATGACAATAGCCAGGGCAATCCAGCCCAGGCCGTAGGTGTGATGATAGCTCCACCCCAGCTTCACGCTCAGGGAGTATCCTGCCCCGGCAAAACCAACCAACGCGCCCCCCACCAGGACGTAGGCGTAGCGCAACAGTCGCACGTTAGCCCCCCGGACAAAGGCCGCCGCCGGCCGCTCGCCAATGCCCTGGAGGATCAACCCTGGCCGGGTCTTAAAGATCCAGAGCCAGCAGATGATGATCGACAGGAGGCTCAGATAGACCACCGGGTTCTGGTCGAAGAAGATTGGCCCCAGCACGGGAATCCGATCCAGCAGCGGGATGGGCAGATGTCCCACCGCCGGCCCGGGCTTGCGCACGAAGGGATTGCCCAAAAAAGAACTCAGGTCGGCGCAGAGCAGGGTAAGCACGAAGCCCACGGCCACCTGGTCTTGCCGCAGTTCAATACTGGCCACGGCCACGATGAGCGCCACCAGGGCCCCCACGACCATAGCCGCCAGGAAGCCCAGGAGCAGGCTGCTGGTGACGAAGGCCACGGCAAACCCCGTCATGGCCGCGAGCAGGATACTGCCGTCCAGCGACAGGTTGATCACCCCCGCCCGCTCCGTGATCGTCTCCCCCACACTGGCGATCACCAACGGCGCTGAGTTGGCCAGGATAGAGGCCAGTAGGGCAATGACCAGTTGTGTGTCCATCTCCTTATCCCCTGCATCACCTGTTTATTGCTCCTTGTCTACTTGTCTACTTGCTACGTCTACTTGTCTACTTGCTACTCTCCCCCTCACCCCCTGCATCAAGACCACAAAAAGCACCAGAGCCCCTTGCAGCACGCCGCCCAGGGCGCTATCCAGTTGCATCTGCAGGGGGAGTTGCAGGCTGCCCTTGTTGGCGGCAGCGAAGAAGAAAGCCACCGGCGCGATCCAGAGCGCCCGATAGCCGGCCAGCATGACCACCAGGATGGCCAGGTAGCCATAGCCACTGGAGATGGCCGGGGTCAGGCGATGGTACACGCCGATGGACTGGGTAGTCCCGGCCAATCCGGCCAGCGCGCCGCAGAGCATGAAGGCGGAGAGCATGCGGCGCTCTGTAGGGACGCCCATCAGAAAGGCCGAGCGTATGTTCTTGCCGATGGCCTTCAGCTCCAGCCCCCAGCGCGTGCCTCGCAGGGCCAGGTAGACCAGGACTGTCACTGCCACCGCCAGGGCCACCTCCACCGGGCCCAAGGCGAAGGCGCCGCCAAAGGTGGGCAGCCAGGCCGCCTTGGGGAAAAGCTCTGTGCCACTGGTGCTGGCGATGCCCGGCCGCTTCCAGGGGTCAAGGATCAGATAGTTGGTGAAGGCCATAGCCACGAAGTTCAGCCCCAGTCCGGCGAAGATCTCGTGCACGCGGCCGTAAGCCTTCAGCGCCCCGGCAACCAGCCCCCAGAACCCACCGCCGAGGGCGCCCATGAGCAGCAGGATGGGGATGAATAGCGGCGTCGGCAGGTCCAGGGTGCGGGCCGCCCAGGTGGTGAAGATGGCCCCAAAAACGATCTGCCCCTCAATGCCGATATTCCACAGCCCAGCCGTAAAGGTGATGAGCAGCCCCGCCGCGCAGAGCAGCAGTGGCACCCAGGCCACCAGCACGTCGGCTACCCGTCCCGTACTGCCAAAGGCCCCTCGCAGCATGTTCACGTAGGCCTCGCCGGGCGAGGCCCGTACGGCCACCAGGGCCAGGGTGGTGAGCGCCAGGGCCAGAAGCACGGGCGCCAAGCCCATCAGCAGGGTGTAGAGCCGATTCCCCATCTTATGCCTGCTACCATTAAGTTCCACGTCCCTCCATTAACCTGAAACCTGGAATATCTTGACAATGTTAGATTTCAACTGTCATTGCGAGGAGCATCCCTCCATTCCTCATGGCAGGCTCTTAGTGGAGCGAAGGGATGCGACGAAGCAATCTCCCCCACAGCGCAACAAAGAGATTGCTTCGCTGCGCTCGCAATGACAGGTGTACCATTGTCAAGACGTGGAACGTGAAACACTAACACCGCCGATGTACTCGCCCAACTGGGCTACCGTCGTCTCTGCGGCGCGCAGGGCCTGTGTCACCTGCCCGCCGGAGAAGACCAGGATACGATCGCTGTGCTCCAGGATTTCGTCCAGGTCCGCCGAGGTGAAGAGAATCGCCGCGCCCTGGCCTCGCCGTTCCAGGAGCTTCCCCCAGACCCAGAGGGTGGACTCCACGTCCAGGCCGCGGGTGGGGTGCTCCAGGAGCAGAAGGCGTAAAGAAGGGGGCAAAAGGGCCAGGAGTGCCCGCTGCTGGTTGCCACCAGAGAGAGCCTCTACCCTGGTCTCTGGACGGCCCTTGATATTGAAATCGGCGATGCAGGCCGCTGTGCGCTGGCGCGCCGCCGGCCAGTGGATGAAGAAACCGCCGCAGTCGCGATCGGTCAGGGCCACGTGCTCGCACAGGTCCAGACCGGGGATCAGCCCCTCCTCCAGCCGGCCTGCCGGCAGGTAGGCGACGCCAGCGGCCAGGTAGCGGGTATACGGCTGGCCGGTCATGTCCACACCGGCCAGGCGCACACGACCAGCCACCGGTCGCCGCAGCCCGGCGCAGGCACGGAGCAGCAGGCGCTGGCCGCTGCCCTCCAATCCCGCCAGACCGATGACCTCGCCAGCCTGCACCTGCAGGTTCAAGCCGCTCACCCGCAGACGACCATCGGCTACGGCCAGGTCCAGCAGCTCCAGGGCAGGCTGGCCCAGGGGCATCTCTTGGCGCTCGCCGGAAACCAGCACCTGGCCGAACATCAATTCTACCAGGCGATCAGTGGGGCAGGGCATGGTGACGTGGCCGGCCACCCGGCCGCGCCGTAACACCGTCACCTGGCTACAAAGCTCCTGCACTTCCTCCAGCTTGTGGGAGACGAAGATGATGGCCTTACCCTGGCCGGCCAGTTCGCGCAGGGTGGCAAAAAGGCTGGACTTCTGCGCGGCGCTGATGCCCGTGGTGGGCTCGTCCAGGATGAGCACCTGAACCCCCAGGCAGAGCAGGCGCAGGATCTCCAATTGCTGGCGCTCGCCCACGGTGAGAGAGCCCACGCTGGCGTCTGGGTCCAGAGAGAAGCCGTACTGCCCGGCCAGATCGGCCAGCTCCCGCCGGGCTTGCAGGCGATTGGGGAAGAGGCCGCCTTGACGCCCGAGCAGAAAATCGTCCAGGACGGTCAGCGGGGGAAAGTCCAGGGGGTCCTGGTGCAACATGCCTACACCCGCAGCAATAGCCTGGGCGGGGGTGCGCAGGGGCGCGGGCCGGCCATCCAGCAAAATCTGACCACTATCAGGGGTGATGAAGCCGGAGAGTACCTTCATGAGGGTGGTCTTGCCCGCGCCGTTCTCACCCAGGAGACCGTGGATGGTGCCGCTCTCGATGGTCAGGGAGATGCCATCGTTGGCGCGGACAGGGCCAAAATGTTTGTGGATGTCTAGCAGTTCAACTTTCACGGGTTGATTTTCGCTCTAACTTGCCGCGACGGGAAGCCCTCGATGCTATCCCTCGGGCTGAGCCACGGATAGCACAAAGAGACCCCCGCTACTCGAAGAGCCGTTGTAGCTCGCCAAGTACAATCTTAAGGTCTCGTTCTGGCACGCCTGTCAATGGTGACTCGCGAACATTACCTTGGTCGTCATGATGGTGGTGTGGATAGGTGGCCAGCTTGGGAAATTCCTCCTTGTTGTCCCATCGTAGGAGCGGCACGTCTGTGAAGACTTGGTAGGCATAGTCAACATGCCCACGGTTGTAGTATACCCTTACCTGCAAAGTCTTACCGCTTTGCAGATCGGCTCTAAGCTTGCAGAAGAATTGCTCTGGGGAGAATTCCCTGGTTTCCAGCACTGCTGCCCTTACGCAGAGAGGTGAAGTCTGCAAACTGGTCATCAACGAGGCCAAGAGACCGGTGAGCGTGACCATGTGGCTACCTCTCCCGCAACCCTAGCCAGGCATCCATCACTTCCAGAGCGGCCTTCCAGTCTAGCCAGTCATCTTCCTCCTGCATGATCGCCCGCCCCAAGGCTATGCGCTGTTCTGGAGTCAGGTTGTCCTCTTGCAGCAGAAGAGAGCGTTGATGCAGGTAATCCGCAAAACGGTCAAAGCTCATGCCATATTTGCGTTCTAACCGGGCGATCTCCCGGCGATGTGCAGCGATCTGCCGTAACAGATAGTCTTGTGCCAGGATGCGCAAGCCTTCCTCAGAGCTAGGAAAGACCTGCCTCCGCACCAGTTGTTCCAAAACAGCGCTCAGAGTCTCAGCCATGTTCTTTACCCCCCACACAGGCAACTTTTTCGACCTGTGCAGTGAAGACCTTGGAATTCTTCAGATAGACAAACGTGACGTATCCGTTCACCCGCTACGCCGGGGCCATCCGCTGACGATTTTGGGCCGCCCCCACCGGTCTTGGTGATGATGGATTGCCGATTGCAGGCTGGGCCTTGGACGGCCAGGAACCAATCCGCAATCGGCAATCAGAAATCGGCAACCGCCAATCGGCTTACTTGCTTGGCCCCGTCATGCCTTGCAGCAGTTGCGGGAAGTACCAGACGTTCTTCTCCCACACGGCCTTCTCGCCGTCCTTCAGGTAGACCGTGCCGTCCTGGAAGTTCAACGGGCCCTTGAAGAGGTCAATGGAGCCATCGGCCAGGCCCTTGATGAAGGCGTCCGTCTTGGTCTTGGCATCGCCAGTGAGAGCAGAGCCAGCCACGAAGCCTACGGCGCTGGTGTCCGGGTTGTTGATGTCTTTCCAGTCGGGTCCGGCCCACTCCCATTCCTGCTTCCAGGTGCCGGCCGTAAAAGCCTTGACGATCTTCAGATAGCCAGGGCCCCAGTTGAAGTAGGGCACACCCAGGCAGATTTCCGGAGCCTCTTTGCAGGCATCCTTGAAATCGTAAGGAATGGCCCAGACCTTCTTGCCCTGCTTGGCCTGCTGCCCGGCCACCACCAGGGCCTCGGTGGTGTCAATGCCGGAGATGAGCACGTCCGCACCGGCGGCGATGAAGTCGTTAGCGACCTTGGTGGGGTCGAGGGTCACGCCGGGGATGTTGAACCAGAAGCCGATCCACTTGACGTCGAACTTCAGATCGGCCGCCGGCTTGCCCCGATAGTTAGTCCAGCAGTACCTGGCACCCAGGTAGGCAGAGGAGGCCAGACGGCGGGTCTCATCGTTGATCAGCGGCCCCAGGTAGGCCAGTTTGCCCGTCTGCGTGGTCATGGCAGCGGCGCAACCGGCGATCATCTTGCCGTATTCCATTTTGCCCATGTAGTTGCCTTCATTCTTGGGGGCCTTGCCGGTCATGGCATCATCGCCGGAGATGTTGATGAAGGTGATGTCCTTGTACTTCTCTGCCGCCGTGCGGGTGTCCTGCACAAAGTCATCGGAAGTAGTGAAGATGAGCTTAGCCCCCTTGGAGACCATGTCGGCGACGACGGAATCCAGGGTCACGCCTTTGCGATCGGCGGCGTTGAGCTTATCCAGCCAGATCATCTTGGCGCCGGGGAGCTTCTGCTCGACGTACTGGCCGGCGGTGTAATGCGCCTCGCTCCAGCCGTGGTCGTTGTAGGGCCCGACCATGATGACCCCAAAGGTGACGGCCTTGGGCGGCGCCGGGGTAGGGGTGGCCGCCGGGCCACAAGCTGCACCCAGGGTGGCGGCGATCACCACCAGGGTCAGAACGGCGAGAAATGTCCTGTACTTCATCGTATTCCTCCTGTCGGTTTTTGACTCCGCCGTGCGACGACGCTGGTCGCCACACGCCACGGAGCTAAGGGTTAAAAAACGACTCTACTCCACTCCATAGCCTCACCTCCTTGCCTGCGGTACTACAACTGCTGAAGCCTCTCCACTGCGTTGGGCCATGATGTCGTCTGCTTGCCAGTTTACCACAACTGGCGGCTACAAGCAAGTGGCCAACACCTGCTCAGTGCTTGACAATCCAAGAAGAATGATGTATCCTATACATCATGATAGGAGATGTATATCTATGCGCATGATAACCAAACCCATTCAAATCTACCTCAAGCCGGAACAGGATCAGGCCCTGCGCACCCTGGCCAAGCGCCTGGGGATCT
>VGOG01000208.1 GCA_016875995.1 Chloroflexota bacterium
GGTGGACGTCCGCGTCGGGGTGGGTGTACGGGTGGGGGTACGAGTCGGTGTGCAGGTCGGCGTGGCAGTAGCCGGCCCCCTGTCCCAGAACTTGTTGCCAGTCAGCGTCTTGCCCTCCAGCGGGATGGCGTATTCAATCCAATTGGGAGTCCTCACTGTGCCGTCAACGCTCGTTGCCCCAACAGAGGTGTAGCCCGGCGGGTCTTCTTCGATAAGGTGGTAGAACTCGTAGGGGCCATCGCTGTCACAGACCACCAGACCATACCAGCCATCCTCGTTGGTGGTGGTGTCGCGGATGAACTCGCCTTGGTCGGGATAGGGGTTGTTCGAGCCCCAGACGGCCACAGTGACCCCCTCCAACGGCTGCGAATCGGGCGGCTCCTCGCCCAATTCTCCCTCGTACACCCGCCCCTCAAAAAGCCAGCACACGGGAGTCGGCGTAGTGGTTGGCGTGGCGGTGGCTGGCCCCCTGTCCCAGAACTTGTTGCCAGTCAGCGTCTTGCCCTCCAGCGGGATGACGTACTCGATCCAGTTCGCGGTCATCACCGTGCCACCAACGCTCGTCGCCCCGACAGAGGTATAGCCCTCCCGGTCGGTCTCGATGATGTGGTAGAACTCCCAGTAGCCGTCGTCGTCGTAAACGGTGAGGCCATACCAGCCCTCGCGGTTGGTGGTGGTGCTGCGGATGAACGTGCCGCTGTCGGGATAGGGGTTATTCGAGCCGTAGACGGAAACAGTGACGCCTTCCAATGGGCGGGAGGCAGGCGGTTCGACACCCACGTCTCCCTCGTACACTCGCCCTTGGAAGGTCCACTCGGTGGCCAGCCTGGGCCCTGCTTGTGCTGCGGCTGTCTCCCCCTTTGATCCAGCGAAGCTCATGGCTCCCATGAGCACCATCACGGCCAGCAGCGCAGTGATGGCCAGACCTTTTCGGGTAAGAACGTGTTTCGTTAGCATGATTGCACCTCCAGTTTAGGATTCTTATTTTTCTCAGTAAGTGTCCAGTGAAGCTTCGCCTCAAACCGACAAGGGGTGTCATTGCGAGGCGCGCCGTTTGCGCCGAAGCAATCCCCACCTTGCTGGCGGGAGATTGCTTCGCTTCGCTCGCAATGACAGTCTGAATCTCGCTCTGTTTGTAAAGAATTCGGGGTGTCAAGGAGTTCACGTGCCAGGCACTTTCAGTTGGACAAGTTGGCAACTTGTCCTACAAGCCGGGCGAGATCGCTCAATCGCTCAGCTATTCGCAAGTGCCTGGCACGTTGTATGATCCTTCCGGCACCTCCGGGTTCTCCGTCTGCCGGCGCAGGAAGCCCAGAAGTTCGTCCAGGGTGCTGAAGGTCCAGCGCTGACCACTCTGAATGTGCTCGACCTCGCCGCACCAGTCGGCGGTTGGCTCTCCCCGCTCCGGGTTCTGCTCGCGCCACACACGGATAAGGAATGAGGCGTACTCGATTGATGTGGGCATAGATGCACCTCGCGCGATTCGACTTTCTATAACTTGAACCTCACCCCTTTGACCAGCTTCAGCAAGAAGCCTGCCATCTCTCCTCGCGCCCGGGCGGTGAAGTCGGGCTCGCCGGCCGTCGGGCCGCGCAGGACGCCCAGGTATTCGCCTGCTGGCTGGTGCAGTGCCCCCTTCCACGTCTGCACCCTGGCCCACTTCGGTCCATCTGCCGTCTTTTCGCAGTGGTGCAGCGCGAACTCGCATTTGATGTCCCTGGCCAGTCGAGCATCCACCTTGATGGACGCGGGCGTCTGCCCTTCCTGTTTCCAGGCCAGGATCTGCTCCAGGAGGGCGTCCACCACGGGGGCGATGCGCTGGCGGGTGCGGGCCTCGTCCTCCAGGACGTACTGAGGCTGGGCCGCTTCGGTCAACTGGTCGAGGACCTCACCCTCCACCCGCCTGGTCGGAGGGGTTTGGCCCGAAGGCAGAGGCAGCGGGGTGAGCTGCAATGCGGTAACCTTCCAGCGTTTCAGCAGGTCGGTGGTGGCCTTGGCCTGGCAGGCCCAGGTGCAGGCCTCTTTGGGTTCCGGCAGCTCCGTGGTGGCCTCCAATTGCCACTGCAACTGCGCCGTTCGCTCCCAGGTCAGCCGCGTCCTCAGCGTGAGGGCGCGGCCGATGGTGGCCCCCAGCGCGAGGAGCACCACCGCAGCGCCGGCCCACATCCAAGGCGATGAGCCACCCTCCGCCGGAGGTGGTGGGGTAGGTAAGGGACCAGGCGGGGTCGGTCTC
Source organism: Chloroflexota bacterium (assembly GCA_016875995.1). Taxonomy (GTDB): domain Bacteria; phylum Chloroflexota; class Anaerolineae; order VGOG01; family VGOG01; genus VGOG01. The sequence continues at coordinate 2,234 of VGOG01000208.1, forward strand.
TCCACGACGACCAGGCCGTCGGGCAGTTCGGCCCATCCCCCCTCGGTGCCCACCGCCACCACCCGTAGCCCAGGTTCGGCAATGGCGCTTACCTCGATGCGGACGATCAGCCGCGAGGGGTCCACCACGTGCCACTCGTGTATCTTCACGCCCTGGCCATCAACGAAAACCTCTGCCTCCTGGGAGAAGTTCTCGCCCAGGAAGGTCAATTCGACCTCGCTGTCCTGCGTCACCTCCCGCGGCTCCACCCTGTAGAGCGCGGGCCGACCAGGCGCTGGAGGGACCTCCCGCTCCAGCACGAAGAAGCCCTCGTCAAGTCCCGTGGCGAACTCCTCGCCCGGCCCGAAGACGGCCACGACCTCCACCGCGCGAGGGCCGGGCGGCGCGTCCTCGGGGATGAAAACGTGGGCCATAATCGCCTCGTCGGACTCGATCCAGGCCTCCAGGACCTCGATCCCACCGACGGTCACCTGCACCTCTCGTGCGCCGCCGAAGCCGCCGCCCCGCAGAGTCAGTTCGAGTTCCTCGCCCGGCCATCCCTCAGGCGGTTCGACGGCACGCAGGTACACTGGCTGCTGCGCCCAGGCCGGCAGCGAAGTCACGACCAGGCTCCCGGCCAGCATCAGGAGAATGCCCAGAATGCTCACCATTCGATTCATTTCCTTTGTCTCCACACCTCCTTTGCCAGTTGACTTCGCTTCGCGAAGCAGGGGAAGCCGGGCCCTGGCCCGGCTTCCCCTGCCGTCACTGTGCCAGTCGGTCGTCGCGGTATGATTGAGCGGCTTCCGAGCAGAGAGCCCTTTCTATCCCAACGACGGGACCACGCCTAGCTGTTGCAGGAAGCCCAGGTAATCCGAATACTCAAACTCCTCGACGATCTTACCGTTGGCAATATGCACTACCACGCAACCTTGCAACGTCACCTCTTTACCAGTGGGCGGGATGGGAAGGGTCGGCGATTGCCCGGTGTGCTTGGCTCGCCAGGTGTAGCGATAGGCAATGCTATTCCCCTCGCTGATCATCTCTTCGTAGGCGATCTGAATATCAGAGTAGCCGCTACGCGTACCTGCTATGCTTTCCTTGACGGCCTCGAGTCCCTTGGCATCTGGGAAGGGGGGTCTGTGCCAGACATAGTCAGCAGCGTAGACTTCTCCCAAGTCGTCCAGGTTGCCCTTCAGCCACGCCTCCTCACCAGCCCAACGGATTTTGGCTTTGAGTTCTTCGAGTGACATCAAACATTCTCCTTCCCGTTCGATTTTGATTGATAGGGAGCGATGCCCTCGCCGGCATCCGCTCCACGCTACTCACCAGCCAGATAGCGGGTCAGCTTCTCCAGGCCCTCCTCCCACGTGGCGACGGGGAAGACGTCCACCTCCAGGGCGTCAATCCAGGCCACCGAGTTGATCATCAACGCCGCCGCATCGTCGGCCTCAAAGATGGACACGACCGCTGGCGCGTTCCTGGATGACCAGTACTCGGCGATCAGGCTCATGCCCTCGGGGAACTTCCACTCAGCGCGGCGTCCCATGACCTCCGCCAACTTGGCCTGATCTACCCCTTCCTTCAGACTCCACAGCGCGATGAACTTCATGACAGGACCTCCTTTCCATGCTCTATCTTCTTTACGCCGGTTCTTCTATTGACCACGACCACCTCCAATCTACGTAAACGTGCTCCCTCGCCTTTTAGCCACACTATGCTCGGGAGTAGAAAAAATATTGAATCTGACGGATGAATCGACGGTTTGATGTCTGCACATCACCTTGCTTTCAACGACCGAAATAAAAACTGCTACCCATCTCTGGATAACAGTATACCACAAAGGTGGCTACAAAATGGCTACAAAAATGGTCGAGTGGTCAATTGGTCGGGTGGTCGGATGGTCGCCAGAGATACTGACTAGCTAACCAAGGACGACCTGACCATCAGACCAACTGACGGAATCTCAGGTAACGCTGACGTTGCTGGGGGTCGAGGATGCGGTCGGCTTTGGCCTCGACGATGGCTTCGGCTCGCCGGGCGTGCTCGTCGGCCTCCTCGACGCGGCCCAGGGCTCGCAGGACGAGGGCGTGGGCACGATGAACCTCCTCGGTGCCGATCCAGGCTTCGTGGGCCTGGGGCAAGAGGGCGACGGCCCGCTCAGTGTGCTCCAGGGCGGCTACAGGCTCACCTTGAGCCAGCAAAACCAGGCCGACATCCACCTCGCCCCACATCTCGCACACGGGCAGCGCGCTCTCCTGGGCGACGCGGATGGCTTCCCTGGCGTGGGCCAGAGCACTGACGGGGTCACCGCTCTCCCGTTCGGCACGGGCCAGGGCGGCCAGCCCGCTCGCCAGGCCCTCGCGATGATCGCTCTGCCGGGCTAAGGCAACCGCTTCGTCCAGACTGTCGCAGGCGGCCGAGAGCTGGCCGGCGGCGACCTCCACCAACCCCAGCCCGACCAGGGTCTCAGCCAGGCGCCGGCGGTGGCCGATGGAACGGGCTCGTTCGACCGCGCTCTCCAGGCAGCGCCGGGCCTGGGCCAGGTCGCCCAGATGGTAAAAGGCCAACCCCATCCCCAGTCCAGCGGCCACAGTGCCGTGCCCGCTGTGTAACTCCTGCTGCATAGAGAGGGCTTGCTGGAAGCGAGCGGCGGCAGCGGTATAGTCGCCGTGGTGCAATTCCCAGCAACCCAGAAGGGTCACACCGTAGGCCTCAGCCGGCCGCGTACCGATGCGGCGGGCCAGGGCCAGGCCCTCGGTCAGATACTGCCAGGCCTCGGCGAAGTGTCCCATCTCCAGGTGCACGGCCCCAATGTCCAGGCCATCCCAGGCCACGCGGTTATGGTCGCCCGTTTGTTGGTGGCAAGCATAAGCCTCCTGCTGATAGGCCAGGGAACGGGCGTAGTTTCCCAGGTGGAAATACACGTAGCCCAGGATGTGGGTGATGCGTCCCCGCATGTCAGGGCTGGCTTCCTCTCCGGCCACCGCCAGGGCCGATTCCAGCGCCGTCAGCGCCGCCTGCGGCTGGCCCAGGAAGTAGTGGGCGAAGCCGATCTGGGCCAGGAGGCGAGAACGGGCCGGCTCGTCGTGCAGGCGGTCGGTCAGGGCCAGACCCTCCTCAGCGGTGGCGATGGCCTTTTCATACTGGGCGTCCAGGTTCAGATAGCGGGTTCGATGGATCAACGCCTGCAGGCGCAAGTCTTCATCGCCGCTGGCCTCGGCCAGGGTGGTCAGCGCGACCAAGTCGGCGTCGCGCTCCGCCAGCCGGCCCTGAAGGTAGCGCTGGTGGGCACGAGCGACCAGTACTTGCCCACGCTTTGCCAGGCAGTCCGGCTGGGTGCACTCAGGGTCGAGCCGGTCCAGCAGCGCCAACGTGCGACTCTGGTGCTCCTCGGCCTCCCGCCAGGCAAACAGGGCTTCGGCCTTCTGTGCTGCCAGCCCGTGATAGTGTAAAGCCTTCTCCACCTCACCACCGGCCTCGAAGTGGCGCACCAGAGCGGCCACCGCGTCTGGCTCCAGGTGTTCCAGAGCCCGGCCGGCGCGCCGGTGCAGCAACTGGCGTCGCATTGGGCTAAGACCCGCCTCCACCACCCGTTGGGTCAGGTCGTGGTGAAACCGGTAGTCGGCCTCCTGTTCCATCAGCAGTTGCCGGGCCACCAGCTCGTCCAGGCTGTCCATGGTTTCCAGTTCGCGGCGACCCGCCGTCAGGCGCACCAGGTCGAAGCGCAAAGTCGGGCCCATAACGGCCCCCGCCTCCAGCACCTGGCGGGCCACCGGGCTGAGTCGCGCCAGGCGCGCCTCCACCGCCTGTCGAACGGTATCGGGCAGGGGCAGATCTGCCAGGCTGACCAGTTTCTCCAGCGGCTGGCCGGACTCTATCAGCACCCGCAGTGTCTCCAGCAGGAAGAAGGGGTTGCCGCCCGTGGCCCGCTGCAGCCGCTCGGCCAAAGCGACCTCACCCTCACCCCCCCGGCCCCCCTCTCCCTCTCCTTGCAGGAGAGGGAGAGGGGGGTGCAGGGGGGAGGGGGTGAGGTGGCGCAGGAGCTGGAGGATGGCTGCTGCGTCCAACCCCGCCAGCTTCAGCTCGGAGAGGACGCCCAGCCGGGCCAGGCCCTGGCGCAGCTTGGCCATGGCGTCGGCCTCCTCGCTGCGATAGCTGGCGATGAGCAGCAGAGGGCAGCCGCCAGGGCCGCCCCTGCTATCCCGGACGTGGCGCCCCAGGTAGGCCAGCCAGTCCAGGGTGGCGCCGTCGGCCCAGTGGAGATCGTCCAGGCAGAGGAGCAGGGGAGCAGGGGTGCCGAAGTCCTGAGCGGAGCGAAGGAACAGGAGCAGGGGTGAGGTAGCCAGTCCCAGGACGATCTGACACAGGGCCTCAAATAAGCGGCTACGGGCCTCGTCTGGTTCGGCCGGCAGCGGTGGTGGC
>VGOG01000209.1 GCA_016875995.1 Chloroflexota bacterium
CTCGGTCATGGTGGCAGAGCCCTCCTTTCGCTGCTTTGGTTTTGGCAAACCTATTATCAGCGAAATCAGGGATCTTGTCCACCATGACCACCCGTATCAGGCACCTCCTGAGTTCTTAAAACGGCTTAAACTTGGCAAAGCTTCAGCCAGCCAGCACAAATCTGCCCAGCGCACAAAATGGTCATCCTCATCGAGCCGGCCCAGAAGATGGGGAAGCAAGGTAGCACCATAGACTCGCAGTACTTCATTCACGCCTTGCTCTGTAGACCTCTCTTCTTTGACCCGAATGCCGAAGAGTTGCCACCTCAGTTCCAGAGCCATCGGGTGTGCCAGGTCAGCCCCTGCAACATATGAGCGCTCAGTTCCGTCGGCAAAGCGTAAACGGATAGTCCAACAGTAGTGTGGTTCGTTGGCAGCTTTTTTCTCGAAGACCTCGCCGACATCATACTGCCAATCGTCTGGTCTTGAGCCACGCCAGGCGATAAGCAATCGCTCGCCTAGCTGATAATCATCGGTCTGATGGTAGACCCGTACTTGTTGATCTTTAAGCAGCTTCTGCGCAGCCGCTTCGGATTTGTGCCGTTGTTGGGTGTCCAGTTCCAGCGAGCTCTGCTCCAGTTTGTGGCGTACTACCTGAGCCAGAAGGTTCATCGCTTTCTCCGGTCGCCCTGAGCCCCGGAGATAGGCGTACAGCCTATTCACATCGCCCTCGGTAACAGCAAAATCATGTGTCCAGTATGCAGCATCAAAGGTTAGTCTGGTCATGATCTCACTTCCTACTCCCACCCCAACGCCGTCCCCCGAGCAGCCTCGCCGGTCGGCGTGACCTCGTAGTAGGTCCAGGTGCAGTGTTGTCCCGCAATCTCTGCCTCAGCCCGTTTCTGAACCAGGTAGCCCTCTTGCAGCAGCCGCTGGGTCAGCCTCTGAATGCGGGCCAGCCGGCCCTGACCGGGGCCATGCTCCCCTAATTGGGCCAGCACCTCGAAGTAGGGGAAATCGTCGGGCAGACCATACCAGTCGTCCCCTACCAGCCAGCGCTCAATAGCCTTGTGGCTCTTGGGCAGCCTCCCCAGCCTTGCTGCCCGCCGCACATTCCAGTGATGGGCCTCGATAATGATTGATGCCGGATCCACGTAATCGCTGATCTTGGGGCACTCGCCGATGGACACACTTCCCCAGGTCACCTGCAGTGGCGGACAGTGGTCGCAGGCCCCACAGCGAATCCACTCCGGTTGCTCACCGAAATAGCGCAACACGTACCGCTTACGACATACGCCTGCTGCCAGAGCCTCAGCGTAGGTGATCATCCGCTTCAGCTTGGCCTCTTTCTCGGCCTGATGAACTGACATTGGTTGAGCGTCCCACTGCAACTGTGGCTCCGCCCGCAGGCGCTGCGTCGGCCAGATGATGTATCCCCGTTCAAAGCCTCGGAACACGAGAAGGTTCGCCCGATCCCAACGGTTTATGGTCTCTTCGACCTGAAGAATGGGCCGGTTGAGAGCCTGAGCTAGGGCTGGCAGGTCGAGGAAGAAGCGCCCCGGCACGCCCTCAACCGCCTGGGCCAGCAGCGCCTCGGCCAGGGCGGTCTCACCAGAAGCGTAGCGGGCTACAGCGTTCAAGAAGTCGCCTCGGGAACGATTAACCGTCACGGCGGCCCGGCGAGTGTAATCTTGTTCTCGCCGCAGGTATCCCCACTCCTCCAGCAGATGTAACATCACCTTTAACCTGGTCTCATCCATCTCCCCCTGTTCGCCCAGCGCCAGGAGCGCCTCATCCGGTTTGAAATAGATGGGTTCCGAGAGGTGACAGCGCAGATGGGCGTAAAGAGCTTCCAACCATTGCTTCTGCGGTACTGCCGAGTGAATGAAGTAGTCGTGGATGCGCCTATCCGCCGGGTGATAGAGCATCACCCCGTAGGCATCGTTGCCATCGCGTCCGGCCCGGCCCACTTCCTGGTAGTAACTCTCCAGGTCGCCTGGCATGTCGTAGTGAACCACGTAGCGCACATCTGCCTTGTTGATGCCCAGACCGAAGGCTTTGGTGGCCACCACCACATCCACTGTTCCAGCCTGGAACTCCTCCTCCACCGCCCGCCGATCCGGGGGAGCCATCTTGCCGTGATACGGCAAGGCGTTGATCCCGTAGATGCGCAGTAGCCGGGCCAGTTGCTCAGCATCGCCCGTGCGGGCCACGTAGACGATAGCGATTTCGTTACGTTGCGCTGCTGTGCGCAGGATTTTCAGCAGTTGCATCAGCTTGTCCGTGCGTTGGCGAATCGGGTAGGCATCCGTGTCCTTATTGTAGACCACCAGCTTGAGTTCAGGCCGGTCGAAAGAGGCCAGCACGGTACGCGGGGCGCGCAGGTGTAACCGTTCGCAAATAGTGGCTTGCATGTCCTGGGTGGCTGTAGCCGTCAAGGCAGCCACAGGAGGCCGTTTGCCCATCCGCTCCAGGATGTCGTAGATGTATAGATAATCAGGCCGGAAATCGGTGCCCCAGGTGACAATGCAGTGAGCCTCGTCAATCACCAGTTGGCGGACCCGGACCTGGCGCAGCACATCAGTTAGTTTGGGGTCGCGCAACCGCTCCGGGCTGACATAAAGCAGACGCACCCGACCGGCGATCACCTGCTCCAGGATGCGCTCCCGCTCCTCAGCCCGCATGCCGCTGGTAAGGCAGGCGGCAGCCTCGATCCCCAGGGCATGGAGCTGCTCCACCTGATCGCGCATCAGAGCGATAAGAGGCGAGATGACCAGGGTAAGCCCCTGGCGCAGGAGAGCCGGGAACTGGAAGACCAGGGATTTCCCACCGCCAGTGGGCATCAACGCCAGCAAATCACCCTCGGTCAACATAGCCCGGATCGCCTCTTCTTGCTCAGGGCTCTTGAAGTCTGCAAATCGCGGGCCGAAGAGGTCGCGCATGGCTTCCAGGACAATCGGTCGCACCGTGGGCCAGGTATCCCAGGCCATGGGCAGCAGGCCAGCGAAGCGTTCAGTCCAGCGGGCCATCCGCTCCTCAAAGCCAGTGCGCAGCACTTCCGGCAGCTCCTCCCAAAAGGCGTCGTCCACGGGCATCTCGTCGCCGTGGCCACGCATGAAGCGGACGATTTCCTCGTAGGTGCGCCGACGGTTGGACTCGAAGTGATCGGGGGTGTCCGGGCGGTAATAACCGGGCAGTGAGGCCAGCAACTCTGGCATATAGCTCTTGCGGTGAATTCCTTTGTCACAGAGGATCACCACGCCGAAGTCATCGCGCTTGCGGATCAGCCGACCAAAACCCTGCTTGAACTGAATGAGCATCAGGGGCAGAATGTAGGGGGTGAAACGGTCTACCTGGCCATCTTGCAGATATTTCTCAGCTCGGGCCTGAATGAGTGGCGCCCCCATCATGGGGAAGGGCAGCTTCTCCATCACCACGAAGGAGAGAGATTTACCGGGGACATCTATACCTTCCCAGAAGCTCTTCAGGCCCAGTAGGACTGACTCCACGCGCTCCTTGAAATCCTCCCGAAGCTGCTGGCGGGACAACCCTTTGGCCTGATAGAGAACAGGGATGCTGTAACGGCCCAGGTAGGCTTCCAGACCATCCCGGCCGTTCTCCGGATCCCCAAGGACGACGTACTCCATGCGGTCGCGCGCCGTAAACAACCCAAGAGCCCGGCCTCCGGTGAGGCGGAAGAGCAGCTTCAACTCTCCAAGCAGATACTCCTTGAAACGCTCCAGATCCTCGCCCCGGGGTGCGACCTCCAGGTACTCGGCCAGAACCAGGAAGGCATTCTGGTCATATGGGAACTCACTGGCGATCTGGTGACAGCGCTCCCTTGGGATGACGGCTTCTAGGCCGAGGCGATCGCGGAAGAAGTCGAACTGCCCTTCCGCTGTAGTCAATGTCGCCGAGGTCAGCACTACCGGCATACGGTTATAGATCTTTTCCTGCAGTTGAGGTCCCACGCGGAGAGGTGCCTTTTTGAGCGCCCAGTCCACGAAGGCGGTACCACCACTCTCCTTGGCCGTGTACTCCATCACCTCGGTCCAGTATACCCAGGTCGCCTGTCGGACGCTGAGAATCTCATCGAAGAGACAGACTTGCTCCTGGCTCAGCCGGGCCAGATGCTGTAGTTCGCGACGGGTTTCGGGGGCAAAAGGGAAGGAGTCACCAAGGCTAGCGACTTGCCATTGCAGCACCTCCAACCGGCTGGCTATCTCCCCCAGTTCAGACTGGAGTTCGGCGCGGAAACGATCTACCTGAGCCCAACGCTGATCAATCAGCCGAGGGTCTCGCAGTAGACGGGCCTGGGCGCCGTAGCGGGAGTGCATCTTGAGCCCGCTGCGGGCCACATAATCGCGCAGGTGCTGGCCAAAATCCCTGCTCAGAAGGCGCAGACGAGGCAGGTGAATATCCAGAAGCTCCCGCACGACTTTCTGAACCTGAGCCACGCCGGGCAGATTTCTGCGCAGGCGCAGAAGCAACCCCCTTCCAGCTTGGGGGTCTTGCAGGCGATTCGCCAATCCGTGGATGGTGGACCAGGAAACCTCCTCGGTCAGCGCCGTCGTGCAGGCGTCTTCCAGGTTGTGGCCTTCATCGGCGATGAGGAAATCGGAAAGCGGCCAGCCAGCCTCACCCCAGGGAGCGGTGAGGAGCAAGGCATGGTTGATCACCAGTAGGTTAGCATCACGGGCCCGGGCCAGGGCCTGGTGGTAGAAGCAAAGGCCCAGATTGCAGTCAGGGCATTCGCCACCCCCCTCGCCTATGGCCACTTCGACCTTGAGGGCTGCGAAACCTGGATAGGTGCGCTCAAACCAGAAGTGCAGTTCATCCAGCGTTCCCTCACGAGTGGTCTGCATCCACCGCAACAGGTAGAAAAGGCCCAGGCGATACTGTAACGTATCCCAGTAAGCCTCTCCCGATTCCGGGAAGTCGCTATCAACCTGGCTGCGGAGGGCATCCCAGGCACCGGGGCTGACGTAGTTGGCCCGACCCTTGAGCACCTGGTAGCGAAAGATGTCGGGGAAAATGCGCTCCAGCCGTTCCAGTTCGCGGACGAGTTGATCCTGGAGGTTCTTGACCGATGTGGAGATGACCGCCTGTCTGCCGTAGTGCCGAGCCCAGAAAAGTGCCGGCACCAAATAGGCCAGAGTCTTGCCGGTGCCTGTGGGGGATTCGACCATCATGGAGGCCCCCTGGTTGAGGGCCTCGGCTACCAGACGTGCCATTTCCCTTTGACGAGGGCGATCCTCAAACCCGGGCTCTTTTCGCTCTCCACGCTCCGGGGCTTCTCCTTGTAGGGCTGCCATCCGCTGTTGGATGGTGCCACCGGGCACAAACAGGGATTCCATCTCTTCAGGAGAGAAGGTCACCGGCTGGGCTGAAAGGGGAGCAAGCGGGCCGCTCTTCTGCAACAACTCATGGAGAGGAACCGGCAAGGAAGCCGGAATGACCTCAGGCGCGATCAGAGAGGACAGGATGTAACGGTCGCGGGGGAGCAGGCGAAGCATCTCAGCCAGGACAGGTCGGGGCAGCTCGTTGAGTCGTTCACGTAGCACCTGAAAGATCAGGTGCAGAAACAAGACATCTACCCGTGCATCGTGAAAGAACGCGTCGGCTGGGTCTAGCTCCATCTCGCAGAGGACATCTGGCGGGAGAGCAACTGCGTCGGCTTGGCGGTCTATCCCCAGTTCTCTGGCCAGGTCTTCCAGCTTGTGGCTGGCGATTCCAGGCAGGGTCAGGAGTGACAGCTCCATTGTGTCAAGGAGAGGATTGGTCAATTCGCGGCCCAGATGAGATTTGTAGGCCTGACAGAGGAAAGCGTGATCGAATCGCCCGTTGTGAGCTACCAAGGGTATGTCGCCCAGGAAGGTAGCAATGGGCTTGATCTGCTCTTCGATGGGCGGGGCACTTTCAATGGCTTTTAGCTTCTCCGGGTTTGTGTCCAGTCTGAGCTTCTGCCTGAGTGAAAGGGGCAGCGGTTTGATAGGACGGACGAAGAGATTGCGGCCCTCTACCGGCCGCCCATCTACAACTTTGAGGGCTGCAAACTGAATCATGCCGTCGGTCTGGTAGTCAAAGCCCGACGTTTCTAGGTCAAAAACCACGTAGGCAGACAGAGCAAGAGGCAAAGAGGGGATGGGGAGTGGCTCTGGGAGGGCAGAAACAGCGAGGGGCTCTACAGGCTGAACCTGCTCAGTGTCCTCTTCCTTTGGCAGTAGCCGGCTCAGCATCCAGACATCGCCTGGTCGCTCAATGAAGACATCCCGGTGGGCCAGGACATCGTCGAGATGGCTTTCCTGAATGAACGGCTGCCGTTCACGCAGTCGTTTGAGCAGGACCGCCTTCTTCAGCCCGTCTGGGTGCTCGGACAGGATACGTTGGACTTCCAGACCTAAGAGGCTATCTAGACGCAAGGGTTCTGCTCCTTCCTGGGGGTGACAGGGAACCGGGGAGGGCTCGCTAGCAAGCGACATTGCTGACGAGCCCATGTTTTTTCTGTAGACGATTATACACCCTTTTGGGGCGATTGACAAGAGGGAAAAGGTTGTTTATGGCGACTGGGGACTGTCTGCCGTTGGCTTATCCCTGAAGTATACTGAGGGCTGT
>VGOG01000210.1 GCA_016875995.1 Chloroflexota bacterium
TCTGGCACCCCTCGCAGCGGTTGGCGCAGTGCGCTGACGGTGGCTGCCTCCTGACCGTGCAGGTGGCCCACCCACTGGAGATGAAGCCCTGGATCCGGGGCTGGGGGCCCGATTGCGAAGTGCTGGCGCCGGCGGGACTGCGGGCCGAGGTAGCGGCGGAGATGAGGCAGGCAGCGGAGGCCTACGAATCGGCGAATCGTTGAATTTACGAATCCAGGACGGAAAGGAGGTCAACATGCTCAAGTATACGGGGCACCCGCTGGTGGATGTGGGGGTAGCGACGATTGCAGCCTTTGTGCACAAGCCCAATCCGGCTTCGATCACCGAAGCCGACTTGAACAAGGTGGCTGACTTTATGGCTAGACAGTATGTTGACGAACCACTCAAATCGTTCTTGACGGTTGCCTTTCCCAACTCCGGTTTTACGCAGCCGGCCTTTAATAAGACACCGGAGAGGCGCGATGAATATGCCGAACGTGTCTTGCGTGGTTATCGGGCAAGCACGCCGCGCCTTGAAGAGCGCTGCGTCTTCACCGGCGATCCAGCAGTGGGTATAGCATTCTCCGATACTCTCTCGCCAGGCCGAGCCTTTCGTCAACACGTCCCGCTGCTCACTGGCGAAAACGTCATAAACTTCTATCCCTGGGGAGATGCAGGGTTACCGATCTCCGGCGAGGCATTGCTCGCTATCCAAGCGTTTCCACTGGGCTGCGCCAAGTGCGGTGGCAGGTTGCTAGCAGTTCACTCTGACAATCCTGACTTGATCCAAGACTTTGCATCAGAGTTCCTGCAAGAGAATCGCCTGGCTCTACAACTGGCCCAACAGAAAGGCAACAACAAACTGCGCGAAGCAGGATCGTCCGCCAAGACATTGCTCATCGAGACCCTGTTGAAAGTAGAGCAAAGCAGACGAGACGAAGCCCATGAGTATCGTCCCTGCTCAGTGACAGCTTACCATTTGAGCAACCTTGGTGCGACTCCATCTCTGGAGATCTACCACCTACCGCTAGAGCTGACAGACTTTCTAAGCCACATTGTCGGCCCAGATTACAAAGCCGAGTGGAACGCCATCACTCATCGGGCCTGGCGGCTTCCACTACCGAAGAAAAAAGGCAAGAAAGGAGGGCAGGAGGACACGCAAGAAGATACTAGACCCCGCCGAAACGTGCTGTACGAGGACTTGTTCCGGTTGCCAGGAAACGCACGGGAATTTGTGCGCCGCTACTTTCTGCGCATTCCGGTACGTACCCGCTTCGAAGACGATCCGCGTCGCACATATTCGCTGAGAGACGAGGCGGGGCTCGTCTCGTGGAAGCTAACCGAGCTATTCTTGAGAAAGGTGATGACCATGAACAAAGAGCGCATCCAGCAAATCCGAGATCTGGGCGACCGCTTGGCTGCCTATGTGAGCAAGGAGGACGATAAGCGATTCTTTATCGCATTCTTTGACCATCGCTACAATTTCGTCCGCACGGCCCTCATCAAGGCCAACCTGGCATACGTGCAGCGCGGCAACCCCCCGCTCATTGCCCTTGACCCTTACATCGCAATCTTCGAAGAAGGGGACGAACTGGCCAGCCCGGACTGGCGATTGGCACGCGACTTGGTACTGATCCGTATGGTAGAGCAACTCTACCAGCAGGGCTGGCTGGGTAGCCATCCAGAGGCCATCCCTGAGGTTTCCGAGGAGCCAGAATCGGCTTCGTGACCCAATCATCACTCAAACAGAAGGAGGACTACAATGGCATTCGTGACTGGACTGCTGCTGATTGATGCACCAGCCTCAGCGTTGAACAATCTGGGGAACGTCCCAGGCAGATTGTTCGACAACGTGGCAGGTGTGAAGGTGATCCGCACGAAGGAAGGGACGTATCCCTACGTCTCAGCTCAGGCGTTCCGCTACTGGCTGCGCACCACGCTCGAACAAGCCGAGTTGGGCTGGAAGGCGGCACCCATCTGGCGCGAAGTGAAGGTGGCTTATACTGACGCCAACCCAATCCGCTGGTGGGACGATGACTTGTTTGGGTACATGCGAGCGCCGTCTAAGAAGCCCGCCGCCGTAGAGCAGCGTGAGGCCGATGAATCTCGCGCAACCGAGACACGAACTACTGACACCGTAACACGGGCTGCGCCCTTCCGGGTGAGCACGCTGGTGTCCATCGCGCCGGTGAACATTGTGGAGGATTGGGAATCCATGAGCCGGCACGAAGGCGATCCAGTGCCCTACAGTAGCCAGTTCTATCGCGCCACGCTCAAAGGTCTGTTCTCACTAGATCTGCACGCCTGCGGCACATTCTGGTATCGTCAGAAGACCGGCTTCCGCAACCTGGATGACGAGCGAATTGAGGAAGCGAAAAAGGCTGGGCTGGTCGAGGTGAAAGACGAGAAAGCATATCGGCTGCCTTTCGAGCAGCGTCTCCAGCGAGTGACGGCCCTGTTTGACGGGATGGCTCTGCTGGAAGGTGGCGCCAAGTTGACGTTGCATTACACCGATGTCGCACCAGCACTGGTGGTGCTGGCCGTGACCAACGGTGGCAACCACGTCTTCGGGCATATCATTGGCGCCAACTCGCGCGGGTTGCCAGAACTGAAGAGCGAGGCCCTGAAGGAAGCACTGGTAGTGTTCGGCGCTGACATCCTTTCGGACGTGTACGTGGGCTGGGTGCGCGGCTACTTGGACGACGAGCGGGCCAAACTGGAAGCGTTCACCCAAACCGACGAAGGGAAGCATTTGAAGATCAGCCATCCAAAAGAAGCGTTCAAGTCGCTTATTGCTGCGCTCAAAGAGGGCAAGAACAGGGCGTGGCTGGATTGATGCAGGCCGATTAAACTCGGGGCATGGGGGGTGTCAGCCTGTACCGACGCGCCCCGCGTCCACATAGGTGAACAGTCGGCACGAATGTGCCCCTGAGGGGCGATTTCAATCGCTCCAGACAGGAGGTCATCATGCGCGTTCTCAAAGTGGTGGCGGAGGGGCTCACCACGTCTTTCCGCTACCCTCACTTCATGCAAGGCGTCCATCCGACGTATGAGATGCCGCCACCGGCAACGATCTATGGGCACATCTGTAGTGCACTGGGCGAGTGGGTGTCACCGGAAGGCATCGAGTTCGCCTACCACTTTTCCCATCAGGGTACTTTTGATGATGTCGAACATGTTCACGTTCTGTCCACAAAAAGCCAGGAGTGGCCTAGTCGGAAAGATCTCACCCAGGCCAGTTGGGATTATCCAATCTCAATAGGTGGGGCAGTGAACCCCTTCAAGCGAGCCCTGCTGTTCAAGCCCCGGCTGGTGCTGTACATCAATCAGCCAGAGTGGGAAGCCGCCTTCCGCAGCCCGCGCTACGCAGTAGTGTTGGGCCGGTCGCAAGACCTGTTTACCTATACCAGCGTCAATGTGGTAGAACTGGTGCGGGCCGAAAGTGCCTACTTCGAGTATACCCTGGCGCCGTACCGGATGGCTTTGCAGACGGGACGTGGGTACGTGGTACTGATGCCACGCTTCCTGGACTATGCCAACGGCCGTGCCCCAACCTTTGCCCGCTACGTGGTGCTCAACCGGCGTGTTCACAGCAACGACTTCTTGCACTTTGCCAACTTACCAACCGAGGCAGAGTACTGGGTTGACCCGACTTGTCCCCAGGACAATGGTGCTCATTTGGGCCTGGCCTTCCACACGTTCGTAGGTGAGTACGATGACAACCCCCTTATGGCCTGATTGGCTGGAAGATGTCCTATGGGCCAAAAGTGCTGAGAAAGGCAAAGCAGGGCAGGCTGAAAGCCTAGCCCGGCATACCTGGTATGTGCTGGAGAAACTGGCGGAGGCGATTCGTCTGCGGCCCAACCTGCCGACAGAACTGGGGTTCCCGCGCCTGTGGAACTGCCTGTTCTGGGCCTGCTTCCTACACGACTTCGGCAAGGCGGCACGGGGATTCCAGGAACGGCTACGCGGTGGTGCGAAATGGGACCACCGTCACGAAGTGCTCTCACTGGCGTTCCTCGATTGGATAGCAGATGCGCTGTCCGACGAGGAACGCCGGTGGGTGGCAGCAGCTATCGTCTCACACCACAAGGACGCCGACGAGATCCTGTTCAAGACGTACCTGGATCCGATTG
The DNA here is from genome assembly GCA_016875995.1 of Chloroflexota bacterium. Taxonomy (GTDB): domain Bacteria; phylum Chloroflexota; class Anaerolineae; order VGOG01; family VGOG01; genus VGOG01. The sequence goes on from VGOG01000210.1 coordinate 4,116, forward strand.
ACCCTGCTGATGAGCCATTGGTTGCACGCGTAGCCGAGATCAGCGATGAAGCGCAGAGCGGACTGTGGCGCTGGTTAGAAGAGTGTCCGTCTTCGTGGATCGAGGCGTTAGGCTTGGGCAGCGTGGGCATCCAGATACCCACGCTACCGCCACAAGCAGATGCCATTCGGGACGTGCGCGAACAAGGGGCTGTACGGGTGCGGCACTGGCTACGAACCTATCGCCGCTGGCTGAAGACGCTCAACCGTAGTGAGGAGCGCAGCCTGGTCATCGGCACGTTGGCCTTGCGCGGCCATCTGGTCTCGGCTGACCACATGGCCTCGGCGCATACGGACGAGTCACCAATACCACTACTAGCTCACCCAGATGATCTACTGACCCGCCTGCAGATTCACGAAAACGATCTGTATGGGCATCAGAAAACGTGCACTACCACACGAGGGGCAGCGGTGCTGATCGCCCCAACAGGCAGTGGCAAGACCGAAGCTGCTCTTTTGTGGGCCTGTGCTCAAGCCGATGGGACGCGGCCTGTCCCGCGGCTGTTCTACACATTGCCCTACCAGGCCAGCATGAACGCCATGTACGACCGGCTGAACGAAAGAGCTTTTCCAAGCCAGGTGGGCCTGGAGCACAGTCGGAGCACACTGGCACTCTACAGGCGCTGGTTGGATGAAGATTATACGCCACAGCAGGCCGCCCGTGCCGCACGATGGGGTAAGAACCTAGCGCGACTGAACTACTTCCCGGTGCGCGTGCTCAGTCCGTACCAAATCCTCAAAGCACCCTATCAGCTAAAGGGTTACGAGGCGTTACTAAGCGATTTCTTCGACGCCGCTTTCATCCTAGATGAAGTCCACGCTTACGAGGCTAACCGGCTGGCGATAATCCTGGGCACGGTGAAATACTTAAGCGAACAGTTTGGGGCACAGTTCTTCGTAATGTCGGCCACATTGCCGGGGCTGTTGCAAGCGCGGCTCGCTCAAGCGCTAGGAGAGCACGTTTCGATTAGGGCCACGCCAGAGTTGTTCGCCCGGTTCCGGCGTCACACGCTGCGACTAATGGACGGTGATTTGCTGACGGATCGGTGGCTAGCACGCATCGCCCAAACGGCTGAGACTGGACAGTCAGTGTTGGTATGCTGCAACACTGTGAAACGCACGCAGCAGGTCTACGGCGAGATGCAGCATAGGCTGCAAGGGCGGGCTGAGGTCGTCCTACTTCATGGACGCTTTAACGGCAAGGATCGGTTAGACAAAGAGAAAATCGTGCGAGCGGCTACCGGATCACAATCATCAGAACGGAAGCCCATCGTGCTTGTGGCCACACAGGTCATTGAGGTGAGTCTTGACATTGACCTGGACGTAATCTACACTGACCCTGCCCCGTTAGAGGCACTGATCCAACGCTTTGGGCGGATCAACAGGCGTCGGTTGAAAGAGTGCGCGGCGGTGTGCGTGTTCACCGAACCCGCTGACGGCCAGGGTATCTACGAGGACGACTTGGTGCCGGCAGCGTTGACGGTGTTAGTTAAGAATGCGGACCAGATGATTGATGAGGAACGCATCTCCGATTGGCTGGACGAGGTGTACCAAGGGGCAATCGCCGAGCGTTGGAATCAGGCTTATCAACAAGCCTATGATGAGTTTGAGGACATTTGTTTGCGCACGTTGCGTGCTTTCAACTCAAACAAGCAATTGGAAGAAGACTTTTATAAGGCATTCGACAGTGTTGAGATTCTACCAGCCTGTCTGGAATCAGCATACCGACAACTCGTCGAAGACGAACCCCTGGAAGCAAGTCAACTACTCGTTCCGCTGCGTTGGGGACAATTTTGTCGCTTGCGGACCGAAGGCAAGGTCTGCAAGGCAAAGCCAGACTGGCCTTGGGTTGTGGAAGCAGCATACAATAGTGAGTTTGGGCTCAGGCTATGACAAAGAGGCTGCTCATGTCTGTTCTTTCCACCTGCCCGCGCCTGCCTGACAGAAGAGGGATTCCAGCGGATTCGTAAGCGGAGAGACGGACGGAGGCCCCCCCGCTTCTCCACTTGGCCGCCGGCCATTCGCTGCTCACCTTACTCAACGATCCGCCGGGACGGCGCGTCCCGTGAGAATGCTCACAGAGTTGAACGAAGGTCGCTCTGTACCAGGGAGAAGTTTTTGCTCGTCACCCTTCCGCCCCTGCCAGCCGCTCCAGGAAGGCGCGGGCGGTGAGGATGGGGATGCCCCGGTAGGCGCCCAAGTCCAGCAGGTGGCGGTCGCCGCTGACGATGAGGTCGGCCTGGGCGTCTAGAGCGCAAGCCAGGGCCATCTCATCTGCTGGATCGTGGGGGATGAATCCCGCGACATCAGCCTGGCCAGGCACGAGGAGGG
>VGOG01000211.1 GCA_016875995.1 Chloroflexota bacterium
CTGGAGCAACACCGTGGGCACCCACCTGGTGGGAGAGAGGGCCTTCCACTCCGGGGGCCGGGCCATCGCCGACGTCCCGCTGCGGGATCTGTGCGGGCCTGGGGTGGTGGTGGACATCTCCGACCTGGTATCCGACTACAGCCTGTACACGCCGGAGATGATCACCAGCCGGGCGACGGTCAAGAAAGGGGACATCCTGATCATCAACACCGGCTACCACCGCTACTCCTGGGATCAACCGGACGTGTACAACCCCCAGGCCCAGGGCGGGGTCGAGTCCAAGGAATTCGGCTTCCTGGTGAGACACCCCGGCCCTTCTCCCGATTTCTTCAAATGGGCCATGGATATGCAGCTCAAGGTCATCGGGGTGGACTGCGGCTGCGCCGAGCATCCCATGAACACCCCCATCCGCCGCATGCACGAGAACCACTTCAAGCTGGCGGAAGCCAAGCTGGTGCGGGACTACGGCCAGACCTGGGACGAGATGTTCCCCCCGGACGAGTACTACGAGCTGACCCACGTCACCATGCCCAAGGCCCACCTGCTCCTGGCCGAGTGTATCGTGGGTGAGGTTGCCAGGCTGAGCAACCCTTCGGGCAGAGCCTCAGGGCGAAGCCAGCGGGCCTGGATCATGATCATGCCCATCCCCTTCATGGAAGTGGAGACCGCCTGGGCGCGGGTCTGCGCCATGCAGCCGCCCGAGGGGATGAGCGAGGAGGAGTTCTTCCAGGTGATGGGTGCGGCGGAGATGCTGGACCTCACCATCCCGTTCAGCGTCCAGACCCCGCAATGGGCAAATTATATCCCGCTGAGCGTGACCTACACCAAGCGCGTCGGCGGCCAGCACTTTGGCATGGGCCGCAACGGCTCGATCTGCAACGCCAGCATCCACCTGGCCACCCACATGGACGGTGAGAAGCACTTCTGGCCAGCCGGCCGGGCCATCGGCCAGGTGCCCCTGGAAGAGTGGGTAGGGCCTGGCGTGATCGCCGACATCTCCCACCTGGTCAGCGATTCCAGCGTGTACACGCCGCAGATGATCGAATCGGTGGTCGAGGTCCGCGAGGGGGACATCCTCATCACCAAGACCGGCTGGTACAAGTACGGCTGGAACAGCCCGGAGTCGGACGAATTCCGATATATGATCCGGCACCCTGGACCTTCGCCCGACTTCGCCCAGTGGTGCATTGACAAGAAGCTCAAGTGGCTGGGCGTGGACGCGGTGAGCCAGGACCATCCCATGAACACCATCCAGCGACTCTGGCACCCCAAGACCTTCGAGGAGGCCAATCGCAAGTTGAAGGAGGCCTTCGGCAAGGACTGGGACGAAATGTTCCCGCTGGACAGATACTACCAGGACACGCACCTGAACCTCTTCCCCAAGAAGATCGTCCACGCCGAGAACCTGGCCGGCGACATCGCCATGGTCGAGAGCGGTCGGTACTACATTGGCTGCTACCTGCAGAAGACCATGGAAACCGAGTCTATGTGGGGACGGTTCGTAGCCTTCAAAGAGGGGGATTAGAGAATGCAGATTTGACAAGCTCCCGATGATTGTATATAATCACAATTAATTTCAGGCGGAGGGGAACGCAGGTGGCCGCGGCAGCAACAGCGAGGCTCAGCCCGCGGATAACTGGATGCGTGCGCCGCTCCCAAAAACAAACAAAAAGGAGGAAAAAACATGAAAAGCAGGCTTTTGGGGGAGAAGGGGATTACAGTATCCAGGGCGATTGTAATCTCCGTAGTATTGGCCGCGGTGGTGATAGGATCAACGACGTGTGCACCGTCACCGCCTAAGGAAGTGGTTAAAGAGGTTCCTGTGGAGAAGACCGCTACTCTGGCGATCGAGCATTTCAGCATCATTGCTGGGACGACCTGGTCTGGAGCCCACGATCGCGCGGCCAAGCGAATCGCTGATAAGTACCCAAATGTAAAATACGTCTACAGAGAGGAAGTAGGACCTGATGCCGCAGTTCCCTACGCCGAAGAGTTGATCGCTGCAGGGGCCAACATCGTCGTGGGAAACGCGGAGTTCATGGGGCTGCCCTTGAAGGACATCGCTGACAAGTACCCGGATGTTTATTTTGCCTCCATCATTGCCAGCGATCTGACCACGAAGAGGAACTTCATCAGGCTCTTCCCCAGGCAATATCAGGCCCTATACCTGGAAGGGCTCATCGCTGGAGCGTTGACCAAGACGGGCAATATAGGCATCGTCTCGGCATTCCCCTGTGTTCAGGTCATCAGGCGACAGGCCGGCTTTTACCTTGGGGTGAAGGACGCAGCCAAATTGCTTGGCAAAGACATCAAGGTGTACGTGAAATACGTCGGTGACTGGTACCTGCCTACGGAAGAGCGAGATATCGCCAGTACCTTGATCACTCAGTATAAGGTTGATGTCTTAACCCAGCAGACCGATTCCGGGTCCCCCCTGGACGTGGCCCAGGAAATGGGCATCTGGTTCGTAGGGAAGGACATGGACACCGTGGGGTACTATGGCTGGTCGAGCACGGATACCGTGGCCGTGTCATTCGACACGCGCTGGGAAGTCCTGTACGAGAAGATAGTCAAGGATTGGCTGGCTGGCGACAAAAGCCCAGAAACGATACTGTACCTGGGCATGAACCGCAAGATGATCCTGGCTGATGGCACAGAGGTTCCAACCGTTGATATAATGAACGACAACAAGGTCGGCGTTGACGCCATCAGTCCAAAGGCACGGCCATTGATTGCGAATGAGATCATCCAGCTCGTTGAGCAAAGAAGGGATCAGATGATCAAAGGAGCGTGGGATCCGTTCTTCGAGCACGAGTTCGTGAGCAACGGAACTGGCCTGGCGCTGGAAGGCTTGCCGATTCCACCCAAGGGGACAGTGGTCAAGCCAGCCGGTGAGATGCCGTCGGACGAGTGGCTGCTCTCAAAGTTCAACTTCGACCTGGAAGGCACGGTGATACTGGAGTGAGCAGTTACCATTAAATCAGGGAATCGAGAAATCGGGGAATCAGGGAATCGGGGAATCAGGGAATCGGGATACAATCCAGATTTCTGATTCCCTAATCCCTGATTCCCTGATCGTTGAAGAGAGACACATGCAAAAAGGGCTGCTGGAAGGGATAAAACGCGGCGAGACGGTCCTGGAGGCGCGGGGAATCACCAAGAGATTTCCGGGGGTCGTTGCCAATGACGGCATAGATTTCGAGATGAGAGCGGGCGAGATTCACGCCGTCCTCGGCGAGAATGGCGCCGGGAAAACCACCCTGATGAATATCCTGTTCGGGCTATTGCAACCCGACGAAGGCGAGATCTACATCGGCGGCAAGAGGGTCACATTCAGATCACCTCTGGACGCCATTGACCTGGGGATAGGGATGGTTCATCAACACCGCAAACTGGTGTCCGCTCACACGGTGATCGAAAACATTCTCCTCGGGCACCCCAGGGCTGGAAGAATTCCGAACCTGAAGAGAGCGGAGGAGGAAGTAAACGAGCTCTGCCAGAGATACGGATTCAAGATAGACCTCCGGGCGAAGGTCTGGCAGCTTTCAGAAGGGGAAAAGCAAGCGGTGGAGATCCTGAAGGCCCTCTATCGCGGGGCCAGGGTCCTCATCCTGGACGAGCCGACTTCCGTGCTGACGCCCCCTGAAACGAAGAAACTCCTGGCCTCCATCGAAGCCATGGCTAGAGATGAACTCGCCATCGTCCCGTTCATCACCCACAAACTCCCCATCGTGCTGGCCATAAGCCACAGGGTGACGGTTCTGAGGTGTGGAAAAGTCACGGCCTGCTTAGAGACGGGATGCGTAACGGAGAAGAGCCTGGCTAAGGAAATGGTGGGGAGAGAAGTCATCTTCAGGACAGAGAGGGCAAATGTAGAGAAGGGGAAACCCGTACTCCAGGTAGAAAACCTCTCCGTCCGCAGTGACAAAGGTTTTCTGGCTTTGAACGGTGCTTCGTTTTCGATACGTGAAGGCGAAATCTTTGGCGTAGCCGGAATCTCTGGCAACGGACAACACGAGCTGGCCGAGGTTCTGGCTGGTCTGCGAAAGGCAGAGGGGGGCAAGGTGATTCTTGGGGGAAAAGACATCACTCATTCCTCCAGTCTGGAGAGATGGCAGATGGGGATAGGATACATCCCTTCCGAGCGCATCGAAGTGGGTTCGATCGGTGATTTCTCCCTGGTGGAGAATATTGCCATGAACTCTTACTTCGACGATAATTTCTGCCGGCGAGGGATGTTGGACTACAGGAAGATACGGAAGCTGACAGAAGAAATCGTCTCCGAGTACGGCGTGGCGGCTCCAAGCCCGGACACGAAGGCCAAGAATCTATCCGGAGGAAATCTCCAGAGACTCATCCTGGCCCGCGTGCTCTCCCTGAGACCGCGGCTGCTGATCGCTAATCTGCCAACCCAGGGACTTGACGTGGGGGCGACGGAGTTCGTTCGGAACAAGCTCATGGAGGCGAGAAAGGGAAAAGCTGCTATTCTCCTCGTCTCCGAGGACCTCGATGAGATTCTATCGTTGAGCGATTGGGTGGCCCCGATTTACGAAGGGGAGTTCATGGGCATCGTGCCGGGGGAGGAGGCCAGGAGGGAGACCGTGGGGGCCATGATGGCGGGTTTGCGCCCAACTTCCAGTAATGAGAATGGTGACTACTCAGGCTGTCATTGCGAGCGAAGCGAAGCAATCCCCATGCCGCAAAGAGGAGATTGCTTCGTCGCAAAAAAACGCTCCTCGCAATGACACGGGCTGAGCAATTACTGAGAATGTTCAGTAATTACCCTGCTGGCAAACCGGTCTCTGGCTTGCTGCACTGTGGCCTAAACGCCACAGCTTGTGGCCAACTCGCATTTCAGCACGACCTGGAGCAAGCTGCAGCGTTCAGGCTGTAGTCTCCCGATAATGACTGGAACGGGGGACAGAGACATGAACATCGGCAACTACCAATTGAAGCTCGAGAAGAGGTTGACGTTAACCGGCTGGGAGGCAGCGATCATCTCCGTCCTCGCCGTAATCTTCGCCCTGGCGCTTTTCAGCATCATCTTCATCCTGACCGACATCAACCCGCTGGCCGCTTATCGGGAGATCTTTTCCTACGCTTTCGCCAACCCTTATGGCCTGCCGCTGACCATCAACAGGTTCATTTTCCTGTTGTTGTGTACGTCCGCGTTCATCATCCCTTTTAGAGCTGGGCTGTGGAACATCGGGATGACGGGGCAACTGTACGCCGGGGCGTTGGGCGCTTTCGCAGTCCTATTTGCTTTTGGAGGAAAGGCGCTTCCTCCCCCGCATCTTTCCCCTATCACTCTCATCCCGCTGATGTTGATCGCGGCAACCCTGAGCGGTGCAGTACTGGGGGCGATGGCCGGGTTTCTGAAAGGGAAGTTCAACGTTAACGAGATCGTGGTGACCATGATGTTAAACTTCATAGGTTTCTGGCTGGTTGCACAAATGATCAAAGAGGGAGGCCCGTTCATGAATCCCGGCGGGAGAAGTGAAAGCTTTGAGCTACCCCCTTCTGTGTACGCGCCTTTGATCATGGGCATCCCGTTCACCATCTTCCTCGCCCTCGGGGTAGCCGTGTTGCTGTACTTCTTGTTCGCCAAAACCAAGATCGGATATCAAATCAAGGCCCACGGCCATAACCCGGCCGCGGCCAGATACGCCGGGATAAGCACATTCAACATATCGCTCCTGGTTTTTATCCTGGGAGGTGCTTTGGCCGGTTTGGCTGGGTATCACTATTTCGCCGCGGTTCCCGGCGTCTATAAAATTGCCAGGAACTACGGGTATTTTGGCGACCTGGCTTTCTATGGGATAATATGTGGACTGATCTCCCTCGGAAACCCTCTAGCGGCTATTCCGGTAGCGCTGCTCTTCGGAGGATTGACGACAGGAGGCAGATTCGTCCAGGGAAAACTCAACATGAGCTTTGGCGTGGATTACGCCCTGCTCGGAGTTTTGATGATTACTCTGGTGGCTTTTCAGTTCTTCTACCGTTTTAGGCTTATCCTGAGGCCGTCAAAGGGATCGTAGGCGAATCCGTAAACTCGTGAACTCGTAGATTCGCGGGTTCGAGTCTACGAATCCCGAATTACGAACCGAGGGGAGGAGAGGCTAGATGTGGGAGTTCATCGCTAGTGGTCTAAGGGCCTCAACAATTTTCACCTTCGCCGCTCTGGGCGAACTCGTTGACCAGCGCTCAGGTGTGCTGAACGTTGGGGTCGAGGGGGTGATGCTCTTCGGCGGCACCCTGGGTTTTATCACCGCTCAATCCAGCGGGAGCTACATGCTCGGCTTCCTGGTGGGGATAGCCACCGGAGCACTGCTCGGTTTTCTCCACGGATTCTTTTCCGTCACGCTGGGGGCCGACCAGGTGGTGAGCGGGATGGGCATATGGATCGCCGGCTTCGGCCTCACCACCTACATAGGCAACCCATATACAGGGCCTCTGGGAA
>VGOG01000212.1 GCA_016875995.1 Chloroflexota bacterium
ATAACGGCCAGGATAAGCCGCTGCCCGGCTGTAGCGAGGAACGCTTGCCCGCCAAAGCGTAACACAGACGAAGAACGTAGCGAAAAAAGGCGCGTAAGGGCAGTCGGCTTCATGCCGTGTTAGCCCGCCACCATTGCGGGTATCGGTGCTGTTGTCTCGATACGCTCTGGTTTTGTTGCTCGCTTGCGCGGACGAGCAGGTATACCATACAGCATACCTGTTGCGCTAATGTCCTCATCTATGTCGGGCCAATGAACCCCTTGCCCACTTCCTATAATCTCAAAATTGTTGCGTTGCTCTGGTGTTGCTTCAGATAAACGCCATGACCACGCCAATGGAACGCTAATCATACGCCCATCCGTAAGGTGAGCAATGATAGACTCGTCGGTGACTTTCATATCTACGATACGAGGAGTATCATTCACCACAATGCTCATCCCACGCCTCCACAATCCTCTGATAGTGTTCGAGAACCAACTTGCGAATCCGGTTGAGTTCGGTGGGTGAGAAACCTTCGTTGAAACTCAACACCACTGGCTCTAACCAGAACTTGCATATCATTCGTTCACGCCGGACGTGAACATGCTGTGGCTCGTTGCAATCGAAGCTGTAGAAGAAAAAGCGATACGGCCCGGGAATACCACGAACTGTTGGCATTACATCTGCCTCCATGTTTGCGGCGAAGGTATAGAGACAGTACGTGGAGATCATACATCACTTGGATTAGTTCGGCACTTCCCGTGCCGACATTGGCCTCGGCGGGCTAACGGCTAGGTTGAGCCGCGCCCACCCGCCACTGCTGACAGGACAAGACTGCCTTACCGACGCCACCGTCAGCATAACACGATGTTAAAAGCGCAAGGGTGGGCGTCGGCTCCAGCGGGTGTTAGCCCGCCATGTTTGTAGTGAGTAGCTATTCTCGGCTATACGGCTTTCTCATAAGGCTGGACGGTCCGCAACTCGGTCATGAACCGATAATGTTTCTGGTTGAACGTGTGCAAGGGTACACTCAGGGCCACCGCAGTCTGACCGATCAATACGTCCAGCAAACCGGCATTGTGACTCAAATGATACTGCGTGAAAACCTCCAGGGCCCGGTCGCAATCCGCCGGTGCCAGCCATACCGTGCCATAGGGAGCTACCACGCGTTGGATCCGCTCTTGCTCCCGCTTGTTCCGGCACCCTTGAATCAACTCCATCACTACATACCCTGGTAGGGCCACTTCTTCGTCTTCGTCCAGCGCGTCGAACCACCGCATGGCAGGTGGATATTGCCGCAGCAAATCGATCATCACGTCGCTATCCAGCAGAATCATAGTGGATGTCTCCGCGCTGTTGGGCTTGTTCCCGCAACTGCCGGGCATAGGCGGTGCTATCCTCGATATCATCGCGGTCTTGCCACAGACCGATGAGCCCAGACTGGCGCAATTGACGCACCGTTAAGCGCGACCGGCGTACCGTTTTCTGCGGCTGGGGTAGTACAATCACTTCCACCCATTGCCCGCGCTTATAGGGTAGGCCCGTGATGACCATTTGACCATCTTCTGCAACAACCTGTTCCAGTCGAACTGCTTCCATAGTTCCTTCTCCTACTTTTGCGTTCCTGCTTCATTCTGAGAGAATATGATGACCGCTGGCGGGTTGGCGGGCTAACTATTGAGTATCCCGAACTATTTCGGCCTAGCTACCCCGATTCCTAGACAGAATCAGTTCGGTATAGCATGCTTGAAAGTTGACTTATGCCGAGTTTCGGCTATAATACCTGAAGTCTTGACTGGGCAATCGGGTTAACGATGCACGTCCGACGACACCCGTATTATGCAACACAAATCTTTTCCTGTCAAGTTCGAGGAGGCAGCCCATGAAGGAGCAACGCCCCAAGAAACTCCTGGATCAAGTCCACGATGCCTTGCGCCTCAAACACTATTCTATCCGCACTGAACAGGCCTACGTCGGCTGGATCAAGCGCTACATCTACTTCCACGGCGTGCGTCACCCGTCCGAAATGGGCGCTCCCGAGGTCGAAGCCTTTCTCACCTACCTGGCCGTCAAGGAGAACGTCGCTGCTTCGACACAGAACCAGGCCCTCAGCGCCCTTCTCTTCCTCTATCGCGAGGTGCTCCAACAGGACCTGGGCCCGGTTGACGCCCTGCGCGCCAAACGCCCCAAACGATTGCCCACTGTCCTGACCAAGGAGGAAACCGTGCGCCTCATCGGCTGCCTGTCGGGCCCACACCAGTTGATGGCCAAGTTGATCTACGGCAGCGGCCTGCGCCTCATGGAGTGCCTGCGCCTGCGCGTCAAGGATCTCGAATTTGATCGGCGGGCCCTCATCGTCCGCGACGGCAAGGGGGCGCAGGACCGGGTAACGGTGCTGCCTGACAGTCTCATACCGCTGCTCAAGGAACATCTTCAACGGGTCAAAGCCTTGCACGAGCAAGACCTGGCTCAAGGCTACGGCGCCGTCTATCTGCCCGATGCCCTGGCGCGCAAATATCCCAACGCCGATCGGGAATGGGGCTGGCAATACGTCTTCCCGGCCGGCTCCCTGTCCCAGGACCCCCGTTCCGGCGTCACACGCCGCCATCACCTGCACGAGAGCAGCCTGCAAAAAGCGATCAAGGAGGCGGCCCGCCTGGCGGGCATCGCCAAGCCGGTCAGCCCTCACACCCTGCGCCATTGCTTTGCGACCCACCTCCTGGAATCCCACTATGATATCAGAACAGTGCAGGAGCTCCTGGGCCACAAGGATGTGAAAACCACCATGATCTACACCCACGTCCTCCAGCGAGGCGGCCTGGCCGTCCGCAGCCCACTGGATTAAGTCTGACAAACTCATCAAGAGCAACACAGCGGGACAAGCGCCAGATTCTGCCGCTCGGCAACCGCAGGCAACGGTGGAGGAGGACTTCCCGCGTTGCACACAATCCATCGCGGGCGAGAGATGTCTCCTCTGAGACGAACGATATGGAGCTTTCCAAACTGCTAACTGACCTATCCCACAAAGAAATCCACGGGCGCGTGGACGTGGAAATTGAGGGACTGGCTTACGACTCACGCCAGGTCAGGCCAGGCGATCTCTTCGTGGCCATCAAGGGCCTCGATGCCGACGGCCACGATTTCATCCCCCAGGCCCTCGAACGCGGAGCAGTGGCCGTGGTAGTTCAAGACGCACAGTACATGATCTCGCTTGCCGCTTGCCGCTTGCCGCTTGCTCCCTGCATCCTGGTTCCCGACTCCCGCCAGGCTCTGGCCCACCTGGCCGCTGCCTTCCACGACTATCCCGCTCGCAAGCTCCGCGTCATCGGCGTCACCGGCACCGACGGCAAGACCACCACCGTCGAGCTCATCCGCAGCATCCTGGCCGCTGCGGGCTATAAGACGGGGATGATCGGCACCGTGGAGGCCCTCATCGGCGACGAGCGCTGCGAGACCGGCCTCCACGTCACCACGCCCGACGCGCTCCAGGTGCAGGGATACCTGGCGCGGATGGTGGAGGCAGGGACGGAGTACGCCGTCCTGGAAACCACCTCCCACGGCCTGGCCCAGCATCGGGTCACGGCCTGCGATTTCGACGTGGCGGTGCTGACCAACATCACCCACGAGCACCTGGATTACCACAAAACCTTCGAGGACTATCGAGAGGCCAAAGCCCGCCTCTTCCGCGACCTGGCCCGCTCTTTCCGCAAGCCCGACACCCCGAAGACTTTCGTCCTCAACGCCGACGACTCCTCCTTTGAACACCTGCGCCACATCCCCGCCGACCGTCATCTGACCTACGGCCTGGAGAAGCCAGCCGACATCACGGCCCGAGAGATCGCCTACACGCCTGCAGCTACCATCTTCACCGCTGTAACTCCTGATGGGGAGTTCGCGGTGCGGACGGAGCTTCCCGGCTCCTTTAACGTCTACAACATCCTGGCGGCCATCGCCGTCGGTGTTTCGCAGAGGGTGCCCTTCGAGGCTATGCAGAAGGGGATCCAGGCCATGCCAGGGGTGCCGGGGCGCATGGAGCGCATCACCCCCCCTCTATCCCCCCCTGGCAGGGGGGGACAGGATTTCACGGTCATCGTGGACTTCGCCCACACGCCCAATGGCTTCCAACGGGTTCTGGAGACAGTGCGCGAAATGACCGATGGCCAGGTCATCATTGTCTTCGGCTCTGCGGGGTTAAGGGATGTGGCCAAGCGACCGATAATGGGGGAGATCGCGGGGAAACTGGCCGACCGCGTGGTCATCACCGCCGAGGATCCGCGCACCGAGGATTTAGACGCCATCATAGCCCAGATCGCCGCCGGCTGCGAGAGGGCAGGGCGCAGGGAAGGAGAGGATTACTGGCGCATCGGCGACCGCGGAGAGGCCATCGAATTCGCCGTAAAAATGGCCCAGGCCGGCGACCTGGTGATCGTCACCGGCAAGGGCCACGAGCGGACGATGTGTTTTGGCACCACGGAATATCCGTGGGACGACCGGGAGGCAGTGAGAGAGGCACTAAATCGGAAATCGGAAATCGAAAATCGAAAATCGGCTCAGCTGTCCTTGCGGGCCCAGTCGTAGGGGATCTGGTCGGTGTGGGCGGGCAGGCGGTATTCGTCGGGCTGCTCGTAGTTGTAGAGCTCGGTGGGCACGTTGACGATGAGAGCCATCTCCTGGCCGATGCCCTTGAAGCCGTGCATGACACCCGGGGGGATTTTGAGCAGCATGGGGTTCTGCTGGCCCAGGAAGAACTCGTTCACCTCGCCGTGGGTGGGCGAGCCTTCGCGTCCATCGTACAGCACCACCTTGGCCATGCCGTGCACACAAATGAAGTGGTCGGTCTGGATTTTGTGATAATGCCAGCCCTTGACCACACCGGAGTAGACGGCCGTGATATAGACCTGGCCGAATTTTTCGTACTCCTCCCAATCGGAGCGCAGCATCTCCATCAGATAGCCCCGCTCGTCGGGGATGAGTCGTAGCTTGCGCACTTTGACGCCGTCAATCATTGAAACCTCCTCAAGTATTGCGTATTGCGTACTGCGTAAGGCCCAGACGGAATACGAAATACGCACTACGTTTTCAGTCAGCTTATGATAAACCCTAAGCAGAATGATGACCAACTGGAAAAAGCGTTAGCCATTCATCATGTCCTGATCAAGGAATATGGCCAACACGAGTGGCGGCCCCGCCTCGATCCGCTGAGCGAGCTGATCTTCACTATCCTCTCCCAAAATACCTCCGACGTGAACCGCGATCGAGCCTGGAAGCGCCTGAAGGAGAGATTCCCCACCTGGGAAAGCGTGCTGGCCGCCGACGTGGCCGAGATTGCGGAAGCCATCCGGCCGGGAGGGTTGGCCAACGTGAAAGCTCCGCGCATCCAGGAGGTCGTGCAGGCGATCAAGCGGGAACGAGGCGATCTCACCCTGGACTTCCTGGCCGAGATGGAGGTTGACCAGGCCAGGCGGTGGCTGACCTCTCTCAACGGGGTGGGCCCCAAGACCGCCGCTATCGTGCTCCTCTTCTCCCTGGGCAAGCCGGCCTTCCCCGTGGACACCCACGTCCACCGCGTGAGCCGCCGCCTGGGCCTCATCGAGCCCAAGACCTCTCGTGAGCAGGCCCACCAGGTCCTGGAGGCGCTGCTCCCCCCCGAAATCTACTACGCCTTCCACCTCAACCTCATCGCTCACGGGCGAGAAGTTTGCCAGGCGCAGCAACCCCGCTGCGCCACCTGCGTCCTCCGAGAGCACTGCGGCTACTTTCGGACCATCACCGTCAACCAATTGGGGAGTGTGGACGCAAGTCCTGGATGTCGTGCTTCTTGAGGATGCAGCGCTTCATCCTCCCACCAAAAACTCCTCGAACTTATCGAGCATGTAGCTTATCCGCACATCGTCGAGCACCGGATACACGCCAATAAAGAAGGAATTCCGCATCACCAGGTCGGAGTTCTCCAGTTTCCCCACCAACCTGCACTTCATGTCTCGATAGCCGGGCTGCTTGAGGATGTTGCCGGCGAAGAGCAGCCGGGTCTCGATGCGAGCATCCTCTAGCCAGCGCACCAGCTCCTGGCGGGTGAACGGGGCGTCGGGTCTCATGGTGATGGGGAAGGCGAACCACGACACGTCGGCCCGCTCGCTCCAGGAGGGGAGGATCAGATGGTGCTCGTACCGCTTCAATCCTTCGAACAGTCTGTGGAAGTTGTGCTTGCGCTTTTCAATGAAGCCCGGCAGCTTCTTCAGTTGGACGACCCCCAGGGCGGCCTGGATGTCGGTGGGCCGCAGGTTGTAGCCAATGTTGGTGTAGAGGTAGCGGTGGTCGTAGGTGTCGGGCAGACCGGGAATCTGCCACTCGAAGCGCCGTCGGCAGGCGCCGTTGGGATCGGTGGTGTTGTACGTGCACCAGCAGGCGCGGCCCCAGTCGCGGATGGAGCGGGCGATCCTGGCCAGTTTCCTGTCGTTGGT
>VGOG01000213.1 GCA_016875995.1 Chloroflexota bacterium
CGTTGCGTACCTACCTGCGGGACAACACCCGGTTGAAGACCGTGATTGACTTTGGCGACCTGCCCATCTTCGAGGCCACCACCTACCCCTGCGTGCTGGTGACATCCAATCGTCGTCCCGGCGATGGCGAGGCGGCGGCGCAAGCGCTGAACGTGCGCAGCATGGCCACGTTGGAATACCTGGCCGACGCCGTGCAGCGCGACGGCTGGCCTCAGCCACAGTGGAGCCTGCATCCTGCTGGCTGGGCGTTGGAGCGACCTGAGGTGTTGGCCTTGTTGGAGAAGCTGCGACGCAGTGGGACGCCATTGGGGGAATATGTCGGTGGGAAGTTCTATCGGGGCATTGTGACTGGGCTGAACGAAGCTTTTGTCATTGACCAAGTCACCCGAGACCGGCTCGTGACCGAGGACCCCCGCAGTGCCGAGATCATCAAACCCTGGTTGCAAGGACGGGACATCAAACGGTGGCGAGTGAATTGGCCGAAGTTGTACTTGCTGTACGTGGGGTGGGATTGCAAGATCAAACGTTACCCTGCCGCCTTGGCACACCTCAAACGATTCAAAAAGACGTTAGCGAAAAGGCCAGAGGTCAAAGATGGACGCTTCCCCTGGTACGCTCTCAGCCGCTATGCTGCTGAATACTACCAGGAGTTTGATAAACCGAAGATAGTATGGCCCAACCTGTGTATTGAGCCTCGCTTTGCTTTGGATCTCGATAAGTGCTACGTAAGCGCTCCTGCTAATATTCTCCCTATTGCACCAGATGAGTTATTCCTGGTAGGCATCCTGAATTCATCAGCGGTATCTTGGTTTATGAAACAGATCGCGGCTGAACGGGCAGGCGGTTTTATCGAGTACAAACCCATCTACGTAACTCAGATACCTGTCCCGGATACTACCCCAGTTCAACGCGCCGCCATCGAAGCCCTGGTTTGCAAGCTGCTGGATGCGAAGGGCCAGGGGCCACAGGTGGCGGAGTGGGAGCGGGAGTTGAATGGGCTGGTGTATGAGGTGTATGGGTTGGCGGAGGGGGAGGTTGGGGTGGTGGAGGGTTTGGAGCACGAATGACACGAAAGGACGCGAAAGGCGCGAAAGGGTTTCGTGCTTTTCGTGGTCTTTCGCGTGCTTCGTGGTCCAAAGCACCGACGCGCGAGGATTGATCGCTATTTGACAGACAGATGACTCATATAGTATAATTAGGTAGCTCTCCGACCACCTACTCCGCTCTTATGCATTCCATCTGGAGGAACCAATTGTCATGGAAAACGAGCAATCCCCATCTGAGGAACTTGTATATATTCGTCTCTTGGAAGAGCGAAACCAAGGCCCATCAACGCGACAGCCAGTTCTGAAAAGATTGGAAGAACGTAGAGAACGCAAAGTAGTGTTGTTCTTTACGTCTTTCCGCTATCCTGTACTTATGGACGATGAAGATGCAGACCTGCTCGAAGGGCTGCTACAAAAGCTCGATTTGAGCAGCGGGCTTTCGCTCATTCTAAACTCTCCCGGTGGAATGGCTCTGGCCGCCGAGCGAGTAATTCGGGCGTGTCGGACGTATTCAAACGGGGATTTCGAAGTCATTGTTCCCAAGATGGCGAAGTCCGCCGCAACGATGATCTGCCTGGGGGCTTCTAAAATCGTGATGAGTGACACTTCCGAGTTAGGTCCCATTGATCCTCAGGTTGTTTTACAGGAAGGCGATCAATTTAACATTTTATCAGCGTGGAGTATCATCCAGAGCTATCGCAAGCTTTTCGAGGAGGCTATCGGCACACAGGGGAATATCGAGCCGTTTCTCCAGCAGTTGGACAGGTAGACACTCGCCTGATGCAGCAGTGGGAACTGGAACAGAAGTTGGGCAAGGACATAGTCATTCAGGCGCTCCAAACGGGGATGTTTAAGGATCTGGAAAGGGATGAGATTGAACAAAAGATCGAGTTACTTCTGGACCCAGAGAAAACAATGTCACATGGTCGGCCCATCTACTGGGAAACGGCTTCTGAGAAAATGGGGTTGAACATTGAGCACGTTGATAACCTTGATCCACTCTGGCAAGACGTTTACGAGGTGTATGTAAGGAGTTATCACTACGTGTCCCAGGCAGCGTGTAAACTCATAGAGACCATTGAACACCACTTTTCAGTATCTGCACCACGAGGAGGATGAAAATGACTACATCTGCTGATGAACGTATTGAGCTAAAAGAGTTGCAAGAGAGACTAGCCGAGAAAGAGGGTTTTGGAGAGGCTATGCGACGCTTACGGCGCACGCAAAGGATGATTGCTCACCGAAAGCGTGAGATAAAGGTAGTTCTTCCAACACGTGGAGAGTGGAAGACGTTTAGAGTTTACGGATCGTGCCGTAGGTAACGCACTGTTTGGGCCTGCTCGTCAGATTGATTGAGCGGGACGAGCGATTGAACTCTTTCTTGCCCCGCGCCCGTTCAAGAGGCGGCGGGGCTAGTTTTTGATAGGTGATTCCATTGTCTATCCGTTGCGACAGATTGACGCGCTGGCGGTTGAAGTGTATGGGTTGACGGAGGGAGGGGTTGGGGTGGTGGAGGGTGTTTGAGGTGCCAGGCACTTCCGATGGACCGCCCATAGACAGGTGCAAACCATTGGGAAGACAACCTCAAGGCCAAAGTAGCCACGTAAGTGCCTGGCACCTGGAGGTAATTTTGTGCCATACCGCAAGGTCCAGTTTGCTCAGGGTCAATTTTACCACGTCTATAACCGAGGCGTCGGACGGCAATCCATGTTTCGGGAAGAAGAGAACTACTTGTTCCTGCTGCGTCGGGTGCAAAAGTACGCCAGCGCGTTCGATATCGCTATCGTCGCCTACTGTCTGATGCCCAACCACTATCACTTTTTGCTGCGCCAGGATGACCAGATACCGGCAGGCCGCTTGCCGCAACGAGTCTTCAACAGTTACACCAAAGCCTTCAACAAACGCTATGACCGCACGGGCACACTCTTTGAGGGGCCTTTCAAAGCCATTCACGTGGATCAGGATTGCTACTTGCTGCATCTATGTCGCTACATCCACGCCAATCCGGTTAAGCATGGACTGGTGTCTGATCTGGAACAATGGCCCTATTCCAACTACCTGGAGTGGATTGGCGCCCGCAACGGCAAGTTAGTAGATCGTGCTTTTGTGCGAGAACATTTCCCTGTGGCAGGAAGCTATCGCCAGTTTGTCCTTGACTATCTGAGCGGGCTGTATAAGCTGCCGGAGGGGATTGAAGGCTATCTCTTGGAATGAGGGCCAGGTGCCAGGCACTTTCACCGAGGATGTCAAAGCAAGAGGCGCTTGCCAATCGTCGTTGGCGCTGGGCCAGACGTTGTCGGAAGTGCCTGGCACCTCAAATGAGGGCCAGGTGCCAGGCACTTTTAGCGGGCATCTCAAGGCAAGAAGCGTTTGCTAATCGCCGTCGGCGCTGGGCCAGACGTTGTCGGAAGTGCCTGGCACCTCAAATGAGGGCCAGGTGCCAGGCACTTTCAGCGGGCATCTCAAGGCAAGAAGCGTTTGCTAATCGCCGTCGGCGCTGGGCCAGACGTTGTCGGAAGTGCCTGGCACCTCAAATGAGGGCCAGGTGCCAGGCACTTTTAGCGGGCATCTCAAGGCAAGAAGCGTTTGCTAATCGCCGTCGGCGCTGGGCCAGACGGTTCTCGGAAGTGCCTGGCACCTCAGAGAGCACAACGTGCCAGGCACTTGCGAAGAGTCGAACGATTGAGCGATGTCACCTGGCTTGGAGGCACTGTAGCCCTCAAGAATCCTATGAAAGTGCCTGGCACGTGAAGGGAGTGACTCATGCCCCACGACATCATAGACAACCGCACGCGGGAGCTGGCTCCCGAAATCAAGGACTTCCTGGCCGATAGCATCCGCGCTCACTTCGCCGTGGGCTACTTCTTCCTGTCGGGCTTCCAGGCCATCGCCGAGCACATCCCCGACCTGGCCCAACTGCGCCTGCTCATCGGCAACGTCACCAACCGCCAGACCATCGAGCAACTGGCCGAGGGCTACCACGATCTGGCGACTCTGCAACGGGCAGTGCGCCGCGAGCGAATGGCCTCCGCCCAGGCGCCCCGCATCCGCGCCGAGACCGCCGACTCCATCCAGACCACCCTGGAGCTCATGGACCAGACCGACGACGCCCAGGCGCTGGTGCTCTCCCTGGCCGACCTCATCGCCCAGGGCATCGTGCAGGTGCGGGTCTACACCCGCGGCCGCCTGCACGCCAAAGCCTACCTGTTCGACTTCGACCCGGCCCGCATCCGCGCCCAGACCGGCGCGGCCATCGTCGGCAGCTCCAATCTGTCGCTGGGCGGTGTGACCCACAACACCGAGCTCAACGTCCGCGTGTTCGGAGACGGCAACCACGCCGAGCTGTCTCGCTGGTTCAACGAGCTGTGGGAGGAAGCGGAGGACTTCGACGCCGACTTGATCCACGAGCTGCGCCGCTCCTGGGCGGCCAGCCAGGTGCCCACCCCCGAAGGCCCGCGGCCCGTCAGCCCCCACGACGTCTACCTCAAGACCCTCTACACCCTGGTCAAGGACCGGCTGGAGGGCCGCCGCGACACGGAGCTGCTGTGGGAAGCCGAGATGCCCCAACTGGCCGACTTTCAGCGGGCCGCTGTCCGCCAGGCCATCAAGATGCTGGACACCTACGGCGGCGTGTTCGTGGCCGACGTGGTGGGGCTGGGCAAGACCTACATCGGCACTACGCTGCTCAAACACTATGCGCTGTATCGCGGCGCCCGCCCGCTGGTGGTCTGCCCCGCCTCGCTGGTGGAGATGTGGGAGTGGTTCGTGGAACGCTACCAGATTGACGCCCCGGTCATCTCCATGGGCCTCCTCAGCCAGCGGGGCCACGAGCGGATGCTGACTGACAACTGGCGCTATCGCGACCGTGACCTGGTGCTGGTGGACGAGTCGCAAAACTTCCGCTACGGCGATACCCAGCGCTACGCCGCCCTGCAACTGTTCACCCAGACCCGCCCCACCATCCTGCTGACCGCCACCCCCCGCGCCACCAGTGCGTGGGACATCTATCACCAGATCAAGCTCTGGCATCCCCAGGACACCACCGAGATTCCTGTCAGCCCGCCCAACCTGGCGGAGTTCTTCCGCCAGGTGGAGCCGCGCAACGAGGAGCCGCCCACTCGCGATCTGCAGGAGATCCTCAACCACATCCTCATCCGCCGCACCCGCCATCACATCCGCACTTATTACCCCGACGCCCGCATCAACGGCCAACCCCTGGTCTTCCCAGAGCGCGAGCTGGAGACCATCACCTACAGCATCGAGGACACCTACCGCGCCCCCGGTGACACCGCCGCACAGAGCCGCGTCTACCAGCGCCTGCACGACCTGATGGGTCAACTGACCTACGCCCGCTACGCCCTGTTCGACTACGTCCGGCCTGAACACCAGAGCCAGCCCCAATACCAGGAACTCAAGCGGGCGGGCACTGCCCTGCGCGGCCTGATGCGGGTCATGCTGTTCAAGCGGTTCGAGTCCAGCGTCCACGCCTTCCGCCAGACCGTCAACCGCCTGCGAAACCTGCAGCGCGCCTTCCAGGGTGCGCTGGACCGCGACCTGGTGCCGGCCGGCGACGAGGCCACCGACATCCTCTACAAGTCCGACCTGGACGACGAAGTCACCCTGTACCAGGCTCTGGAGCTTGTCCTGACCCTGAGCGAAGGCGAAGGGGAAGGAAAGGCCAGCGTCCGCTACCCCATCAGCGACTTCGACGTGCCCAGGCTTCGGGACGCCCTGGACAGCGATATAGCCCTGCTGGACGAGATGGCTCGCCTGGTGGAGCCCATCGGCCCCCAGGAGGACAACAAGCTCCAGCAGCTCGTGGCCATGATGACCGGGAGGCGCACCCTGCCCGGCGACCTGCTCCACGGCAAGGTGCTCATCTTCACCCAATACGCCGACACCGCCCACTACCTCTACGATAATCTCAAGCACCTGGGCCGCATCCGTGCTGTGGAGAGCGACACCACGGATCGGGGCCGCGTCATCCTGCGCTTCGCCCCCCAGGCCAACAATTATCAACTCCAACCCGGCGACGAAGAGCTGCGCATCCTGGTCTCCACCGACGTCCTGAGCGAGGGCCTCAACCTGCAGGACGCCAACCACGTCGTCAATTACGACCTGCATTGGAACCCCATCCGCCTCATCCAGCGCGTGGGCCGCGTGGACCGCATCGGCACCGAGCACGACACCATCTACGCCTACAACTTCCTCCCTGAGACCGGCCTGGAGCGCGAGCTGGGCATCGAGCAGCGTCTGGAGCGCCGCATCGCCGACATCCACCGCACCATCGGCGAGGATGCCCCTGTGCTGCACAAGAGCGAGCAGATCAACGAGGAGGCCATGTACGCCATCTATCGGGGCGATCCCAGCGTCC
>VGOG01000214.1 GCA_016875995.1 Chloroflexota bacterium
CCGCCGACTTTGACCCGGTGGTGATGTTAAACACAGCCTGGGGGATCATGTTCGGTGACGAACTGGTGGAGGTGCGCCTGCGCTTCTCGCCCCAGGTAGCCCGGCGGGTAGCGGAGAGCATCTGGCATCCCTCGCAGCGGTTGGCGCAGTGCGCTGACGGTGGCTGCCTCCTGACCGTGCAGGTGGCCCACCCGCTGGAGATGAAGCCCTGGATCCGGGGCTGGGGGCCCGATTGCGAAGTGCTGGCGCCGGCGGGACTGCGGGCAGAGATAGCGGGGGAGATGAAGAGGGCGGCGGAGGCGTATGCAGCATGAGTAGCCAGATGATGGATGAGCATTTTTCCGCTATCTTCAACGTGTCCAGCCCGTACGGTCGTTTCCAAACAGAGCCAGCAGAGCATCTCCTGGCTGGGCGCAATGTGATCTTGCAAGCTCCTACCGGCTCAGGCAAAACCAAGGCGGCGCTGTTTCCCTATCTCCTGGCTCGAAGACAAGCGATTGATTTCCCTCGAAAACTGCTCTACTGCGTGCCCATGCGGGTGCTAGCCCGGAGCTTCCACGCCGATCTGAAAGACAAGGGGCAACATGCTGATCTGGACGCCCGCCTGCAGACTGGCGAGCAACAGGATGACCGTAAGCTAGAGGGCGAGATCACATTTGCCACGATTGATCAGGCTCTCTCCAGTTTCTTGAACATCCCTTATTCCCTGAGCCTGCGCCAGGGCAACGTGAATGCAGGAGCGGTAGTCTCCTCCTACTTGGTCTTTGACGAGTTCCACTTGCTGGATCCAGGTTCAACCCTACCCACCACCTTGGAGATGCTGCGCACGCTAAAGGGGGTCACGCCCTTTGTCCTGATGACGGCCACCTTTTCCAGGAAGATGCTCAACCGGCTGGCCTCTTTGCTGGATGCCGAAGTGGTCACCGTCAGCGATGACGAGCTTAAAAGAATCCCCACGCAAAAGGATAAGAAGCGATGGTTTCATCGGATAGATGCGCCACTTCCAGCCGAGGCTGTGTTACAGCATCATCGCACCCGCTCCATTGCCATCTGCAACACAGTGGAGCGGGCCCAGGACCTCTTCGAAGGACTAAGCACCCAGGCTGGTTCAGACATCCAAGTTATCCTGCTTCATTCCCGATTCCTCAGAGAACATCGGCGGGCAAAGGAAGACAATGTACGCCGTCTCTTCGGTAAGGACAAGGAGAAAGCTGGCAGTGTCATTCTGGTTGCTACCCAGGTGCTCGAGGTGGGGCTGGACATCACCTGTGATGTTATGCACACCGAGGTGGCTCCCGCCAGCGCTATTCTACAGCGGGCTGGCCGTTGTGCCCGTTTTGAGGATGAAAAGGGCGATGTCTACGTTTACCACGTGCCTCTGAACCGCAAGGGCGAGCCAAACTACGCTCCCTATCTTGGTGAGCAGGCAACTTTGTCGCAGAAGACTTGGGAAGCTTTGCCCTCGTTTGACGGAGAGAACATGGATTTTGTAGCCGAGCAACGCCTTGTGAATCTGGTCCACGCCGAGGCTGATAGCCGGATGCTGAATGGTCTGGAGCAGGCCCGCTATGCTCATCGGAAGGAGATGGAGAAGGCCATTGGGCAGCAGGAGATAGGTTTGGCTCGAAATCTTATCCGTAACGATGATTCTGTCACTGTATTGGTGCATCCGAACCCGATGGATATCGAAAACCCCTACAACCTGGAGGGCTTTTCACTGTTTTTCGGCACACTGCATGGCCAACTCAAAGAATGGCGGGAGGTTGGATTGCCCAACAAAGAGATCCCCTGGCTACTCCAGTATCCCCAAGAGAAGGATAGCGGAGAAGGCGAGGATCGTCCCACCCGTTATGACTGGGTAGTGGTCGGAGAACACCACGGGGTGAACTGCTCTCCCGTTCACGTTGCAAACCCCCTCCTGGTCAAATATGACTCCGATGTAGGCTTCCGCTTTGAGGCTCCTGGCGGTAACTTCCAATCTCCATCCCGAATAAAGCAGACGACAGAGACAGGCGAAGAGCAACGACGGGGATATAGCCGGGAGTCCTACCAAGAGCACATCCAGAAGATGCTGGATGTCTATCAGGCTAGATTATCCCGAGAGATAACCTACACCGCTGCCCGGCTGGAGCAGCAGATGGGCTTGACGGCAGGGTCGCTGGAGCAGGCGATTCGCATGGTCATAGCTCTGCATGACGTGGGCAAGATGGACCGGCGCTGGCAGGGCTGGGCCCACGAGTGGCAACGACGTATTGGTGTGCCTTTGACAGGCGACTACATGTTAGCCCACACTGACTATAACCCCGACGACCCCCGGCATCAGACCGTCCAGGCTGAGATGCCTGGCTCGCGCCCGCCGCATGCTGCCGAAGGAGCAGTGGCAGTATTCAGAGTGCTACACCAACTCCTGGGGGCACCAGAGCAGGATGATCCCCGGTTCAAACTGATGAAAGCACTCTTTACTGCTATCGCCCGGCACCACTCGCCGAGGGCCGACACCTACAAAGGGTTTGACTTGCACCAAGCTGCCGGGCCAACGCTAGCCCATGTGCTGGTTTGCCTAGATGCCAGCGGACAGGCTAACAAGGCCCTGGTGACAAACAAGCCTTCTCAGTCTATCGCCAGCCTCCTGGTGCAACCGGACGCCAGGGACGAACTTTTAGCCTATTTTCTCATCGTGCGGGCTCTCAGGCTAGCAGATCAGGGGGCTATGGGCAGAAAGGAGTAAAGATGTATCAACAAACTTACTATGCAGACAAGCGCACGGGCACCTTTGCCGACGTGTTCGTGGCCTACGGCCTGGCGACGCTCCTGGACAGCCTTCTGGCTCACTTTGTTGAGGGGAGCTACTGGGTGCGAATAAGGGATCTAGGGGCTTGCTACGTCCTCGAGTTAAGCCACCCTCTAAGAGAAGCGTGGGTGGACAAGGTCCCTTGTCAAACCCTGGCCCCGTATATCAAGACTGGTCGGGAAGATCCGGAGGTTCTGAAAAGTCTACCTACTTCTATGGTTGTGGACTACCAACAGGAGTGGGACAAGTTCCGACAATATACCCAGATTCCCCAGAACGTGCGGGAGAAAATGCCCCAGGAGCAGGCTGCCCAAGTCAAGCCACACCCACAGTTTCCCTTCTTCGCCTGGGTGGGGGAACGACGGATGCAAGCCCTGGGCTCGTACAATGACCTGATCCTGCGCTGGCAAAGCCTGGCCCCTCACTTTTCTGAGAACCTGCGCCACATCCTGACCCTCTGCGCCACGCCAGAGGGAGATACGGAGGCCGTGGAAAGCGCCTGGCGCAAACGAATGAAGGAACTAGGGGTAGACGTCAAAAGTGATGCAACCCTGCTCCAACTCTTCAACCCCAGCCAGGGTAAAGGACAGAATGAACCCAAAGCCTGCCGCCTGGAGATGGGCAATATCAAATCCTTCTGGCTGCTGGAGTATCTTAAAGCGGTGGGGATGTACCACTGCGCCGTGCCACGCCGAGTGCAGGGCACCGACGACCGCAAGACCTACGCCCTGGCACCGGTGAACATGCGCCTGGGACCCAATGACGCCGTTCTGGCTGCCTTCCAGGAGGCCCTATGGAACGATACAGCGGTAAAGATGGACATCCTAGCTGCCCTGCGTTATACCAAATGCTTTCTGGAGTATTGTCAGGCAGCAAAAGAGGCCGATCTCTTGGCCGAACTCTTTGGGCATGGGCCGGAGGACTTTGTAGCCGGGATGTATGTGGCCTATTACAAGAGCCTGGGTCAGGCTTCGGCGGTGATGAATCTTTCCTTCATTGAACTACCCCGCTGGATGCAGGTAGAGTCACCGAATGATGTCAGAGATTACAAGGAGGTGATTGAGGAGCACGAGAATATCATTCGCAACATTGATGAGGAGAGAGGATGGTACGACCTGCTGGTCTACTACCGAGACTTCCTCTCTGGCGGGAAGTGGGACGCTTTCTTCGACTTCACCGCCACTTACGCATCCTTCCTGATGCGGGAATTGGACCGAGAGCACTATTGGGTGAGGCCGTTCACCACCCACAATCTGGAGGTGTTGATCATGAAAAGCAATGAACCTCTGGCGCCCATCCTGGGCACCCCGGGCTTTCGCAACATCGCCGAAGCCATCCGCCGCAGCACAATTATCCCTCAATATCGAGGGCGTGGCAAAAGCGAGTATGACATCCGTTACGGCCTGGGGCAGGAACTCAAGCGTAAGGCCCTCTACAGCGACGAGTTCATCGCCGCCCTGAGCGAGTTCATGCAGAGCTACAATGCCGAGAATGCCCGTGTCTACGAGAAGACCGGGAAGCAGTATCGGAAGAACATCCTGACCACCGATGTAGAGGATGTTGTGGGTCTGGTGGACAGGTATGGAGCCACCACCGTCGGCAACCTGTTGATAGCCTTTGGCTATGCCAGGGAACCAAGAGAAGAGGAGGAACAGAAATGAGTGAGAAGCCAGCCATCTATTCCCTTTCCATTTGCGGGCGGGTCATTCTGGATATGCACTCCCTGAACAACGAGGGAGGCGAGGGGAACCAGATTGCCACGCGGATGGTGAACGTGGTCTACCGGGACCGGGCCAGTGGTGAGTACAAGCTGGCCACGGTCAACGCCGTGTCCGGGGACATGTTCAAACACATCCAGGCCGAGCATTTGTACTTGCTGGCAAAGGGAAAACTACCCCTATGCCAAGGTTGCCAGATGTTCAGTGCCAGCCGCATCCTGGATGATTCCAAGTTCATGGGGGCTCTTCCATCTCAGGACCGTGCGGTCATTGACGAACTACTGAAGCATTGTGCGCTGGACGACCTGGAGGGCAACCTGATTGCTAAAGGAGCCCGTTCCGTGCCGCGCAAGTCAGTGGCTGAGTTTGGCTGGGTGATCGGCGTACCAGACTACACAACTACAGAGAGCTACTTTCATGTGCGCTATGCGACAGAACGCGGCGAGCGAGCAGAAGAAGCCCAACAGCAGGCTATCTTTCACCGGCCGGCCAGTTCAGGCGTCTATGCCATCGTCGCCAGCTTTGAGATAGCCCGCATTGGCTTCAACGACATCTCTCAGCAGTACCCCGTCTCCGACGACGAGCGGGAGCGGCGTTATCTGGCCTTCATGGAAAGCATCCTATACACGTTCATTGAGCCCAATGGTGCTATGCGGGGTACACAGAATCCCCACATCGTGGAGTTTGAAGGCGCGGTGACCGTGACCAACCAGGTAATGCCTGCCCCTGCTTTGAGCCCTTTGGACGAGCATTATCGCCAAGAAATGGAAAGAGTGGCCGAGGCTCTGAATGGCCTGAAGCCAGGAACCGTGGCTGTCCATCGCTTTGACTCCATGGGCCAGTTTGCCGAAGCGATGAAGGAGCTCATTGAGAGCACACGGCCATACAAGCTGGCCTGGTAGGGGGTGATCGCCATGTGGCTAATCGCTGAGTACCGGCCGGTCACCCTGTTCTCGTTTCGATCAGGGATGGCTACATCTTCAGGGGCCAAGACCCTGTTTTTGCCCACGCCATTCGCTATTCGGACTGCCCTCTTAGATGTGGCCATCCGTACTAATGGGCTGGCAGCAGGTCAGACGGCCTTTACCTGGATCAAGCAACTTGCTATCGCGGTCCGTCCACCGGAACGGGTAGTAGTCACGAACCTCTTTGCCAAGATTCTTAAACCGGCGCGTGATGCAGAATCGGCAGAGGCTATGAATCGTACCATTGCCTTTCGGGAATACGCCCAGTTAGAGGGGACGTTGAATTTTGCCTTCCGTCTGTCTGAAGAACAGGAAGGGGAATTGATCACGCTGCTAACTCAGGTCAACTACTTTGGCAAGCGGGGAAGTTTCTTCCAGTTAGTAGCACCGCCTCATAAGGTAGAGGAGTTGCCAGATGGCTTCGTGCTGATGGATGGCGTTTACATTCAAGGCACTCAAGTGAGTGGTCAAGGGGCGAGAACTTTCGTGGCCGGGCTCATCCAGATGATGGATGACTGGGGAGAGAGTCTGACCTTCGCCAAAGCCAATATCTACACCGACGAGAAGATCGTGGTAGGAAAGGACAGGGTACGAAAGAGCATCGTGTTACCCTACCGCCTGCTCCGTTCCAGCAAGAGCTTCAGCTACTACGAGCGGATATAGCGCCGCACACCGGCAGCGGATAAGCGGGTGGCCGGTGGCCGCCTTCATCCGCTTATCCGCTCCGCCGCAGGCTATCGGCTGCCAGGGCCTCGCCCAGGGCAATGCAATCAGCAATCAGAGTGGGTAGATTGGAGGCTCGGGAGATGATGCCGAGGGCAGGTTTGCGGCAGGGAGGACGAGGACCATTGACCGTGCATATCGCCGTCCGCGTCTCCTACCCGGAACGCGGAGACTACAACTGGTACGAGGCCCTGGCCGCCTACGCCGAGGT
>VGOG01000215.1 GCA_016875995.1 Chloroflexota bacterium
TCACGATGGACTCTGGAAGCATCTCCGCCTCGGCGCAGGCAGAGAGGACGGTGTGAATGTGCAGATCGGCGAAAAAGAAGTTCAACGCAACATCCCAATCCTTAACTACCCACCTTGTCATTGCGAGGAGCGGAGCGACGAAGCAATCTCCACCGTTGCGCGCAATTGGAGGCAGGAGATTGCTTCGCTACGCTCGCAATGATATCATACAAAGCTCTTCCTCCCCCTCGGCGATGAACTCCCGCAACCACTTCCGCACCGCCGGGTGTGTCAGCGGCACGTCCCCTAACTCGGCCCGTATCTCCGCCGTATCGAACTCGAACTCTCGCTCGCCTACGCGGTGAAGGTAGTGCAGATCGCACTGCCCGGCCAGAATAAACGCCAGTAGCGTGCCCGTCATGTCGCCCAGAGGAGCGCGGTCAATGTGGCTATGCTGGAAGGTGGCCTGAAGCGTGGTGCCCTTCCCTGACTGCGAAGCGATGGTCAAACTCCCATTGCAGAGCTCGGCAGCGGCCTTGAAGAGGGGAATGCCCAATCCAACGTGGCGCGTGCTGCGCGTGGTGAAGAAGGGATCGAAAATGCGAGCCAGTTGCGCCTCGCTCATCCCCCGCCCGTTGTCTCGAATGGTAATGGTCAGCCTGTCCGCAGCCAGATTCTCCTCGATGATCAACTGAATGGAAGTAGCCCCCGCCTCCAGCGAGTTCTGCAGGGCGTCCAGGATGTGCAAACTCAGCTCGCGCATTTGAACAAGCCCGTAAATTCGGGATTCGTAAATTCGGAATTCGTAGGTTACAACCACGAGTCTACGAGTTTACGAATTTACGACTCGCTAATCCACCCCTGGCACGCCCAGCTCAAACAATCGGCCGACCACTGTGAAGGTCGTGAGTTCCGTCGTCAGGATGGGGATGCCTTCCTCCTCTGCCTTATCCACAGTGGTGGCGTCGGGGATCATCCCTTCAGTGACGATGACGCCGGCCAGGTTGAGCAGGCTGGCCACGGCCACGACGTTGGGATGGCTCTGCAGAGTGACCCAGACATTGCCCGCCTGCGCTTTGGCCATCACGCAACTCAACAAATCGGCGGCGTAACCACCTGTAACCTCCGTGCCCAGTTTCCCGGCCGCCGTTCGCACTTCCAACGAGAGTTTACGGCTGAGTTCTTCTAGTCTCACTTTTCACCCTTCTTCCTGTCCAGATAGACCACCACTTCCAGAGATGTCCACTTACCCTGCGGAGACTCCAACCGCATCTCGTCAGCGCATCTCTGAATGTTGTTCAGACCCATGCCCGCCCCAAAACCTAACTCTCGGATCCACTCTGGCGCTGTCGAAAAGCCGGGTCGCATGGCCTGCTCGACATCGGGAATGCCCGGCCCCGTGTCCACTGCCCGGATGATGATCTGTTCGGGCCGGACCTCGGCTGAAATCTCCCCTCCTTCGTCGGTGTGGAGGATGATGTTCATCTCCGCCTCGTAGGCCGCGATAGCTGCCCGGCGGACGATTTGTGGTGAGGCTCCCAGACGGCTCAAAGTGCGCTTGATCTTGCTGGCAGCCTCTCCGGCGTGATCGAGATCACGCGCCACCACGTCGTAGTGCAAGACGATGCTGGTGCGGTCGGAAACGATGTCTTCAAAGATATGACTGGCCCGGTAGCGATGTATCTCCTCTTCGTGATACTCAACCTCCAGCTTCCTGAGTAGTCCCTGTATGATATCGCCCCGGGTGAGGATGCCTGCCAGTCTTCCCTTCTCGTCAACAACGGGAAAACGGCCAAAGCCGTAGCGGGCGAAGCGGTTGACAGCCAGGACAACGGGTTCATCGGTGCGGAGAGTCACGGGGTCTCGGGTCATCTTTTCCCCTACCGGGACCCCCATTTCCCCCTCCGCCAGGGCTTTGATCAAATCCTCAATGCTGATGATGCCCACCAATTCGCCGTTCTCTACCACCGGCGCTCCGGAGATGCGGTGTTCCCGCAGTATCTTCCTGAGCTCAGCCATGGAAGTCTGTGGAGCAACGGTGACCACCTTCCGGGTCATCACCTCCCCGATCTTCAGCTCATAAACTAGCTCCTGAAGCCTGGTGATCTCTGGCATCTCGATTACCGAACCGCCTTGCGTCTCCTACGGATTCTTTCAGTCCCCTTCTCACGCGATGCGACAAGAGATGTCACAGCCCCTCATGCCAGCCCGGTGGAGGCGGCCGCACATCTCGAACATGGTGTGAGAGGTGGCCACCAGGGGGATGCCTTTCTCTTCCGCCAGGGCGATGGTTTCCGGTGGAGGATACTTGCCGCGCACGAAGACAATGGCCACGATGTCGGCCATTTCCGCCGTGCGCACCGCATGGGGGTTGACCAAGCCGGTGAGCAGCAATGAGCCAGACTCGGCGAAGGCCAGAACGTCGCTCATGAGATCTGACGCACCGGCGCACACGATCTCCATGTCGAGGTCGGCCTTCCTGGAGACCAGCTCTCCTTCCAAAACTGAGATTATCTCGCGGAGTTTCATTAGACACCTGCCTGCGCAGCCAAACATGTCAGGGCGCAATCGGCTGCGCGTGAGTGTGCGCCACTAAGACCACATCCAAAAAACCCGGAGAGCCGGCACGCAAACTCCCTGGCTACGATTCTGGTAGCTGGGCCAGCACCGGACTCACCGGCACAACGTGCCGGCGGAGCATCAGCGCGCTCTCCGGAAGCCCAAAGGCCAGCCCCATCAACTGGGGCAGGAACAGTACCGGGATGCGTAGCGGCCGGCCTAACAGCCGGGAGACCTTGTCCTGGTAACTATCCAGGTTCATGTGGCACATCGGACAGACGGTGACGATGCAGTCGGCCGGCTCACACGCCTCCAGGATCGCCCCCACCATCTGGAGGCCCACGTCTGGCTTGGTCGTCAGCAGAGACGTACCACAGCAAGAGGCCTCGTAGTTGTGGCGGTGAACTGTGGCCCCCAGCGCCTCCAGGATACCCACCATCGAGGTGGGCCGCTGATCATCGTCGAAGGGGCTGTAGGGACGAACGGTCTGACAGCCGTAGTAGGGGGCGACGGTCAGGCCGGCCAATGGCCGCTGGACGCGGGCGGCGATGGCTTCCAAGTCAAAGTCATTGGCCAGCACGTCCAGCAGGTGCCGCGCCTGGACCGTGCCGTGGTAGGTTAGACCCTCCACCTCCAGCGCCTGGTTGATGGTGTCGAGCAAGCGGGGCTGCGAAACAATGGCAGCAGCCGTGCGCCGGAAGTTGGTGTAGCAGGCGCTGCATACGGCCAGCATCTCTCGCCCGTTGCCGGACTGTTCGACCAGGGCCAGGTTGCGGGCCGGCAGCACCAGTCCCAGCAAATCGCTCATCGTCGAAGCGACGCTGGCCCCACAGCAAGTCCAGTCTTGCAGCTCTTCCACTTCCGCCCCCAGCACCTCCAACACCGCCAGGGTTGAGGTCCCGTACTCCAGGGCGGAGCCTTCCGCCGAACAGCCAGGGTAGAACAAATATCTCATCGCTGCCCCTCCAATTCCGCTACTCGCTCAAACAACCGGTCCAGCCGGCCCTCGCCGCCCAGGCGGGGTAACTCCAGATGAGCTTTCCCCCGGCCTAGCAACGTGAGCCCTAGTTTAGCGTAGCCCAGCGCGGCCAGGGGATTGGTCGCCAGGAAGTAGCGCACCATGAACTCTATTTCACGCATGCGCCCATAACGGCGCATCACGTCGCTGAAGGCGCGGTAGAAAGCGGTGCTCTCCCGCCACTCCCCGATTCCCTCCTGAAGCGCCAGTTGCTTGAGTTTGACGATGGTCTCAGTGAGGGGGATGCCCCGCGGGCAACGGACGTGACAGATGTAGCACAGGCTGCACAGCCACATCGCCTTGCTATGGAGCACCTGATCCTGAAAGCCCAGTTGGGCCAGCCGCCACATCTGGCGAGGGGTGAGGTCCATCGCAGGTGCGGCCGGACAAGAGGCGGTACAGGTGCCGCACTGGATGCAGCGACTCAGCAATCGCCCCGCTGGGGTGAGACGGTCCACAAAGGTAGGGTCCCGTTTCACTGTAGTTAGATTGATAACCTCGGAAGTTGCCAAAGGACACCTCCTGACTCTAAAACTCGTCGAATAAATAAGCGATCCAAAGCATCCTACGCCGACCTACGAGCCAACAACCTGCCGCTCCAAATCCTTGTGTAGTATATCACAAACCGTAATCCTTGTCAATTCATTGTTCAGTCGGGTAACACCTTACACTCCGCGCAGGCAACACCACAGTATTATATAGATTTCTCAATCCATGTCAAATGACTATTTTGACAAACAGATGCAGTTGTGATAAACTGACCGCTGCTGTTCCCCAGAGAACCATTCTGCCCCTTGAGCACGCCAATGCTCAGCACATCCGATCCTGAGAGGAGCTCGATCTCGTGCCCATAGAAGTAGGCCAGGCCACCCCCGACGGCGAATTCACCCTGCTCACCGCCGAATGCCTCGGCTCCTGTGGCACAGCCCCGATAATGCAGGTAGATGAGAAGATAGACCGGATTTTGGCGGAGTTGGCGTAAGTGGGAAGAAGCTATAGAGACATACCTGGCAACGATTGAGGAACTAATGGGCTCATGCCCTACATCGTTGAAGTGGATCAAAGCATCAAAATAGAGGACCCAGGCGATACCTTCCTGGCTTTCTCAGATGGTATCTCCTACACCATCAAAATCCCTTTCAGTGTCAAGCAAAAGGGGCTCCAGGCTCTGCGAAATCAGGGGAAGCCCAAAAAGCGGGCCAGGCTGTTGCTCTTCGCCGCCTGTGTCTTCTTGCTTCTCGAAAACCATCTGGAGCAACTACAACGGGTGACAGTGGACAATGAATATGACAGCCGGCAAGCTGATATAAAGTCCTTTCTGCTGGAGTACATCAAGAAAAAGGATCCCGCTTTTGATTCGGAGAGTATCGAAATCAAAGCAGTCGGGAAGAGATCACCGGCTGATCACTTGGCTGGGGCAGTACGGCGAGGGAAAAGAGAGGCAGATAGAGTCATCACTGCGGGGGAGTTGCTGGCTGTTGTGGGATAGAAAAAGATCGGGGGGGCCCCTTTCATTGCGGGACCTGATGCCTAGCTACAACCCCGGACTGATTACCGGCGGCGTCACTAAGCCACCCAATCTATGCAGAATATAGCATAGAAATTGATATTTGTCAAATCACCGTCGAGCACCCCGGCTCCTGCGGCACCGCGCCGATGATGCAGGTAGATGAGACGTATTACGAGAAATCCATTCGCTTGCCAACCACAGGGAGGTTTTACCAATGAGAAGAAACAAGCTTAGGCAGGGGTATTTGTCAGTTGTTCCATCTACCCGAAAGGAGTGACTGCAATGTCCAACAACAAATTCAGTTTTATCGCGCTGCTCACTCTGCTGGTAGCCCTAACCCTGGCAACTGGCTGCAGTCCGCAGCAGCAAGAAGTCAAAGCAACTATTGATCACAATGGCCGCGAGATGCAGCTCCGGAAGGGGCAAACTCTGGTTGTCACCCTGGAGGCCAATCCGACCACCGGCTATTCGTGGGAGGTGGCAGAGCCTCTCGATGAGCAGGTGCTGCGTCAGGCAGGTGAACCGGAGTTCAAGGCGGAATCCGAAGCCCTCGGGGCGGGAGGCGTGCAGATTCTCCGCTTCCAGGCGGTGAACGCAGGGCAGACGACTCTCAAGCTGGCCTATCACCGCCCCTGGGAAAAGGGCGTGGAACCGCTGGAGACCTACTCAATCGAGGTTGTGGTGCGCTGAAAATAGTCTGCGGGTCATCGTGGTCATGTACATGCAAGGGACAAGGGACGAGGGACGAGGGAGGGTGATGAGCCGAAGCCCCTCAGCCTACGCTGGCCCCTGGCTGTAGCCGTCGCCTTGGCTGCCCTGGGCACCCTCGTCTTGGGCCTGTGGCCCTCTCCCCTGTTGGACATGGCTCAGCAGGCCATCGGGGTTTTGCTGGGAACCTGATTCGCCTTCTTCGTACAGAACGAAAGCGAAGGCCTCGCCCCGGGGTTCTCCCCGAGCGAGGCCTTTTGTTTGCAGGTAAGCTATGGATGATCGCACCATCGCCGATGATTTCAAATTGCTACATTCTGTAACCTCTTCATCCAGCGCGTCGAACCACCGCATTGGGGGTGGATATTGGCGCAGCAAGTCTATCATCTACATCTCTCTGAGGCTGGGGCAGAACGATCACTTCAACCAAAAGCGCAAGGGTGGGCGTCGGCTCCATGCGATGTGTGCGACCCGTTCGCTCGAAACCGTGCCGTGAGACGCGGGGGATGAGCGGCAAAGGTCGCTTGACCTTTGATAACTGTGTGTCCATGTGGGTGAGATGATACTTCCAAATCCCACAAACATCAA
>VGOG01000216.1 GCA_016875995.1 Chloroflexota bacterium
AATCAGGGTCTTGATCGCTAAACCCGGCCTGGATGGCCACGATCGGGGGGCCAAGGTGGTGGCGCGGGCCCTGCGCGATGCGGGAATGGAGGTCATCTACACCGGCCTCCGCCAGACGCCGGAGATGATCGTGGAGGCAGCCCTGCAGGAGGACGTGGACGTGGTGGGCCTGTCCATCCTCTCCGGAGCCCATACGACGCTCTTCCCTCGAATCATCAACCTTCTGAAGGAGAACGGCCTGGACGATGTGTTGGTCCTGGCCGGCGGGATCATCCCCGACGAGGATGTGCCAGCTCTCAACGAACTGGGTATCCGAGGCATCTTTGGGCCGGGCACGTCTACTGAGCAGATTGTGCAGTTCATTCGGGAGGAAGTTGGCGAGTAACTAGTGATGAGTAACATGAAGTTCAAGAATCTATTCAGGTAACGGCAGGATAGTTTTTATTGCAACACTGCAGCTTGGAAAGCTGTAGATTGGGCTACTTCACACCGCCAAAAAGATCGGTAACTGCCTAAACTCCATTCCATGGTGTAGTGTTGGTTACCTGACCACCATCACATTACCCAATTATTCTCTGAAAGCTCATCACTCGTTGACTCAACACCACACTATGGAAATCATCCAATGCCTGCTGACGGGCGACCGCCGTGCCATCGCCCGTCTGATTACGATAATCGAGAACGATGGGGCTGAGGCACAGGAGGCTCTGGCTGCCCTCTACCCCCACACTGGCCGGGCTCACGTCGTGGGCGTGACGGGGGCGCCAGGCACGGGCAAGAGCACCCTGGTCAACGAGCTGGCCAAGGTCTACCGCCAGAGGGAGCGCACGGTGGGCATCATCGCCGTGGATCCCACCAGTCCTTTCTCCGGCGGGGCACTCTTGGGAGACCGCATCAGGATGCGGGACCTGTCGGGAGACCCGGGCATTTTCATTCGGAGTATGGCCACCCGCGGCAGCCTGGGTGGTCTGGCGCGGGCCACCGCCGACGCCATCAAGGTGCTGGACGCCGCCGGCTACCAGACGATTTTCGTGGAGACGGTGGGGGCCGGCCAGGCGGAGGTGGACATCGCCAAGGCCGCCCACACCACCATCGTGGTAGAGGCGCCGGGCCTGGGCGACGACATCCAGGCCATCAAGGCCGGCATCACCGAGATCGCCGACATTTTCGTGGTCAACAAGGCCGACCGGGAGGGGGCCGACAGCACCGCCCTGGCCCTGCAGATGATCCTGGACCTCAACCACTCCTCGCACATCTCGTCCCCGGACCCCAGGTGGCGACCTCCCATCTGTAAGACGGTAGCCCTCCACGGCGAGGGCGTGGGGGCGGTGGTAGAAGCCATTGGGGAACACGCCGCTTACTTGCGGGAGAGCGGGAATCTCCAGCGACGCGAGCGAGAGCGCGTGGAGGGAGAGCTCAGGAGTATAATAACTCACAAAATGGCGAGGAGCTTTTTCGAGAGAGTGGCTGAGGCGCAATTCGATAGCCTTGTTGACAGCATCATTCGCCGTGAGTTAGATCCTTACTCGGCCGCGGCGCGACTCCTCGAGGGGTGGAGGTAATCGTTCAGGTGCCAGGCACTGTCAGTGGCTTCCTGGGGCTACAGTGCCTAATGGCACTAAACTTTCAAACCTGTGCGGTTAGTTAAGCCTAGGCCGCGCGGGGCTAAAGTCCCCGCGCTAAGAGAACAAAGCCCCTTCGGGGCTGGGGTTTTAGCCCGCAGGGCTTGGTTCTTTCAGCCCTGAGCTTCAGCTCAGGGCGAGGCAACGCGAAATGTTAGTGCCATTAGGCTACAGTGCCTCCAAGTCAGGCGAGCTTGCTCACTCAGTTGGTTAATTGCCAGTGCCGGGCACCTTTGGGAAGGAACGCATGCCTGAACTGCCAGAAGTGGAAACCATCGCTCAGGGCTTGCGAGAGCCTCTCGTGGGCCGCCAATTCACTGGCGTCCACGTCGGTTGGGCGGATTTGATCGCCAGGCCAGCAGTGGAGGAGCTCAAACGCCGCCTTGTGGGCCAGAGGATCCTCGATGTGCAAAGGCGGGGCAAGTACCTGGTCTTCGCCCTGTCCAGCGGAGCGAGCCTGATCGTCCACCTGCGCATGACCGGCCGGCTGCTGATCAAGAACTCCGGCGCCGAGCTGGACAAGCACGATCACCTGATCCTCGTGCTGGACGACGGGCGGGAGCTACGCTTCAACGAGATGCGCAAGCTGGGCCGGGTCTACCTGGTGGACGACGAGGATGAGATAGTGGGCGACCTGGGGCCAGAGCCCCTGGACGACGATTTCACTGCGGCCGATTTCGCCGCCCTCCTCTCCACAAGACGGGGCATGATCAAGCCGCTGCTCTTGAATCAGCGGTTCATGGCCGGGGTCGGCAACATCTACGCCGACGAGGCCCTGTTCGCCGCCCGCATCCACCCTGAGCGCAGGGCCGACACGCTCACCGCCGAGGAGATCGAGCGCCTGTATCACGCTATCCGCCAGGTTTTGCGACAGGGGATCGAAAACAGGGGCACCACTTTGACCGCCTATCGCGATGTCGAGGGGAGGGAGGGGGTGAATCAGGAGTATCTTCAGGTATCGAGGCGCACAGACGAGCCTTGCCTCCGCTGCGGGACGCCCATCGAGCGGACGGTGGTGGGCGGGCGAGGAACGTATTTTTGCCCGAAGTGCCAGAAGCCTGCCCTTGAAGTTGGAGGTTAGAGGTTGGAAGTTAGATATCCAACCTCCAACCTCTAACCTCCAACTCACTGTAACGGAGCAGATTATGAGCTACAACTCCTGGTTGCAATGCATTCGCGGCTGCGATCAGCGCTATTCCATCTATGACGTCGTCTACCGCTGCCAGCAGTGCGGTGGGTTGCTGGACGTGGAGCACGACGTGGAGGCCCTGAAGGCCCGTAGCGCTGCCGCCTGGATGAGGCTCTTCGACCAGCGCATCCGCACCAACGAATGGCCCTATGGCAGCGGGGTGTGGGGCAAGAAAGAGTGGGTCTGCCCCCAGGTAGCCAACGAGAACGTGGTATCCATGTACGAGGGGCACACCAACTGCTTTTGGGCCGAGCGATTGGGGAAGGAAATCGGGGTGGAAGACCTGTGGGTCAAGCTGTGCGGCAACAGCCACACCGGCTCCTTCAAAGACCTGGGCATGACGGTGCTGGTCTCGGTGGTCAAGCAG
This sequence comes from Chloroflexota bacterium, assembly GCA_016875995.1. GTDB lineage: Bacteria > Chloroflexota > Anaerolineae > VGOG01 > VGOG01 > VGOG01. The sequence continues at coordinate 3,179 of VGOG01000216.1, forward strand.
ATGATCGCCGACGGCCAGCCGATACGGGCCGTAGCCTGCGCCTCCACCGGGGATACCTCGGCCGCCCTGGCCGCCTACTGCGCCGCCGCCGGCATCCCTTCCATCGTTTTTCTCCCCCGTGGCAAGGTCTCCACCGCCCAACTGGTGCAGCCCATCGCCAACGGAGCCCTGGTGCTGGCCCTGGACACCGACTTCGACGGCTGCATGAAAATCGTGCAGGAGGTGACGAACCCCCACCCCCCCCACCCCCCCTGCCAGGGGGGGAGAGGGGGGGCGTTCCACAGGGGAGGGAGCACCATCTATCTGGCTAACTCCATGAACTCGTTGCGCATGGAAGGCCAGAAAACCGTGAGCATCGAGATCGTGCAGCAGTTCGACTGGGAGGTGCCGGACTGGATCGTGATCCCGGTGGGCAACCTGGGCAACGTCAGCGCCCTGGGCAAGGGCTTCCTGATGATGAGGGACCTGGGCCTCATCAACAAGCTGCCGCGCATCGCCTGTGCCCAGACGGAGAAGGCCAATCCTCTCTACCTGAGCTACCTGACCGGGTTCAAGGAGTACCGGCCCGTCATCGCTCAGAAAACGTCGGCCAGTGCCATCCAGATCGGCCACCCGGTGAGTTACGAGCGCGCCGTCAAAGTGCTCCAGGCGTTCAATGGGGTGGTGGAGCAGGTCAGCGAGGACGAGCTGGCCAACGCCGCCGCCCGCTCCGACAAGACCGGCATGTACTGTTGCCCCCACACTGGCGTAGCTCTGGCCGTGCTGTTCAAACTGGTAGCGCGGGGCGACGTCGGGCCAGCGGATAGAGTCATCGTCATCTCCACCGCCCACGGCCTCAAATTCACCGATTTCAAGGTGGGCTACCACGACCGGGTGCTGAAAGAAGTAGTCGCCCGCTACGCCAACCCCCCGCTGGAATTGCCCGCCGATTATCGGACCGTGAGGGATACCATTGCCAGGGAGTTGGATCGCCGGAGATAGGACAGATGGCCACCCTCATCTTTGCTGCCGGCCTTCCCACCCTGAGCGCAAGGCTAATCAACAAGTGGCGAGGAAAGAGCCCATGTTAGAAGCGTGGGCTCTTGTTTTTTTGGTGCTATGGATTGCAAAATGGCACATCTGCTTAAAATATTGCAGAAATGCGCGATTGATTATTGACAAAACCTCAAAAATATGCTATAATCTTGATAAAATACCGCGCTATTATTGCGCGAATATGCATGTTTGACAAAGGGGAGATTACCTTGCTTAGAGAAGAGCGCAAGCGGAAGATTTCGCAGTTTATCGAGGAGAATAAGAAAGCCACCGTCACTGAGCTGAGCGAACTCTTCGGAGTTAGTGAGTCAACTATCCGGCGCGACTTGGAGGAACTGGACGAGCAAGGTGTGATCCAGCGGGCCCACGGCGGGGCTGTCGTCGTCGAGCGAGCGGCGCCTGAGCCGCCCATCATTCAGAGGACAACTGAGAACGAGGAGAAGAAAAAGAGGATCGGGGAAGCGGCTGCTGAATTAGTCCGAGATGGCGAGACTGTTTTCTTAGGATCGGGAACTACCACCCTGGAGGTGGCGCGCCATCTTGTGCATAGAAGTAACCTGACGGTGATAACCAATGCCCTCAACATCGCCAACCTCTTCGCCGGAAAGCCTAACATCACGGTGATCGTAGTAGGTGGTCTCCTGCGCCACTCGGAGCTGTCCATGATCGGCCACATCACCGAACAGGCACTAAAGGAGCTGCGCGCCGACAAGGTCATCATGGGTATGAGGGCCATCAGCATCGAGGAAGGCCTGAGCAATGATTACCTCCCCGAAACCATGACCGACAGAACTATTATCCAATCTGCTCCAGAAGTGATCCTGGTGGCCGATCACAGCAAGTTTGGCAAGGTTTCCACCGCTTTAGTAGCACCTATCACCAGCGTCAACAAGATGGTTACCGACGAGGGCACCCCACCCCAAATCGTGGCGGATTTGAGGGCCATGGGTATAGAGGTGATCGTAGCACCAGACGTCGAAGAGGGATGATCAATCAATGACGCAGACGATGCGCTACGCGCCCGCGTGCGCCGTGAGCTCCCGCTACCGAAGGGATTCGACTTCCGCATGGTGGTGGATGAATCCGCTTAACAATTATGGGAGGAATACTGTGCTAGCAAAGAGATATCTCGACAAAGGGCTCGAACTGATCCAGTGCTTTCAGGATACGCAACTGGAGAATATCGAGCAGGCCGCGGAAATGATCGCGCAAGCTGTCGCCGACGGACACACGCTTTATGCCTGGGGAGGTCCACATTCCTCGTTGCCTGTACAGGACATCTTCTGGCGGGCTGGTGGACTGGCCTTGGTCAATCCGGTATTCACGCATGGGCTGTCTCTGGAGGTAGGCCCCATTTACCTGACCTCTTTCCTCGAGCGCGCCGAGGGAGCTGGCCGGGAGTTCTTTAGCCAGATTGGCGCTGAGCCGGGGGACGTGATCATCTTGGTTTCTACCTCGGGGCGGAACCCCTTCCCCATCGAAATGGCCATGTCGGCCAAAGAGGCGGGCCTGAAGGTGATCGGGGTGACTTCCATGACCTATGCGAACGCTGTGACCTCACGGCACTCTTCGGGAAAGAAGATGTACGAGTATTGTGACGCTGTGTTGGACAACTTGGCCGTGCCTGGGGATGCCGTCTTGGAAGACGAGAAGCTGCCTCAGAAAGTGGGACCGACGTCGGGTTGGATGGGATGTCTTATTTTGCAGGCGCTGATGGCCGAAGTCGCTGAGCGGCTGGCAGAGAAGGGAGTTGTGCCACCCATCTATTTTGCCCTCAACCTGGATGGTCAAGAGGAATACGTACAGTACCTGGATGATCTACGCCGGGAACGGGGCACCAAGTTTGGCGGCATTTACTCGCCAAGACGCAAGATGTAGGGAGATGCATGCGGTACGTGCTGGGAATTGACGGCTGCTCCACGCGCCAAGGTGCTGAAACCACGGTTTGAGCCAATGGTTGGAGCGGTGTTGTTGGCCCTCAGTGAAATTGGCCTGGTTATTGAGGGATGGTTCAATTACGGGCTGAAATAGGTTGACACTTTGGGCACCTTACAAATTAGGCTGGCTGGACAACTGGTTGGGAGCCGAATAGCTGGGCCAACACCTCCTTCAGCGTAGGAGCCTTGGCCA
>VGOG01000217.1 GCA_016875995.1 Chloroflexota bacterium
TGTGACCTCCTATAATCATAGACGCAATGGCTGACGTAATCACAAGACCTCGGAGGCCTCCACGGACCTCCGAGGTCTTTTGTCACTGGTGCGCGTTTGTTTTTCGCTTCCCGGTGTGGTATAATTACCGCCGGAGGGGATGTTCTATGTTCAAAAGATTCAGTACCAGGATACAGAGTCATGACGCCAGATTGACAAAGTAAGGCGGAGATTGTACAATAAAACAACAAGGGAAAGAGGGGAAAGGGAGGAGGGAAAACAGATGAGGCAGAGCATGACGGTTGAATTGCAGGCCCCACCTGTACCACGATTTGCTGGGTTGGAGATCGACATCAGATTGCGGGCTCAGGTGCATGTCACCGCTTTCACTGCGCAGCGTAAGGTGAGCAAGGCGAGATTCTCTTCGATCAATGTCTCCTGGATGAGATCGCTGAACGTGCCGATGCGCTGGCTCGACGTACCCTATCTACCACAAAGTGAGCCGGGTGGCTGCCTGGTTGCATGCGCGGCGATGGTGCTGGCTTACCTGAACAGGTCAATTGCTTTTCAAAAGTTCGGCAAGGTCTCGTTCGACTGAGCTCACGACGAAGTCCTGACCACAGCCGATGGGTCTTGACTCAGTCAGGGACCTTCGCCCGACGGAGAAGCCATAAAACGTCAAAGAGAGGCAAAGAGAATGGATACTGGAATCAAAACGCAAGTAGAGAAGACTTTCCTGTCCCTTCCTCGTGAGGAGAGGGAGACGATCATCAGCCACGGAACGGCCCTTAGACTATCCAATCTGAGAAAGCGACACTTTCTTGCTGAGAGCAAGGTACGGCATTTTGAGGAGAAATACAAGGTCACCCTGGCCCAATTAGATGCAGATGGACTTCCCGACGATGCCGACTACGAGATGCACGAGGATTACATTATGTGGCACCATTGGGCCGAGGTTGCCGACAAGGTCAAAAAGAGCATCACCTCTCTGCAGGAAATAGCACAGCAAGGTCTCTACATAGGAGAACTTTCCTATGCTGGCCACTGAGAGGCTGCTTGAGATTGAGGAGGCATTTGGCGAGAAAGTACGGAGCATTGTTCCCCTTGAACTCGATGGCGAGACCTTGCGGCTCATCCTGTATCTACAGGATGGCACGAACTTGCGGGTTACCGAACAGTGGCAGGAATTGTCACCCATCCCCAGAAGAGCAGGCGTGTCAAAGAAATGGAGCTGGCAGGAGTTCCCCGACGTCACTGCTGCAGCGGACACTATACTTCACAGGAGGTAAGGGAAGAATGTTAGACCAGGTAGGACAGGAAATGCTCTTGAAGCGGATCGACACCCTGGCACGCGAAATAGAGTGCCTTAGGCGAGATTTGCTTCGTAGCCGGATAACGGAGCTCCAGGTGAGCAAGGGAAAGCCGACTCTTTTCGGTAGCATTCGCGGAGGCGATGTGACCGAAGAAATGATCGAGGAGGCGAAGCGCGCCCTTTTCCGACCTCTGGAGGATTTGTGAGGCCCTATGGACGAAAGCCAGAGTATGCTCTATGTTCTCGATACTCATGTGCTTATCTGGTACTTCATCGGTAGTAAGCGCCTTCAGCAGAGACTCAAAGAGCGCATTGATGAGATCCGCCGTCGAGGTGGGCGTTTGTTAATTCCCACCATTGTGTTGGCTGAAGCACTGGATATCGCTGAAAAAGGCCGGGTAGATTTTGACTTTGCTGGGATGTACCGGCTGATCCTGGAAGAACCGGAATTCGAGATCGTGGGCTTTGGGCCAGAAATCTTCGAGGAAGCAATGTGGGTCAGGAAAGTCCAGGAGTTGCACGATCGAATCATCGTGGCGACAGCCAGGTTCTACGGCGCAGGTGTGCTGACAAGAGACAAAATCATTCTCGGTTCAGGGGAGATGGAGACGACGTGAGTTATGAAGACGCTGGAAGAGATGTCAGTCGCCGAATATGAAGCGGTTGTCGAGCGCTTCATTGAAGAAGCAGCCCGGTGGGATGGTTCGCTGCCGGTCAAGACGTTCTTCGAAGCCTGGGCGGCACTCGAGCGTCCTAAGGAGACAGTGGAGGTCCAGGCCCGCGTCGAGGATGACCGCCTGGTGCTGACAGCGCCACCGGATAGTCCACTGACGGTGGAGGACAATCGTATCTGGTTAGAGGACGGCCGGCAGGTGGTGCTCAAGTTGACATCTGCTCGGGCATCGGCTGGACAGTTTGAAGAGCCGAACTCGCCACAGTTTTGGGCATTGAGAAGAACTGCTCCACATTGAGTCGTTGCCGCATGGCCGGAGCTGTCTCCGGGCGTGAAGCAAAAGGCACCATCGAGTTTGCCGAGGAATTTGTTGCCCTGTCGCTGACCTCATCTGAGAAAGAAATGCCTATTCCTATTCGTAGCGTAGGAGAACGGATGAAGCCGTCATCGCCATGCCCTACCGTCCCTGCCAAGGGAGCCCTGTCCTTATGGCAACGCGCCAATGGCCTGTGGCAACAAGCCAACATCCGAGGTCTCCAGGTGGCCCTGGGCACCGGGGTCAGCCTGATCTCCCTATGGCTGGCCTTCCGGGATGTCCCGCTTTCCCAGGTGGCCGCCGCTTTCTCCCAGGCCGATTATCGGTTCGTGGCCTTAGCTCTCGCCCTGGTGCTCGTAAGCCCCCTGGCCCGCGCCGTCCGCTGGAGGTTGCTCTATCATCCAGATCAGCAAGGGCTCAGTTGCCTCATATTGGCCGAAGTGCTCCTCATCAGCCAGATGCTCAACATCGTCGTCCCCGCCCGGCTGGGCGAGGTGGCCCGCATCTACTTCATGGGCAAAACTCACAGCCGGGCCCGCACCCTGGGCACCATCGCCGTAGAGAAATGGCTGGATATCCTGATGCTGCTCCTGCTGGCGCTGCTCGTCCCCATTTTTGTCTCCCTGCCCCCGTGGTTCCGCGATTCCCGGTTAAGCCTGGCTGTCCTGGCCACCGCTTTTCTCGGCGCCGCCTTGGCCCTCTACTACAGCAAGGATCGGCTGCTCACCCTGGTGGAGTCGGCCTCACGCTTCCTGCCCCAAGGTTGGCGAGCCAGGATTCATCGGGCCGCGGGCCTGGCTCTGGGCAGCCTGGACGTGCTGCGCTCGCCCTGGGTAGGGCTTAAATTGCAGGGATGGTCCCTTCTCATCTGGATTCTCAGCATTCTGGTAAACTACACCGTCTTCCTGGCTTTGGGCTTGCCCCTGCCCTTTGCCGCTGCCCTGTTCTTAGTGGTAGTGCTCCAGGTGGGAGTAGCTGTACCCTCGATCCCTGGCAAACTGGGCGTCTTCCACTACCTGTGCACTCTGGCCCTGGGCATCTTTGGGCTGGAGAAGGGGGCTGCCCTGGGTTACGCCGTGTTGTTATATTTCGTGGTCTTTGGACCTCCCGCGCTGCTGGGCGCCTTGTTCCTGTGGTGGGAAAGCGTTCGCCGGCGTCAGGTTAGGCCTGCGGCCTGATAAAATGGTTCTTGGCCCTGCGTCAGCGTGGAGCAGGGGTCATTTGATTTGAGTACGCCGATTTGCTGATTTGCCGATTTGCTGATTTGCCGATTTGCTGATTTGCCTGGAGGATAGATGAGTCGAACCCGGATTGTGTTTTTCGTGGTCGTCTTGGCAGCGGTTATCATCGTCGCCGGCTCCTTCGTTGTGCGCTGGCTGGGCCAGCAAGAGGGGGTGGTGACGGCGCCAACTAAAGAGACGCTGGAGGTGCGCATCGTCTGCGCTCTGCCAGTAGAACCGTGGGTGCGGGAAGCGGCCAGGCAGTTCAACGCGGAGAAGCATAAGCTGGAGGGCCAGGTCATCGAGGTGAGCGTGATTCCCATGGACGGGCTGACGGCGATGGGCCGCTACGAGCGGGAGGAGATGGATCCGCTGCCCACGGCCTGGATTCCCGATAGCCGCTACCTGGTGGAGCTGGTCAACGCCGCCTACAAAGAGAAGCTGGGGCGCGACGTGTTCCTCACCGACGGGGAGTACCGCGCCCGTCCCATCGCCGTCTCCCTGTTCTCGTGGGGCATCTACTCCAGCCGCGCTGAGGTGCTACGCGCCAAGTACGGCGAGATAGACTGGCAGGCCATCCACGACGCGGCGACTGCCAAAGGGGGCTGGCCCGAGCTGGGCGGCGAGCCAGGCTGGGGCTACTTCAAGCTGGTGGTGCCCAACCCTCGCAAGAACGTGGGCGGGCTGGCGGCCATGGTCGCCGCGGCCGGCGAATACTACCAGAAGACCAACATCACCACCGCCGACGTGACGGATGCTGAGTTCCAGGCGTGGTTGGGGGAGCTGATGGGCGCAGTGACCGACTTCTCCAGCCTGGGGTCCTATTCGGTGGAGAATCTGGCCCTGTTCGGCTACTCCATGGGCGATGGCGGCCAACTGCTGGAAAGCGACCTGTTGGCCAACATGGCCGGCATCCAGACCCGCTGGGCGGACCCGCTGGTGATCGTCTATCCCCAGTACCTCACCTGGTTCGATTTTCCTTTTACAACATGGATGGGTCCCGAGACGAGTGCTCTAGAGAAGAACGCGGCCCTGGAGTTCGAGAAGTACCTGCTATCGCCTGAAATCCAGCAGAAGGCCGTCGAGCGAGGCCTGCGCCCGGCCAACCCGGAGGTGCCGGTCACTGGTGAGGGAAGCCTGTTCGTCCGCTGGCAGGAGCAAGGGGCCATGACCATCGTGCCCCGCACCACGGCCATGCGCTCGCCCGATCGCGACGTGCTGATGGCCCTGCTGCGCTGGTTCGATCTCAACGTGGCTCAGAGGTAGAACGTGTGAAACGTGAAACGTGAAACGTGAAACGTCAAACGTGAAACGTCGGGAGGATAGATCGTGAGAGGCAGAAAAAATTCCCGCAGCACGATTTGGGTCATCCTGCTGGTGGCGTTCGTCGTCCTGATCGTCATCTGCGTGAGCTGCACCGTGCTGGTCAAGACCGTGACCAACGTACGCACCTCTGAGCAACTTCTCCCCGCCGTGACTCCCCCCAGCGGCGCGACGCTGACGGTGGCCTATTCTCCTGAGAAGCAAGCCCTGTTCGAGGAGCTGGTGCGCAGGTTCAACGCCCATCGGCTTAAGACCGACCAGGGCGAGAGAATGGTGGTGCGGCCTGTCGAGCTGGAGCCAGAGGCGATGATCGAGAGGGCGCTGGCCGGGGAGTTCCAGGCCCTGAGCCCGGATTCGTCCATCTGGCTGGATCAACTGGACCGGGCGTGGATGGCGCAGACGGGGGGCGAGTCGCCGCTGGTGGGCGAAACGGTTCGTTACGCCGTGAGCCCGGTGGTCATCGCCATGTGGGAGGACGTGGCCCGCTCTTTCGGCTATCCGGAGAGCGACCTCGGCTGGGAAGACATCCTGGCCAGGGCGCAGAGCGATCCCGATTTCAAGTGGAGCCACCCCTCAACCAGTTCGGCCAGCGGTCTCCTGGCTACCCTGGCCGAGTTCTACGCTGGCGCGGGCAAGACGAGAGGCCTGACCATCGAGGACGTTCAGCAGCAGGCCACCCTGGACTACGTGGGGGCCATCGAGAAAACGGTGCGCTACTACGGCGAGGGGGAGTGGGCCGTTGTCCAGCAGGTCCTGCAAAAGGGGCCGGCCTACTTAGACGCCTTCGTCTGTCAGGAGCAGTTGGTCATCTACTTCAACCGCCAGGCCAACGCCCCTGGCCGCCTGGTGGCCATCTACCCCGTCGAAGGCTCCTTGTGGGAGGATCACCCCCTGGCGCTGTTAGAGACCCCAGAGCTCACCGACGACCAGCGCCTGGTTTTCGGGCGCTTCCGCGATTACCTCCTCTCCCAGGAGACTCAGATGCTGGTCCTCTCGTATGGCTACCGCCCGGCCGATCTCTCCATCCCCCTGGACGACCCGGCTTCGCCCATCCAGCCAGAGAACGGGGTGAATCCCGCCCAGCCCCAGACGACGTTGCAGGTGCCCAGCCCGGCGGTGGTGGAGGTGGTCAGGGACGCCTGGTGGTACACCAAGCGCCACACCAACGTCTATTTGGTCGTTGACACCTCCGGCAGCATGAGAGGTGAGAAGCTGGCCAACGCTCAGGAGGCGTTGCGCGTGTTCCTGGCTCAGATCAGGGGCGACGTGGAACGGGTGGGGCTGGTGGAGTTCTCCAGCCAGGTGAACAACATCATCCCCCTGGACGAGCTAGGCCGGAACCGAGCTGACCTCCAGGCGGCCATTGAGGAACTTGAGGCCAGAGGTGATACTGCTCTGTTGGATGCCATCAACGCCGCCTACGTCCGCTTGCAGCAGTTGAACGACAGCGAGCGCATCAACGCCATCGTGGCCATGACCGACGGACGGGAGAACCACTCCCGCATCA
>VGOG01000218.1 GCA_016875995.1 Chloroflexota bacterium
GGTTAGGGGGTGAGGGCTTTCCACTTCCCCCCTCGCCCAGGATTGGGAGAGGGAGCCCCAGGGGGGTGAGGGCTTTCCACTTCCCCCCTCGCCCAGGATTGGGAGAGGGGGGCCAGGGGGGTGAGGGCCTTCCACTTCCCCCCTCGCCCAGGATTGGGAGAGGGGGGCCAGGGGGGTGAGGGCTTTCCACTTCCCCCCTCGCCCAGGATTGGGAGAGGGGGTTAGGGGGTGAGGGGAAGCCGAAAAGCACAATTCGCCCACCTGGCATCCACCAGGTAGCGTAAACGCCGATACCTGGCCAGGGGCAGGTCGCGCCCCCAGAAGGTGTGCTCCAGCAGCTTCAGGTTGCGTTTGGCCGTGGCCAGCTCCTCCGCCGTCTCAGGAAACACGAAATCGTAGCTGATCTCCACGTAGTCGTCGGCGCCGCCCTCCAGAACCCCATCGGGCAAACCCGTCAGGCCCACCCCCAGGGCGTGGATCAGGCTATTAGGAATGGCTCCCTCGCCAGCGATCTGCACCTTCATCAGGAAGGGAAACCTTAACCGCCGCAGGTATTCCGCGTAAAGCCGCATCCCAATCTTCCCCTGCACCTTCGCCTTCAGCCAATTCACCTTCTCCAGCTTCTCGAAAGTGGCATACAGATCGCACAGGTGGCGCTCCTCGGCCTCGTAGAGTTTGGTCTGCCGCAAGCTGACGCTGACCACACAGCGCTGGCAAAGAGAGAGCAAAATCCGAGGCAACTGAGCCAAACCCTCAACGCTCCACACGAAGGGATACACCAGATAATCCTGCTCCCACACCTGCTCCTCCCGCTCCATGGGGATAAACTCCTCGTAGCGGCGGATGTCCACCATCTGATGCCCGTCAGTGATGCCCTCGATGAAGCCCCCCAGGAAACACCGCTCAAACTCCGCCTCCGCCGTGGCCGCTTTTAACTCGTAGTCAGGAGGGAAGAGGCCCCGACACTCCTCCCAAAACTCCAACGCCAACTGGCGAGAGACATCGGGACTTGAATCGAAGGCTTTACCCAGCAGGACCATGCTTACCCATCTCTCCTCAGGCTGGGGGATGAAGCGCAGGTCCAGGGTGCGCAGGGTGGGGTTAGGGCAAATATCGCCTCCCAGGGGATGATAGAGGCCAGCGATGAACCGAATCTGACGGCCCAAAACCTCCACAGCCGAACCCCCTCTACCACCAGCCGGTTGCGCGGTCGCTGCGAACATGGAATGGCAGCCCTCCACTACCTCAGGCACCATCCCCCAATCGTCGAACTCCCCCGATTCGACCTCGGTCTCCTCCCTGTCGGAAGTGTAGACGTAAGGCTGTTCCATCCAATCCGCCTCGACAGCCCTCGGCAGGTTAGTGCGAGCCCCTGGCCAAACCGCCAGCGGTTGGTTGACAAACACTACACCCTGGAAAGGTGTAGATTGCGTTATGCTCTTCCCTGAGAGCACCTCAACAACTACAGGTTTCCAACCTGTAGACCCTCACAAACCAACCCGCTTTAGCGAACACTACCCCGCCCAATCTACACCATTTATGGTGTAGTGCTCATTTACCTGACCGCCACTCCATTACTCAGACACCCCTACAACCAACTGCAACAAAGCCTCCCGCACCAGGTCGCTCAAATAGCAACTCTCATCCCAGGCGAACTCAAAGGGCTTCTCCTCCCCCTCAGGCCCGACGATGGTGGCACGGGGGGCATCATCAGGGTATCCAGCAGGACACTCTATCCTGAGCCTGTACCCGCCGTAGCTCACCGTGGCCGCCGCTACGCGCCCACTGCGCAGGATCACCTCAGAGTCCGCCCCCTTGATCTTGGCCAGCCTTTGCTCCTCCAGGCGCAGGCGCTGATAGGGATCCTGGTAATCGAGATGAAGCGGGAGATAGGCCCTGGGAGCTGGCCTCTCCTGAAAAGACCTGAGCGCCTGGATGCCCTGCTCCACCACCGGCTCCGCCTCGCTGATCAGCGTCTCCGGCCGGCGCCGCGGCGAGACGCCCAGCCCCCCCAAAGTGCCGCTTTTGGCCGCCTCGGCGGTGGTCTGGGCGATGCCCTTGATAGCCTCCAGCCGCTCCTCGTGCTGGCTCTTCGTCTGGAGGATCTCCAGCTCCTTGGCCGTCCGCCACTCCTCCTCGCGGCGTGTCAACTCCGCCTGCCACTCCTCCTGAGCCCGACGGATCTCCGCTGCCTCGGCCTCCAGTTGGGCCTGGGCGATCTTCAGCCTCTCCTCTTCCTCCATCTTGCGGCGAGCCGTCTCCGCCTCGATGAGAGCTATCTCCTGCTCCCGCCTGGCCATCTTCTTCTGAGCCACCAGATCCGCCAGCCGGGCCTCGCCCCGTTGCTGCTGCAGCTTACTCTCTTCCAGGATACGGGTCTCCTCCACCGTAGCATCCTGGATGATCTTAATACGCCGCTCGTCACCCTTCCGCTGGGCGATGGTCACGTTGATGATATTCAGCCCCCTGAGGCTCGGCTTCTCCCTCAGCCGCTCCAGAATCTGCCTGGCCACCTCGTCAACCCCCGCCTCCTCGTCGGGCCGGCCGGTGAGGGCATCGTGGGACATGGATTCGATCTGAGCCAAAACGCAGGAAGCAGCCACCGTATCCAGAGTCTCCAGCGGATTCAGGCTGACGGCGATTCCCATCGGATCGCTTACCCTGAAATCAACGGCCACCTTCAGAGTCACGTTCCACTTATCCGCGCTCAGAGCAGTGACCGGGGGTATCTCCCTCGTTTGCGGGGCCACGTTGACCACCTGAACCACCGCCCTGCCCAGCGGCACCTCGAACAGGCTATACGTGCCAGGGTGGTAGACCTTCTGGAACCCTCCCCTGCCCGTCAGCACCGCACAGGTGCCCGGCAGCACCGTCAACTGCCCAAACAGGCTGAGCACACTCCGATCAACCTCCTCCGGAGGCGTCGCCAGCCCGTTGAACGTGAACTCAGGATACTCCCGTTCCTCCCCTCGTGGCGCCAACTCCCTCTCCACCGAGGCCGCGATCCCCCTCAGCGAAACCCCCGTCCCCTCCCCCTCGTTCACATCCTGCTCAAAGATCTCCACCATCTCACCCTCCCCACTGGCTAATATCCAATATCCAATATCTAATCGCCAACCGCCGCCTCATACTTCCCATGCCCAAACACGCACGCCTTCCCCACGTGCACCAACTGGCCCAGGATGAGCAGAGCCGCGAAGGGTTCCCAATCTCCCTGGTAGACCACCCTCCCCACGAAACCACCCAGCTTCATGGTGGCCTCCTGTCGCCGCGAGTAGCGTTCCCACTCCACCCACCCCGTCCGCGCCTCGGCCAGCCGCACCCCCCTGGCGGCCTCGATGATCCCCCGATAATCCGTCTCCCACCGCTCCCCGCAGTGGAAATAATACAGCGACGAAACCCGCCGCAGGATGTTGCGAATCAAGACGTGGAACTCAGGATGCACCACGTACTGGCCTTCGTGCTTCAAGCGGGTGGGGGTAAGGAAATTCAGAGTGATTGTGCCACCGTCGGCACCCAGCGCCTCGGCCCGCTTGGCGACCATGCCGTAATCCACGGCCAGCCCGCTTGCCCCTCGCACCAGCGCCCCATCTTCATACAGGATCACAGCTTCCCCACTCCACGGCTGCACCGCCTCCACTCTCTCCAGCGCATACTTGGCTCGCTGCGAGCCAAGGCCCGCGTCTCCCAATTGCTGGAAGACGACGACAAAGTAGGCCAGCCGAGCCATGGCCCGCCCGATGAGCACCAGTCGGAAGCTCAATGTCTCCTCTGGCCCGTAGCGAGTACGCCGATCCAACGGCGGCTCGATGACGAAGGGCAGCGGGATGTCCGAGTAGGTACGCAGCACCTCGGCATTGGGCGGTGGGCTGGGTTCGAACAGCGCCGGGTAGGGGCAGTCGTACTGTAAGATACAGTCACGGCAACTCGTCGTCTGCGGCTGAAAGCAAACGGTATTCTTGAAGACGTGGCCGAACCCGCCTCGCAGCACCGCGCCCTTGTAGACGGGCAGAATCATCTCCTCCCGTGGCCGCAGCGTGAAGCGATAGACGGCCAGGCGAAATTGATCAAGCATATTATGCCTGCACTCCACGAAACCAGCCCGCTCTACAAAGCGACGCCGGACCAATCCGGCTAGCCCCGTTCACCGGGCGCGGCTTCGTAGCCCGGCGATTTCATCGCCGGGCGGCAGCAAATCAGACGCCTCAACGCTACCCTACGTGCCCTGCTGAAGGCGAAAACGCCCGAAGCCCCAGTGGTTCCATTCGCCGATGCCCAGAACAGCGGCCATCGCCAGTTGCTCGCTATCCAATGTAGTCCCGCTTTCCGGATGCAACGTCATCCGGCTGCCCTGCCAGGCCACCAGGCGGTTTTCCCGCAAGCCTCGCTCATACGAGAATCGCCCCACGAATTCTGGCTTGAGCCGGAAATCCACCCGTTCGATAGGCAAGGGGGCTAGTTCGTCACCGGTTACCTGTGAAGCAATGCGCTGGATCTCCGTTGCCAGCCAGACCGCCAGCCCCTCGCCGGTTAACGTCTCCAGCCCCACCTTCTCCCCCAATACTAAAGGGGTGAGGAAGACCAACGTTGGGGATGAACTGACCTGGGGCCAGAAAAGCAATTCCCTGGTGATGCGGTCATCGAACTCGTCCGCCTGGGGCTGACCATCCAGCAACTCAAAGCGCCCGAATCCGACGCTGCGGTGGCCGCCCAGTCCACTCCAGCGCCCCGCTGCTTCCACTGCACCCTTCACGGTGTCCACCAGCACTTGGGCCGGACCGAGGAGGAATACCTCGAAGGTGAACTCGGTGCCTGGGGTAGCCATCTCCACGCTGAAGATGGCCCCTTCAGCCACCGAAGCAGTGGGACGGGAGAGCGCGATGCGCGTGGCCGACCCGAACTTCTCCTCGTCGAGCGGCGCGCAGGTGAACCAGATATACTCCCGGTGCTGGAAGAACGGTCTGGCCGGGCAATCGCGATCACAGGCCAGGTGATAGGCCGCAACCTGATCAGGGTCATGGAGTTGCCTCAGATCGGCGATCCCATCCGGCGGACAGTGGGCCTCGATGAGATACTTCAACACCGCCCCACGGATGGTGGAGCCCAGGATGAACGGTGCGCATTTGGCCAGGTTGGCGTAGGTCTGTCGAGCGGTGTGAAAGGGACTGGTCAGCCGGCAGCGGAAGGTTATGGCTTTCCCCTCGATCATCGCTCTATGTCCCAAACTTGTGCGTGTCGAACGCTTTGCGATATGCTTCCAGGTCGCCAAGCTGCTCTTTCCACCCTTCTGTTGTCAGCGTGTGGATCATCACGCTACGCGGCTTGACCTTGAGTTGCCCATAGCCGCTGGTCTTCTTGGCACCCACGCCCATTTTGGCCAGAACATCCAGCCCGCGCAGAATTGCACCGACCATCCAGTCTTCCGGGTTGACCAGGCGAATCTCGCCAATGAACTCCACGCCAGCATCTACCGCCTCCACACTAACCAGCGCACCACCGGCCTGCGAGCGTTTGTCACGGGTAATGGCAACGTGCGTCCGCTCCGCGAGGATAGCCGGATCAAACTCGGCGGCCAACTGCACGTCCAGCACGATCGCCCGGCCTGAGAGCCCCACCTGTCCGCCGGCAGTGCCAAATATCTGGCACACTGGGCATACTTTACGCTGCGGATCGCAGGGCTGCAGCCGTCCGATCTTCTTGACGTATTCGCCCGTCTTTCCCTCCTTGCGGACTTCATTGGGGATTGCCGTGTACGGCACGCATACATCCACCCCACGCGCTGCCAAGATCGCTTCAATGTTGCTGCGCAACGCTCCCTTCAGACTGCTGCCAGGGATGACGGGTTTGCCGCCGATGCGCACGACGGGTGTGTCTACCGTAGACTGGGGCTGGTCGCCTGCTCCGATGGACAGCGATCCCAGCGTCTTATAGTCTACCTTGAGTTCTACGATCCGATCAAGTTTCTGGAACGTCATAGTTGTTCTCCTCCTTTCCGTCTCACTGGGCCTTAAAGTTACCCAGATCAGCCACGTTCTTGATAAACAAGGCGCGCTTCTCGCGGTCACCTACATCCGAACCAGTTGGTGCAAGCGCTGCCAGTTTCTCTTTCAGCGCCCGCGCAAAGTCCTCTTTGCCTCCCCCCTTGATCTTACCCTTTTTGCGCCGTCGGTCTATTTCCAGCTTCAGTTCTTCCAAACTTCCCTGACGTGCCATCAGGATCAGGGCTTGCAACTGGGCGCGCGCGACCACCTGGCTGGGGAAGCGAGCAAGGTCGCGGATCGCTTGCACTTCGTCGTCGGTAACATGACAATCTCAC
>VGOG01000219.1 GCA_016875995.1 Chloroflexota bacterium
GAAGCAAGATGACCTACATGGGGAAAGACCTGTTTCATTACCCCGCCGACAGGGTGGTCAGTGAGCTTGGCATCTCCCACGTCCCTGAGGGCAGGCGCCTCTTCGGCAACCTGACGGTCATGGAGAATCTGAGACTGGCTACCTTTGCCCGCAAGGATGGCACAGAGATCGAGCGAGATCTTGAATTGGTGTTCTCTCTCTTCCCGCGCCTGGCAGAAAGGCAAGCCCAGAAGGCTGGCACCTTGAGCGGCGGGGAGCAGCAGATGCTGGCCGTCGGCAGGGCTCTCATGAGCGGGAGGAAGATGATGCTCCTGGACGAGCCCTCCATGGGCCTGGCCCCCGTGTTGATGATGAGCCTGTTCGAGGCCCTGGAAGACATCAATCAGGAAGGGACAACCATCCTTCTGGTAGAACAGAACGCCCGCATGGCCCTGCAATTCGCCCAGCGAGGCTACGTGTTGGAGACGGGAAACCTGGTGCTGGAGGGAAGCTCCGAGGAACTGGCCGAGAACCCGCAGGTAAAGAGAGCCTACCTGGGAGGATGAACTGATCAAGGAGCAAAGGAGCAAGGAACAGAGGAGCAAAGGGGACAAGGGGACAAGGAGACAAGGAGACAAGGAGATAAGGAGATATTCACCCTGTCGTCACCTCTCCCCATCTCCCCGTCACCTTGTCTCCCCTGCTCCCCTGCTCGATTTGACCTGGGCCGAGATAGACCTGGACGCCATCGCTCACAATACGCGAGAACTCAAGCGGCACGTTGGGGAGAGGACAGAGTTGATGGCCGTGGTCAAGGCAAACGGCTATGGTCACGGCGCGGTGCCGGTAGCTGAAACGGCTCTGGATAACGGGGCCAGCCGCCTGGCGGTGCATCGTACTCTGGAAGGTGTCCAGTTGCGCCAGGCAGGGGTCACCGCCCCCATCTTGATCATGGGCTATACTCTACAAGCCGAGGCGGAGATCATCGCACGCTGGGACCTAACCCCCACTGTTAACACCCTAGAGCAAGCCCAGGCCCTTTCTGCTGTGGCCTCTCGCCCCCCCTCTTTCCCCCCCAACTTCCCCCCTGAAGGGGGGACTGAGGGGGGTGGGGGGGATGAGGGGGGGGCGCTCCCCATCCACGTCAAAGTAGACACCGGAATGGGCCGCTTCGGACTCCTGCCCGAGGAAGTGGTGGACTTCGTTCGGGCCATATCCAAACTGCCTGGCCTCACCCTCGAGGGCCTATACACCCACTTCGCCACAGCCGATGCCGCGGACAAGACGTACACTGGCAAGCAGTTCGAGATCTACCTTGAAGTGGTGAAGCGATTAGAGGAAGCGGGTTTTACCATCCCCATCAAACACGTGGCCAACAGTGCGGCCACCCTCGATCTGCCGCAAACGCACCTGGACATGGTGCGCTGCGGCATCGCCATGTACGGCCTGCGCCCCTCAAGCGAGGTGGAGCCGACGATTCCCCTGTGCCCGGCCATGACCATCAAGAGCCGCGTGGCGCGAGTGCGTACCCTCCCCGCTGGTTACTCCATCAGCTACGGCTGTACCTATACGACCAGAGGGCCTGCCCGTGTGGCCCTGGTGCCCATCGGCTACGGCGACGGCTACCCTCGCCTTATCTCTAACCGGGGGCAGGTTCTCATCCGTGGCCAGCGCGCCCCCATCGTGGGCCGGGTGTGCATGGATCAGTTGGTGGTGAAAGTCAGCCACATCCCCGACGTGCAGCAGGACGACGAAGTAGTGCTGTTGGGGCAGCAAGGCGACGACGAGATCACCGCCGAGGAAGTGGCCACCTGGGCCGAAACCATCAACTACGAAGTGACCACCAGCATCTTGCCGCGGGTGACCAGGGTCTACCTGACAGCCGGGCAAGTCGTGGCCGTGCACCCTCTCGTGGGGTTGGAGGTCTGACGTTAGAGGCCTGCCCTGAGCCTGGCCAAAGGGTCGGAGGTTGGTCTTCCAACTTCCAACTCCTGTAAGAAAGGAGACTTTGTTTTGACAACCATTTTCTTCGCTACCGACGTTCATGGGTCGGACGTCTGCTGGAAGAAGTTTATCAACGCTGGCCAGTTCTACGGGGCCGAGGTGCTGCTCCTGGGAGGCGACATGACCGGCAAGGCCATCATCCCTTTGGTCAGGCAGGCCAACGGCTCGTACAAGGTCACGCTGCTCGATCAGGAGACCGTCCTGAAGGACGAGGATGAGGTCGCTCGCATGGAGAAGATCATCGCTGACCGAGGCTACTATCCGATGCGCCTCGAGCCGGACCAACTGGATGAGCTGAGCACCCGGCCAGAGTCCATAGATGAGCTCTTCGTCCAGCACGCGGTGGAGAAGATGCAGCGGTGGGCCGAACACGCCGACCAGCGATTGAAGGGTACGGGGATAAAGTGCTTCGTGTGCCCTGGCAACGATGACATGTTTGCCATAGACCAGGTGATCAAAGCCTCGAAGTATCTCACCCTGGCTGAGGGGCGGGTGCTGGAGATTGACGATCACTACGTGATGATCAGCACCGGCTGGACGACGCCCACTCCCTGGCATACCTTCCGTGAGTGCAGCGAAGACGAGCTGCGAGCCAGGATCGAGGCTATGACCTCTCAAGTGCAAGACATGGCCCGCTGTATCTTCAACGTGCACAATCCACCCTACGGCTCCGGCCTCGACGAGGCGCCGGAACTGGATGCAGAGCTGAGGCCCAGGTATGCCGGCCGTTCTCTGGTGCCCGTGGGGAGCAAGGCGGTCAAAGAGATGGTGGAGAAGCACCAGCCACCGTTGGCCCTTTGTGGGCACATCCACGAGGGCAAGGGGATGAACAGGATCGGCCGCACTTTGTGCATCAACCCAGGCAGCATGTACGAGCAGGGGATGCTGCTGGGAGCCCTGGTTAAAGTGGACAGGTCGGGAGTGAAGCAGTACATGCTGACCTCTGGGTAATGGAGTACAAAAGTCAATCAATCGCTTGACGTTAGCGACGGTCTGTGGTACAATGAGTGCGATCTAGATGTACCGCCCTTTCTTTTGGCTCTTTCTTCAGCGTTGGAGGCATGGTATGGAGACGCAGCAGGTCAAGTGGGAAGAGAACCAGCAGGCTCTTGAGCGTGAGCGCGCCGAGCAGAACCGCAAGTGGTGGGAGAATCAGCAGGAGATCCGCCGGATGATTCGCTCTATCCAAGCCCTGAGCTGTGAGCACGACAGTGCCGTGAAAGGCATCCTGGAGGACTGGTTCAACGTCCAGGTCATCAGGGTCTTAGAATACGACGAGAGCGGCGAGGTGTTCGGACGGCCAGATCAGGTTGAACTGGACCTGATCGTCAAGGACGGCCTGCTAATCCTCAGCGAGATCAAGTCCTCCATGAGCAAGGCGGACATGGTCATCTTCGGCCGCAAAGCCAGCTTCTATGAGAAGAAACACCATTGCCGTGCCTCCCGGTTATTGGTCATCTCGCCCATGGTGGACAAACAGGCTAAGGTGCTGGCGGACGAGCTGGGCATCCAGGTCTACAGTTATGCCGAGGACGTTGACCCGGAAGTTTTGACCCCAAAACCAGTGGATTCCTCATGACTTCAGGGTAATGGAGTGCAAAAGGCCCGCCTCTCAGAGGCGGGCCTTTTCGTTAGGTAGTCGAGATCTGATGCGGGTCCCTACTCGGCGGGAATCTCCTTGTAAATCAGGTCAATGTCAATTCCCTTGCTGCGGCGGTAGTACTTGAAGCCGAAGTAGATGATCGCCGCCAGGAGATACATGGCTAGCATGAACACCACCGAGCTGGCGTTCTGCCACCCGATGCCGTACAGGAAGTTCGGATCCCAGGCCCACTCCACCAGCAGCCAGTCCAGGAAGGACAGGAAGATCAAGCCGGCCAGGGTGACCAGCGGCATCTGGCCCTCTTTGGAGAGCCTGGTGCCCACGTAGTAGAGCACCCAGAGCAGGAGGAGAGCATTGCCCACCGTCAAGGCCCACATGACAACAAGTGTGATCCAAGACAAGGCCCCAGCGGCCGCCCCCAGCGCGCCAACCCCGTAGCGCACCGAGTTGTAGATCAGCCAGATGGACCCCACGCCATAGAGGGCCAACACCAGCCAGCTCAGCCAGTTTGGAGCCTTGATCCTGGCCAGGGGCGAGCCCTCGAACAGGGCCTTCTTGCGCCAGGGCAGGATCACCGCCGCCAGGGTGGAGCCCAGGAAGGTCACGGCGATGACCAGGGTGGCGTCCAGGGCCAGGGTCTGGAAGTCGAAGATGTTGTAGGCGTACAGCCAACTGACGATGAGCGACGGTATGGTCATCAGCAGCAGGGCGTTGATGGGCGAACCGAAGCGGGGATGGACGTCGGCCACCCACTCCGGCAGCAGCCGGTCAAAGGCAGCGGCGAAGATGACGCGCGTGGAGGAGAGGAACACCGTGCCCGACCAGCCGAAGAACCATAAGCTCATCAGCAACAGGACGATGAACTGGACGATGGGGCTCCTGGTGAGAAAAGCGGCGAACAGGGCCGGGTAGGGCCAGAACGGAAGGGGTGGCGCCTCCTCGGTGTAGCCCCAGGTGTAGTTCCAGAAGGCGCCGTTGGCCTTGTTGTAGAAATCCCAGCCGATGGTCCTGGCCATCAGGGCGAAGAGGATCACCCCCAGGATGGTGGTCACGACTATCGCCGAGAACATACCCCAGAAGTTGCGCTTGTAGTCGCCGGCTCCTCGCACCTCGCCGTACAGGGTGGCCCCCCAGTTGGGCCACAGGTTGAAGAAGACGATCATGGGGATGATGGGGATGCTGGCGAAGATGGCCATCTTACCCCAGGGAGCAGCCACCGTGCCCGCCGCTTCGCCAGCCTCCAGGGTGGCCTGGTAGAGGTCTATTTGGGCGGCTCCAAACAACCGCGGCGACAGGGCATTGAGGTTGCTGATGAAGGTTTGATTGTTGCCGAACAGCAACAGCAGGAAGACCAGCAATAGTCCCAGCATGGCCCCCCAGAAGCAGAACTTCTGGATGCGGGCATACCACTTCATCCCGATGGCGATGTAGATGGAGACGAAGATGCAGACCACCACCGAGCCCACCAGGAGGCCAGCCGAGGTGCCGCTGAACCACAACGCTGCGCTCTGGGCGCCCAGGACGCCCAGGATGGGGGTGAAGAACTCGTAGACCAGCATCTGGCCGTAGAGGGGCACCCACAGCCACAGGATGAACCACCAGCCGGTGACCGCCAGGATAAAGCCGACCGCTCCGCCCAGTATGCGGCTCTGCCAGACGTAGTCGCCGCCAGCGCGGGGCATGATCGAGATCAGGCTGGCGTACACGATGACCTCGAAGATGGTGAAGACGGCGCTGATGATCAGGGCGGGCACCAGATGCCCTTCGAAGTAGTAACAGTAGGAGAAGATGTACAGGCCGAGGGTGACGAGGTTGATGGAGAAGAAGGCGTAGATGAAGGCATCAAAAGCGGACCACGCCCTCACCAGGCCCGTCGCTTTTCTTAAGAACAACGTGATTTCGCTTTTCATGGCATTCTCCTTTGACTACTAATGATCTTGGTGGCTACCGATATAATCTACAACGTTCGCTTTCCCACTTTGCTGGAATTGGCTTATAGGCACCTCCTTTCCTTGCAACTGCTCAATCCACCGCAGTAGCGGGCTTCCATGCCCGATGGCACTATCTTCTCAAATCGCGCGGGGATGATGAGTTTGGGGAACTCTCCTCCTGCCGGGTTCGATCTGTTCGCATTATAACACGGTTGAGACCATCTGTCAAAGCTGGTCTATCTTCCCCAGGTCCTTCAGCCGCCAGATGCCGAATTCGCCGATGGTCTCATCCGTCTCTACCGGGTTGTACCAGGTCATCCTGGGGCCAACAGGGGCGCGCAGCTTCCATTTGAGGCTTTTTGGCTCCTCGTCAATGCGAGCCAGCAGGTCGTCAATGCGAGAAGCCACTTGTGCCCTCTCTTGTTCGGTCATGGCCTCCATCTCAGGCAGCAGGGCCTTGATGTTTCGCAGGTTGGTGGTCACCGTGTACCAAAAGCCCCAATCGCCGGCCAGCAATCTGGCAATGTATCGGGCGTTCACTATCTTCGGCTCATCTCGCTCCCCTATCTCGTGGGCCACCAGGAGCACCAGGGTGTCCTTGAGGTCCTTCTCGCTGAAGCCCACGATCTGGAGCTTCTCCAACAGCATGTCGGTCACACTGATGGTGGGGGAATCCAGCTCCAGACGCCCACGAAAATCCAGGGGATGGTTGGCTACCAAAAGCTGGTCGAAGAAGACGTCCACAAAG
>VGOG01000220.1 GCA_016875995.1 Chloroflexota bacterium
CCACCGTCGGCGGGGGCGTTAGCAACACCGCCAGCGGCGACTACGCTGCTGTCGCTGGGGGTCAGAACAACCTCGCCAGCCATAACTACGCCACTGTCAGCGGGGGACAAAACAACACCGCCAGCAGCAGCCACGCCACCGTCGGCGGGGGCAGTGGCAACACTGCCAGCAACCGATGGGCTACCGTCGGTGGGGGCTACCTTAACACCGCCAGTGGCGACGTCGCCACGATTAGCGGGGGCTATGGCAACACCGCCAGCAATTACGCCACCGTTGGTGGGGGTATTTACAACCATGCCGAAGGCCCTTACGCCACCGTTGCTGGAGGAGATGCCAATACCGCCAGCGGCAACTACGCTATCGTCGGCGGAGGGTACGGCAATCTGGCAGCGGCTGACTACGCTACCATTGCCGGAGGTGGCTATTCTGATCCAGGCAGCTTCACTGGCCATAACCGCGTCACCGATAACTACGGCACCATCGGTGGAGGCGGAAACAACCAGGCGGGTGACGCAGCCGGGACGACGGACGACGCGCCTTACGCTACCGTTGGCGGGGGCAGGCAAAACACGGCCAGCGACGACTACACTACCATCGGCGGGGGCAGGAACAACACGGCCAGCAGTCAACACGCCACCGTCGGCGGGGGCATTAATAACACCGCCAGCGGCACCCGGGCCACCGTCGGCGGGGGCGAGGCCAACATGGCCAGCGGCTACCGGTCCATCGTGCCGGGAGGCGTCAGCAACTGGGCCCTGGGGGATCATAGTTTCGCCGCCGGGCGGCGCGCCAAAGCCAACCACCAGGGGACCTTCGTCTGGGGCGATTCCACCGACGCCGACGTCGCCTCCACCGGCAACAACCAGTTCATCGTCCGTGCCAGCGGCGGGGTGTATCTGTACACCAGCAGCGATCTCTCCACCGGGGTCTACCTGGCTCCCGGTTCCGGCTCCTGGACCCCGATCCCTGTCCCCAGCGACCGCAACCTCAAGGAGAACTTCACCCCGGTGGACGGGCAGGAGATGCTGGCCCGCCTGGCGGAAATCCCCATCACTACCTGGAACTACAAGTCCCAGGACCCCGCCGTCCGCCACATCGGGCCGATGGCCCAGGACTTCTACGCCGCCTTCAGCCTGGGTGAGGACGACGAGCACATCAGCACCGTGGACGCCGACGGCGTAACTCTGGCCGCCATCCAGGGACTGTATCAACTCCTGCAGGAGAAGGAGGCGCAGGTGGCCAGTCTCAGTTCACAGGTCGCCAGCCAACAAGCCGAAATTGACGACCTCGGAACGCGCCTTGCCGCGCTGGAACAGCAATCCGCAATCCGTAATCCACAACCTGTGCTGAGCAGAGCCGAAGGATCTGCAATCCCCTGGTTGCTTCTGGCAGGCGTGGCCGTGAGCAGCGTCTGGTTGACGCAGCGGCGCAGAGGAGGTCAGTGATGCCAATCTCACGTTTGACGTTTGACGTTTCACGTTTGACGTTTGACGTTTCACGTTTGACGTTTCACGTTTCACGTTTTACGTCGTTGGCCACCCTACTCCTGCTGACCTCCCTCGCCCTGGCCCATTCGGGCAACAGCTACGACCTCTCCTGGTGGACAGTGGACGGCGGCGGGGGTACCGCCAGCGGCGGTCCGTACACCTTGACCGGCACGATGGGCCAGCCGGACGCCGGCATCCTGACCGGCGGCGATTACACTCTGGGTGGCGGATTCTGGGGCCCTGGAGCCGCGACAGTGGAGTACAAATTATACCTGCCGATGGTGCTGCGTCAGTATCCGTAGAGGCAGAATGCTATGTCCTATCAAGTTGACTTCGAGCCCCTCGGCCGGCGGCTGGGAGTTGGCCGGGGCGTGTCTATCCTGACCGCCGCTCAGCAGGCCGGGGTGGGCCTGGTTTCTATCTGCGGAGGAAAGGGCACCTGCGGCCGCTGCCAGGTGCAGGTTCTCGAAGGCCAGCTCTCGCCGCTGAGCGAGACGGAAGCGAAAAATCTTACCCCCGATGAGCTAGCCAGCGGCTATCGCCTGGCCTGCCAGGCCGAGGTGCTGAGCGATCTCAGGCTCCACATCCCACCCCACTCGCTGACCGCCACCCAACGCACCCAGGTGGAAGGACGAGAGCTGACCGTGCCCATCGTCCCCGTGGTGGTGGGCTGCGACTTTCGGCTCTCCCCACCCACGCGGGAGGACATCCGCTCCGACGTGGATCGGATGCGAGATCATTTGGCGCTGCTTGACTATGGCGATTTGATCATTGACTTCGCGGTGCTGCGCCAACTGTCCACCCAGTTGAGGGAGTGGGGGTGGTCGGGCACGGTCGGCTTGCGAGGCCGAGAGGTAGTCAGCTTCGGCCCGCTGGGACGCAAGCTCCTGGGCCTGGCCGTTGACCTGGGGACGACCAAGCTGGCTGGCTACCTGGTGGAGCTGCAGACGGGGCGAACTCTGGCCGCGGCCGGGGCCATGAATCCCCAGATCGCCTACGGCGAGGACGTGATGGCCCGCATCGCCTACGCCATGGAAGGGGAAGAGCAGGCGGCCACCCTGCGGGAAGCGGCCGTTGGCGCGGTGAACGACCTGGCCCATACCCTTTGCACCCAGAGCGGCCATCTTCCCGAGGAGATCGTGGAAGCAGTGGTCGTAGGCAACACGGCCATGCATCACCTCTTCCTCGGCCTGCCCGTGAGACAACTGGGCCTGGCTCCTTACTTGCCAGCGGTCAGCGACGCTTTGGATTTGAAAGCGAGGGAGGTGGGGTTGGAGATCGCCCCCGGCGGCTACGTCCACCTGCTTCCCAACATCGCCGGCTTCGTGGGGACCGACCACGTGGCCATGATCCTTTCCACGAAGATCTACGAGGCCGAGGGAACGGTGCTGGGGCTGGACATCGGCACCAACACCGAGGTGGTCCTGAGGGCCAAGGGCCGCCTCATCGCCTGCTCCACCGCCTCAGGGCCGGCCTTCGAGGGGGCGCACATCAAGGACGGCATGCGGGCCGCCGAGGGAGCTATCGAGCGACTGCGCATCACCGCCTCTGGCGTGGAGTACCAGACCATCGGCGACGCCCCAGCGGTGGGCATCTGTGGCTCGGGTGTTTTGGATGCGGTGGCGCAACTGCGCCAGTTGGGAGTGCTGGACGAACGGGGAAACATGGGCGATCACCACCGTGTGCGACGCACACAGCACGGCCCGGAGTTCGTCCTGGTGGCAGCGGGGGAGGGTGGGAACAGCGGCGATGTCGTCATCACCCGGGGCGACGTGGGGGAGATTCAACTGGCCAAGGGGGCCATTCGGGCGGGGATCAATATTCTGCTGGACGAGGCCGGCCTGTCCGCGCAGGACATTGACCAGGTGATCATCGCCGGGGCCTTCGGCACCTACATTGACGTATCCAGTGCCATCGTTATCGGCATGTTCCCGCCCCTTGCTCTGGAGCGCTTCAACCAGGTGGGCAACGCAGCGGGCATGGGGGCCAAGCTGGCCCTCGTCTCCAGGGAGCAGCGAGCCAGAGCCGCCGAGGTCGCCCGCCAGGTAGAATACATCGAGCTGACCAACGACCGCCGTTTCGTGGACGAGTTCGCCAGAGCGATGTATCTCAAGTAAAACGTATTGCGTACTGCGTATTGCGTAGGGCTCAACGGAATACGCAACACGCAATACGCACCACGATCTGCAGCAGCAAGCGGAAGTTACTCTCTATCCTGCCAGACGTTAGATTCTGATTGGATGCAAGTGACACGTGTCGTTGATCAGCACCGCGGTGAAGACCCCATCCTGGTAATCGAAGACGTTGATACAGGCGTTGTCCTGCCGGATGCGCCAGAAGTGGGAATTGTCCAGGCCCAGCATGGCACAGACCAGCACCTTGTTCACTACCTGATGGGCCACCAGTAAAACAGCCCGACCCTCGTGGCGGGCTGTGACTTTTTTCAGCGCGGCCATTCCGCGCAGGCGAACCTGGCGCAGGCTCTCGCCGTGGGGGAATTTGACCAGGTGGGGTTTCTCCAGCCAGCGACGATAGAGGTCGGGATAGGCCCTGGCGACCTCGGCAGGCGATAGCCCCTGCCAGTCGCCGTAGTTAATATCAATGATGCCCGGCAGTGGCTGGACCGGCAGGCCGAGCTGCTGAGCCGTGGGCCGGGCCGTCTCCACCGCTCGCTTCAAGGGGCTGGAGTAGATGGCAACGATGGGGTGGTCGGCGAGCCGCCGGGTCAGAGCCTGGGCCTGAGCCAGCCCCGTATCGTCCAGCGGCAGGTCAACGCGGCCACGGAAGCGCTCGCCGGATTCAATGTTCCACGCCGTTTGACCATGGCGCACCAGAATGATTCGGGTCATAACGGGGCGCATGATTCTTGAACAACAAAGGCAGGTAGCTTTGGTAGCATTGGGTATAGGTAACGGTTACGGGAATTGTCTGCGGATAATCCACGCCGTTGGTCAACGTACTGGTAGCGGTGATGGCCCCGCAGTGAACTCCGTAATCTGGCAAGCTGTCTGTATTGATGGAGACTGTGGTCGTGTAACCCTCGGATGAGCTGATGGAGAGCCAGGGAGTCGTTGCTGTGACGCTCCACGTGCAAGGGCTCGCACTTGTGAGCGTATGTAGCGGGGGATTAAGACAATCATAGACGCGGAGCTCAAGGATGCCGGGTTCTACATGAAGGTAGTGAAGCGCTGCCCTCACGGCCGCATGGGCATCAATGCGTCCATAGCCGAAATAGTCATCTTTGCACGGCTCGCCCAGGTCGACAGCCGTGGACTTGATGATGCCTGCCACCTCGTCGTTAGTCAAATCAGGGTTGACCGACCAGATCAGGGCTGCCAACCCCGCCACCTGTGCAGCGGCAAGATCAGTACCAGGCAACAGACGATAATCGTAGAACCAAAATCCAGGTATCCATCGCCCAGGTGCGGCAACATCAACATAGGGGTGGTGTTCCGACCACTCCATGTGCTCATCATTCTGGCCCGTGGCGGCAACAGCCAGGACGTGGGGAAAAGCGCCGGGATACATCACCGGGTTGGTGAGACCCCTACAAGTGTATTCCATGCCACAGTTGCCCGCACCAGCCACGAGAAGAGTGCCTTTACCGTAAGCATAATCTATCGCCGCCTCCAGCGTATGAACGTAATCAAGAAGCTGAAAGTCTAAAATAGCTATCCTTGCTCCGTTGTCAGCGGCATACTTGATTCCCTCATTTACATCAGCAATAGACCCAACACCTCGATCATTCAATACTTTGATGGGCATGATCTGAGCCCCCCAGGATACTCCTGCTATCCCACCGTCCCACATGAAGATCACCTGGGTGTGCCCGACCACCGAATCCACAGTGGCGGAGACATTTGCCGTGCCATCAATGGCGCCAGACTTCAGGGTAGCAGTGGCCACACCATTGACGTTAGTTGTGACCACGCTGCTTGAATCCCAGCTACCTAAATCCGTAGTAAAGGTCACCACTGTCCCATCAGCTACCGGATTGTCATCTTGATCCTTGACTATGGCTGTGATGGTTGAGGTGAACCCACGGACGGGAATGCTCGTCGGATAAGCCTCTACTGTCAAACTGTAGGGCAGGCCAGGGTTAAAGATCGCGTTGGCCGTATCGTATTTCGATTCAGACGTAGCCGTTACCGCTATCCCAAGGCCGTTGTTTGTCTCGGCCGCAGCGACGGTAGCGACGAAGGTCCCGTGCCCATGATCGTCCTGGGGTTCGCCGTGCTTGTTGACAAAATCCCAGCCATGCACATCGTCTACGTAGCCATTCCCATCGTCATCTATCCTATTGCCCGGTATCTCGCCGGGGTTTGTCCATATCTTATTTCTCAATTCGGGGTGGTCGAGATCAACACCCGTGCCAATCACAGCGATAACTATTTCCTCGCTGCCAGTGGTGATTTGCCAGGCGGCGGGGGCTTCAATCCTGGGGAGATTCAACTGCGCGGGATAAAAAAGATCATTGGGCACGACCTCGCCACGCCCCCCCTCTTTCCCCCCCAGTGGGGGGGATGACCCCTCTTTCCCCCCCAATGGGGGGGATGAAAGGGGGGGCGGGTTGATTGTCGTTGGTATTGGCTCTTCGGCGAAAGTAAGGCAGGGGAGAACGAGCAAAAGGACAACCAGGAGAACAAGCAAGATCCTTCGGGTCATTGGTACATTCTTTCCAGGTAA
>VGOG01000221.1 GCA_016875995.1 Chloroflexota bacterium
GTTTCTCCAAGAAATCCTTCTGCTTTGTCAGATAGCCTAAAGTGCCAACTTTGTCGCCAGCCTTCAGCGCTTCGGTTGTCTTCTGGCATAGATAAGCCATGAACTCTAGTTCCAGGGCAACGTGATCCTCGGGTTCATTAAACTCCTCTGCTCTATCTAGCCCTTCCTCCCTGTAGATCTTCAATACCTGGTCTCTTGCTTCTTGCATCACCAGCCTATGCGGACTCGTGTACACAGATTCATAAGGGTATGCACCGTCTCCTCCGCTAAACCCTGCTCCCAAGAAGATCCGGGCGTATTCCACGGCCAAATCAGTTAGCGTGCTTCCTGTCAAATGCCCAAGGAAACCCTTCAGCAGGCGATAGCCGGCGCTGATTTCGGGTTCATCAACGTCTACGGAAAGGTCCATCTTGACCATCTGATCCAGCAGTTCCTGATCTACTTCTACCCGGTAGATGCGGGCCAGGAACCCGTACGTGCTGCCACGGTTGGCGACTAGCGTCGCCAGCGCTGCTGAGTCGAACTTCTCCACTACCCCTATCTCCCTTAAAGAGAAGACATAGGGGGGAGGGCTGTCCATCCTCCCCCCTTAGCCGCCACCCTGCACTTGGTGGGTGTAGAATTGCCTGCTACGAGAACTTCTCAATGCTGCTGCCCAGGATGTACATCAGAGCCCGGAAAGCACCCCCACCCACCAGCACGCAAACCAAACCCACTACAGCCACAACGAGAGAGGGGAGGACCTTCTTCTTAGCGACGAAGAACCAGGCCGTCAACCCCAGGGGAATCAACAGTCCCACGACCACTAACCCTCCCCAGAAAACGGGGGCCAGATCGCCAGCTAACAGCCGGCTGGCAGACCGCAGTGGATTCGGAAATGGCGCCACCGCCAGGTAAACCACGTAGGCCACAACCACCACCGCCTGCACAGCCAGCGTGATCAAGGTAGCCCTGTTCACGGCCAGCACCGTGGCCTCTTCTTCCTTGCGCAGCGCCGCCCAGATGTAGATGGTGAAGAGACCCAGAACAGCGGCAGAGACAAAGTAGAGCAGAGGCAACAGCCAGGTATTCCAGGCCGGTCGTGCAGCAAGGACATAGCTCTTCCCTATAGCGATGGCCAGGAGGGTGGCCAGCACCAAGCCAACGAGGGCCACAATCTTCCGCACCTGAGCCGAGTAGCCCAACCGCACCACGATGATGTAGACCACGATGGCCAACCCCGTCAACCCGATCAGGATCATCTCCTGCGCAATGCCCGATCTCAAGTTGTTCAGCACATTGAATATCCGTTCAAGATGACCCAGGTGGAAGACGCTGGCCACACCCCCTGCCGCCATGGCCACCAGGGCCGTGCTGGCCCCCGGCAGCCGTGTGCGTTCCGCCTTACCCAGCCACTCCGTGAGGGCCACGAAGGCGAAAGCACCCGCCCCCAGGCCGGTCAACAGGGTAAAGAATACCAACGGCCATTGAATCTCCATCTTACCCACTCCTCCACGTAGCTTTTCGCAGGATATACTTCACGGACGGATGGTTGCCCACGTCGGCCACGGTATGCACGTTCTTACCAGCCTCATTGAGCTTGCGCGAGATCTCGCTCGTGGGGTCATCCAGGTCGCCAAAGTACCGACAGTTACCCGTGCATTCTTCCACGCAAGTCGGCCTCTGCCCTTTGTCCACCAGATGGGCACACAGCGTGCACTTCTCCACCACCCCTGCTTCTTCGTTAAAGTAGCGCACACCGTAGGGGCAGGCCATGGCGCAATAGCGGCAGCCGATGCACTTGTCCTTGTCAATGAGCACGATGCCATCCGCACGCTTGTGCGAGGCCCCCGTGGGGCAGACCTTGGTGCATTCGGGACTATCACAATGCTGGCACAAGACGGGGAGGAAGTACATCTCCACGTCAGGGAACTTCCCGTTCGGCCCTACGCGCAGCACCTTGTTCCAATAGGAGCCTATCTGGACGTTGTTCTCCATCTTGCAGGCCACCACGCAGGCCAGACAGCCTACGCACCTGTTCAGGTCCAAGGCAATAGCTATTTGTGTCATCTTAAGCACCTCCTTCGGGATACTGGGGCAGCCATGCCTTCAGCCTGGGGTCATCCGCCGAGGTGATGATGCCCGGCGGCGCACCCTCCACAGCCTTGTACACCTTCACCGGAAATCCTCGCATGCAAGTGGCGCCAACTATAGGGTCTTGCGAGTAGCGGTCCACTATTCGATTTATATCTGAGTACTGAACTCCATGCTCTGGAGCGGGGCATTCGGGATACCACCACAGGTGCTCGGCACTGACCACTCTTGGGTCAATCCCCACATATAGGTCCGCTTGTTGCCTGACCCTTCCCCTGGGGGATTCGATCCACACCCAGTCTCCCTGCTTGATGCCCAACTTGGCCGCTGTCTCGGGATGGATTTCCAGGAGTGGCACCGGCCAGTTTTCTCTGCACCAGGGCAGTTGCCGATGCTCACTGTGGAAATAGACCGGTATCCGCCTGCCCGTGATCAAGATCAGTGGATAGTCCTTCACCAGGTCAGGACGGGCATAGGGGCTCTCCGGAGGCTCGCTATGGAATGGCAGCTCATGCCCCGGGTGATATGACTCTAATATTGTCGATAGGATTTCGAATTTCATGGTGGGCAGAGCGAACCCAGGCTTCTTATCCGCGCGCAGCGCTCCTACCTCATATCTCTTGTATGGCATCAAGTATTGAATGTTCCACCAGCCATCCTTCTGGAACTTGGCCACGGCCTCTTTCCATGTAAGGCCCATCGGCTTCACAGAATAGTCGAGTAGTTCTTCTTCTGTTGGATATACCGACAGGTCTGGAGGTTTGCCCCAAGGTATACCCATCTTTTCAGCTAGCTTAATATTGGTGACAAGCTCATTCTGACACTCCCATTGAGGTTTAACGACTCCAGGGTGTATGCCTACCCCATAATGCGGGCCCTGAGACGTTCTAATCCATTTTTGCTCAAGATAATGGAGACAAGGAACCAGGATGTCAGCCATCCCAGCCATGGGAACCTCCCAAAGATCAATCATGAAGAAAAAGTCTAGTTTCTTTAGGGCTTCCCAAGCATATGCTGAATTTGTTTGATTCATGAAGTTTCCGGTTTGAGCAAATCCAGCTTTGAGTGGGTACGGTTTTCCTGTATGTACGGCATCCCAAATTGCCGTTGCATCAGATCCGAAATCCCATGGCAGCAGTGGAAATTTCTCTACACCTAGAGTCTTTTTGTATTGAGCCACGGGCATCGTCGGGGCCCCAGGAGAAGCAGAAGGAGAGCGGAATGGGCTTGGGGTTGTACCGCCTCTGAACCCACCAGGTGTATCGCAATTGCCAGTTATTCCACCCATGATATAGATGGAACGAAGGTTTTGAGTACAATTGGCAGATTGTTCAAGGCCAAGCATAGCGGCGATGCCTCCGTTCCCCGGGCGCGAGGCATAGACCCTGGCTGCCTCCTTGATCTTGTCTGCTGAGACCCACGTGATCTTCTCGGCCTTTTCCGGTGTATACTCTGCCGCCCTGTCGGCTAACAACTGAAAGACCGGTTTGGCTTCCACTTTCCGTCCATCTTTCAGGGTAACCGCGAATGATCCGAAAAGCGCAGGCTCAATCTTAGGTGGCTCTACCTCCCACTTCCCAGCGTCAGCGTCGAAGTATTTGAGGCTCTTTGTTATCTCGTCCCAGAGCATGAACTTTTTGACGCTGCCTCCCGCGATGATGTCGCTCTCTTTCAGAAGCCTTGTCTTTATGTCGATTGGATAGTTTCCTACTACCCCCCATGTGAAGCCTGTCGGCTCAATCTCTCGACAATAGAGAAAGGGACCATTGGTCCACTTCTGCACGAAATCCTTGTCATAGAGTCGGTCCTTGATTATTACGTCGATCCACGCCAAGGCCATCGCCGTATCTGTCCCTGGCCTGAGAGGTAGCCATATGTCCGCCTCTTTGCCCAAATTCTGGAGCCTCGGACCGACCACGATGTGCTTATCCGCCTTCCAGCGGCGATCCACTGTTACCCGGGCAGCCTCACCATAGTTCGAGATTTCCGTTGCCGATCCCCATTGCACGTAGACTTTGACGCCCTCTACCAAGCCGATGTTGTCCGAAGTCCTCCAGTTCGTAAATCGGGCTGCGCCTCCCCTGGGCCAAATCCTGCAGACCTGTCCTGCAAAATGACTGTTAGGGCTCCCAAGCGCCCCCAAGATGGTGGCGCGACCAGCCCCGCCATACTGCCGACCCGTACCGGCGAATCCGAAAATACTTTCCCCGCCATATTTTTCCTTGATTTCTAGAAGCTTCTTTGCTACCATGTCCAAGGCTTCGTCCCACGAGATTCTAACCCAGCCTGGGTCTTCGCCCTTGGGCCTCGTCCTCTTCAGGGGATACTTGAGGCGGTCAGGATGATAGAGCGCTTGGAAAGACGCAAAAGCCTTGGAGCAGATACTGCCCTCGCTGGTAAGGCAATCATCGTCACCTTCAATCTTTACAGCCCTCCCATCCTTCACGGTTACCCAGACCCCACACTCCGTCTTACCACACGCACGACAAGCGGATCTGATCCTCTCGACTTGCCCTTGTACGGCGGGTGTCCTGGCCTCGGTAAGCCCCTTGAGAGGGCTTTTCGCCGGCGAGAAGACGGCCGCGGCTGCGCCTGTGACCGCAGCGGCTTTCAGAAAAGTCCGCCGCGTGATTGTCAGTTTCTCCATGTTTCCCTCCTTTGTTGTAATGGGTGGGAACGTTCTGCCCACATCTTCGCGCAGAGTTTTACTCATGCTAGTACTCCTTTGCCGGCTTCAGTGGTCTGCCATTTTCCTACCCACTCCAGACCGCCTGCCTCCTCCAGGCCCTGGATGAAGAAGGTGGGATAAACCTTGGGCTTTTCCATCACCGGGTTGCCCTCAAGCAATTCTTCGATCTCAGCCCTTGCCCTGGGGGTCTGGCAAAACCGCAGAACCTGCATATAGATGTCCTGATACACAGGTTCTTGGGCCAACAACTCCAGAAGCCTCTTCGCTAGGGCTTCTCTCGCTGCTACCCTCTTGCCAGCCTCCGTTGTCTGCCACCTCTCTTCTTCCTCTTCCACAACCATACGCTCAATGCCGCCAATCTTCTCCAACCACCCCAGGAGGATGATGGGGGGGTAGATGGCGGTCTGCATCTCCGGGAAGGAACGAACCTTTTCTTCGACTTCGGTGGCTGATCTGGGAGTCTCACAGAACTGCAGGATCTTGTACAAAACTAGCCTGTATCCAGACGCACCCGATGTCACGTCTCGGAATTTCTTTGCCGTGTTTTCTACTCCCTCAGATGCTTCTGCCTTGATGACCTTTACCAGGTCCTCCACCTGCTTGACCACCCGCTGCTCCCCACGATAGACGTGCATGGTGTTGTCTTTGAGATTCAAGCTGATAACCTTGGCTCCCACCCCCTCTCTGAAAATGCGCATCACTACCGGCATAGGATCACGCAGGTCAGCGGAGTCCAAGACCACCACATCCGGCTGTAGCTCTTTGATGCGCTCCAGGGCCTGGTCGGCATCCGCCTCCCGGCCCACAATCTCCAGCCCTGTCTCCCGCCGGAGCAGACTTTCCACTCCCTGGCTAAACAGGGGATGGCTGGAAAGCATGAAGATGCGCTTCATGGCCCCTCTTCTTCGGATAGGCGCAATCCACCCTCTTATTATATAGAATACCATCTCCGGCCACTTTCTCCTACACCCACCTGGGCAATTTTGGCGATAAAAAAAGAGCTATCTGGTGATAGCTCTAACGGGTGAGGACGATCGTTCAATATCACCCGGATGGGTTATTCGCCCTGGAGTACATCTTCAACCAGCTTCTGGCGGACCGCATAGACGGCGGCCTGGAGGCGATTCTGCAGGTGCAGCTTCTCCAGGATGTTGCGCAGGTGGATCTTAACCGTGTTTTCCTGGATACCCAACTTGGCGGCGATTTCCTTGTTGGAGTCGCCCTCCACTACCAACTTCAGGACCTCGATCTCTCGGGGCGTCAACTCATCTCTCACCTCCAGTTGTCGCGCCAGGCTTTTGTCTGGTTGCCTGAATTCTTGCAGGATCTTCGCCGCCAACGTCCCCGAGAGGGCCGCCTCACCACGGCGCACCCCCTCCAGCAGGTCAAATAACT
>VGOG01000222.1 GCA_016875995.1 Chloroflexota bacterium
AAATTCTTATTTCCGATAATGTCTATTATACTCGATAGGCGTCAGAGTTTCATCAACCAAACGTGAATCTAGCGTCAACTGGGCGTCAATCAGACAACAAGGTGAATAATTACGAAAGAAGATGGGGGCAAAAATAGCGGTTTGGGCCGGTTTTTGTCTTTGACTAATTTACCCGTTAGCATTAATGTGGAAACGGTTGCTGCTGCTGAAGTGTACACCGAAGTTGCCGTTTTCCGCGACTTTTACCATTGCCACCATAACCGTCAAGAGTTTCTTGTAGCCTTATATGATGAATTCTTGCCAATGATACGGGGGCAATACGGCGGCAAAATCGCCAACCCAACGCCCATCCGTGATTTATTGCCACAACTTCAAGGCATTCACCCGAAAGACTTCTCAAGGCATCTGGCAGATATGGAAGACGACAAACTGTTCTATCGCGAGTTTTCAGCCTTGTTTAATGCAAAGCCGGATTTTCTGTTGATTTGCGACGAGCTGATGGTTTGGCTGGAAGTGAAGTTTTGGGTTTCCTTCGACCGTAGGCAGCTGCAGCGTACCCAAAACATTGCTGACCTGTGCAGCTCTGACTTGCTTGCCCCAGTATTCAGCAACCGACCCAACCGCGTTGTAAAACTGGGAACTAAGCGCCATATTCACGCCCGGCGCGACGGTGATTTCATTGACTGGGCTGATGTGGCCCAAGCTGCTGAGGAATTGCTTCCGTATGGTGCTGACAACTACACTGTGCAAGCATTGAAAGTGCTTGTAGAAATGGATAGGGGAAAAAGGTGAGCGCGGCGATTTCAGATAACACGGGCTTTGCGGCTCACTGTGTTCGTCCAAATGCTTCGCACTTCGCAAAGCCCGAAAACGTTATACGATCACAGGAGGAGCAAAATGCCCAAAGGATACCAAGGCGAGACTTGTGCCGAAGCAATTCGTGCGGTAATGAAACCTGGTGAGATAGTGACCTTCTCGGAACTATTCGGCCGAATCAAGCAAAGAGGCTCGTGGAAAGACGATTCCATATGGCAAGATTTGATGGCTGTTGTGGTCAACCTTCCACCGGCCAGACATCATTGGAAAAGCACCAAGCCATTCCTTTTCCTACACGGAGATGGACGCTATGAGTTGTATGACCCTAAAGTCCACCCACAAGTACAGGACGAATGATAACCGCAAAGGCCCATAACGAGTGTGGCTGAGTGTAGCAGGCAAATCTAGGCTAAGAGAACGATAAGCGATAAGCTAGAGGAGGTTGAAAGATGTACATTTTTAAGGCCGGAGTAGTGGGCGCGGGGTTTATGGGCGCGGAGATCGCCCAGGTCATCACCTACGCGGGCCTGCCCGTGGTGATCAAGGACATTGACCAGAAGATGCTGGACAAGGCCATGGAGACCATGCGGGACATCTACCAGCGGCGAGTGGACAAGGGCAAGATGTCACCCACCACCATGCAGGAGAAGATGGACCTGGTCATCCCCACTCTATCCTACGATGAGTTCGCCGACGTGGACATCGTCATCGAGGCCGTGCCGGAGGTCATGAAGATCAAGCAACAGGTCTTCGCCGAGCTGGATGAGGTCTGCCCACCGGAGACCATCTTCGCCTCCAACACCTCGGCCCTGTCCATCCAGGAGATGGGCGCGGCCACCAGTCGTCCCCACAAGGTGATCGGGATGCACTTCTTCAGCCCGGCCCACATCATGAAGCTGGTGGAGGTCATCCCCAGTCTGGAGACGGATCAGGAGACCATTGACGATGTGGTGCGCTTCTCAGAAGAGCTGCGCAAGATCCCCGTGGTGGTCAAGGAGTGTCCTGGCTTCCTGGTCAACCGTTTGCTGATGCCCTATCTCAACGAAGCGGTGCTGTGCTTGCAAGAGGGGGCCGCCACCGCCGCCAAGATTGATGAGGCCATGACCGACTTCGGGTGGCCCATGGGCCCCTTCACTCTGATGGACATGATCGGCATTGACATCTGCTACGACGTGGGCAAGTACCTGTTCTCCAAGTACGGCGACCGCATGACCCCAGCCATCCTCTTCGAGAAGCTCCACCAGAGCGGTCGCCACGGTGAGAAGGCAGGCGCTGGCTTCTACGGCTACGGCGAGGAGACCGACCAGCCGGTCAAGCAGATGATCAAGGAACTGCAAGAATCGGGCCAGGTAGCCACCGGCACCGAGTTCAGCGTGGACCGGCTGATGATGTCCATGATCAACGAGGCCGCTATGTGCCTGGAGGAGGACATCGCCAACGTCAACGACGTGGACATGGCCTGCATCGCCGGCCTGGGCATGATGGTGGGCGACCAGCGGATGGGCCCCCTGGAGTACGCCGACGAGGTGGGCCTGGACGTCGTGGTACAGAAGCTGGAGGAGCTGGAGAAGAAATACGGCCCCCGCTTTCACCCCGTGAACCTGCTCTATCAGAAGGTGAAAGCCGGCGAGCTGGGGAAGAAGGCGGGGCGAGGGTTCATGGAGTGGACGGTGTAAGGAATAAGTACACAAGTAGACAAGTACACAAGTAAGCCAGATACCCCCTTGTCTACTTGTTTCCCTTGTCTACTTATCTACTACCCAAGGAAAGGAGCCTTTGTCATGAGCGACTACCAGTACATCCATGTCTCCATCGAAGACCGCATCGCTACCTTGACCATTGACCACCCACCGGCCAATGCGTTCAACAGGCAAGTCGTGCAGGAACTCGGCGCTGCCTTTGACGAGCTTGCGGCTAACGATGAGGTGAAGGCCATCATCATCACTGGCGCGGGCCAGTTCTTCATCGCCGGGGCCGACATCAACGAGATCTACGCCGTCAAGGACAAGCCCGACCAGGCGGAGGCCTTCATCCGGCTGGGGAAGGAGGTCTTTAACAAGGTCGAGGCGTCGGAGAAGCCGGTGATCGCCGCCATGAACGGTCGCTTCGCCCTGGGCGGTGGCCTGGAGCTGGCTATGGCCTGCCACATCCGCCTGGCGGAGGATGGGCTGCGTATGGGCCAGCCGGAGATCAATCTGGGCATCATCCCCGGCTGGGGCGGCACGCAGCGCCTGCCGCGCATCGTGGGCAAGGGCAAGGCCCTGGAGATGATGCTCAGCGGCGACCACATCACCGCCCAGGAGGCCTACCGCATCGGCCTGGTGGACAAAGTAGTGCCCACCGGCCGGGTGCTCAGGGAGGCCACGGGTCTGGCTAAGCGCATCATTTCTAAGAGCGCGCTGCCCATCGCAGCCATCATCAGGGCCGTGAACGAGGGCCTGGAGAAGGACCTCCAGGGCGGCCTCGAGGTGGAGACCGCGCAGTTTGTGGCCCTCCAGGGCAGCGAGGACATGGATGAGGGGCTCAAGGCCTTCCTCGAGAAGCGCAAGCCGGAGTTCAAGGACAGATAGCGAGGTCGGGGACGGGCTACGTCGCACCCATTCATCGCACGTCCCTTCCTCGAGGGCGGCGTCCTCGCCATCATCGTCCCAGCACTGTAGTCAGGCGAGGACGCCCACCCCTCCTTAAGCTGACACTGGTCCCAACAACGAACCCGCATCACAGCCTACGACACTGACGACGAGATAGCGTGGGACCAGTGTCAGCACTCCCCTCCTTGCTTGCCGCCAGGGCGGGCAGCGCCGGTGATACAACAAGATAACCACTGGGCTCGATGAATTGGACAATGGCGTCCAAAGATCGAGGCGGGTGCCCAACAAACAGCCAGCCAACTCTTATGGCTCCTCACCGTGTGCTGCCACCCTGGCGGCCCGAATTGCTCAAGCCACCCAACACAAGTGTGGGAGGATAAATCATGGACTTTGCCCTCAACGAAGAACAGCGGATGTTCCAGAAGATGTTCCGCGATTTCGTCACCAACGAGGTTGCCCCCCTGGCTGAGGAAATAGACGGGGAAGAAAAGCTGCCGCGAGAGCTGTTGGAAAAAACAGCCATGCAAGGCTTCCTGGGAGCCCTTCTCCCGGAGGAGTTCGAAGGGGTGGCCCTGGATGCCATCAGCTATTGCCTGCTGCTGGAGGAGCTTGCCAGAGCCTGCACGTCCACGGCGATGACCATCAGCGTGCACAACGGCCTGGTGAGCAAAACCATCCTGGATAACGGCAGCGATGAGCAAAAGGGCAAGTACCTGGAACCGATGGCCTTTGGGGAGAAGATAGGTTGCTTTGCTCTGACTGAACCGGCCGCTGGTTCCGATGTCACAGCGCTGGCGACCAGGGCCAGGCGAGACGGCGGAGATTACGTGCTCAACGGCTGCAAGACCTGGGCCTCGAACGGTGGGATCGCCGACATCTTCCTGGTCTTCGCCATCACCGATCCCGACGTGGAGCCCAAGGGGATAAGCGCTTTCATCGTGGAAAGAGACACTCCCGGCTTCAAAGTGGGCTACCGCGAGCCAACGATGGGCTTGAGGGGCCTCACCTGCAACACCCTCTATTTCGACGACTGCCGAGTGCCCGCAGAGAACCTCCTGGGCCAGGAAGGAGAGGGGTTCAAGATAGCTATGAGGGCGTTGGACTTCGCCCGCCTGAGCCTGTCGGCCATCTGCCTGGGTGGGGCCCAGGCCGCGCTGGAGGCTGGGATCCAGTTCGCCATCGAGCACGAAGAGTTCGGCGGCCCCATCGCCCTGAAGCAAGCCATCCAGAACTTCATCGCCGACGCCGCGTCCGAGATCCAGGCCCTGCGCTACCTGGTCTACCACACGGCCTGGCTAGCCGACACGGGAGCGACCTACACACGAGATGCGTCCATGGCCAAACTCATCGGCTCTGAGATAGCCATGCGGGCCGCTAACAAAATGCTCCAGGTGCATGGCGGCTTCGGCTACATGAAGGAATACGCCATCGAGCGCATGTACCGCGACTTCCGCGCCCTGCAGATCATGGAAGGAACCAGCGAGATACAGCGCTTCATCATCGCCAGAGACATCCTCAAAGAAAAGGGGCTGGTGATCAAGCCATAACTGATCCCTGATCCCTGATCCCTAGTCCCTGATCCCTGATCACTGGATTTCTGGAGGTTCTCAATGGATTTCAGTTTCCCAAAAGAGTATCAGTTGTTCCGCCGCATGGTGCGCGAGTTCGTCGAGAACGACGTGCGCCCTTTGGCCCAGAAGATAGACCGTGAGCACCGCGTTCCCTTCGAAACCATCGAGAGGGCGGCTAAACTGGGCCTGATGGGCGTACCCTTCCCCCAGAAGTACGGGGGAGTTGGAGCGGGCGAGACCGGCTACTGCATCCTGATGGAGGAGGTGAACAAGGTCTGCGCCTCAACAGCCACCGTCATCGGCGCCCGCACCGGCATCGGGGCTATGGCCATCTACCTGGACGGCACCGAGGAACAGAAACTGAAGTACCTGGTCCCCCTGGCCACGGGTGAGAAGATCGGCGCCTTTGCCCTCACGGAACCCGGCGCCGGCTCCGATGCCGCAGCCATCAAGACCACCGCCGTGCGCGACGGCGATTACTACGTCCTGAACGGCACCAAGACCTTTATCACCAATGGCGCCCACGCCGACATCATCAGCGTCATGGCAGTCACCGATCCCTCCCTGGGAGCCCGGGGAGGGGTGACGGCCTTCATCGTGGAGAAGGAATTCCCCGGCTTTGGGGTGGGTACCTCAGAGAATAAGATGGGCATCCGGGGCAGCAATACAGCCGAGCTGATCTTCGAGGACTGCCGCGTGCCCAAGGAGAACGTGCTGGGCCAGTTCGGGGCCGGCTTTATCACCTTCATGAAAACCCTGGACGTAGGCCGCGTTAGCCTGGGAGCCGGCTGCCTGGGAGGGGCGCAAGCCTGCCTGGAGGGCAGCATCCAGTGGGCCAAGACCCGCCAGCAATTTGGCGTGCCCATCGCCCACAAGCAATCGGTCCATTTCATGATCGCCGACATGGCCACCGAGATCGAGGCCCTGCGCTCTCTGATCTACCGCACTGCCTGGCTGGTGGATACCGGCCAACCCTTCATCAAAGAAGCGGC
The DNA here is from genome assembly GCA_016875995.1 of Chloroflexota bacterium. GTDB lineage: Bacteria > Chloroflexota > Anaerolineae > VGOG01 > VGOG01 > VGOG01. Next base: position 5,971 of record VGOG01000222.1, read on the forward strand.
CATGTGCAAGCTGTATGGCTCCGAGGTGGCCCACCGCTGCGTTGACAGGGCCCTTCAGATTCACGGCGCGCTAGGCTACAGTCGGGACTTCTGGGTGGAACGCGCCTTCCGCGACCAACGCATCACCGAGATCTTCGAGGGCACAAGCGAGATACAGCGTATCGT
>VGOG01000223.1 GCA_016875995.1 Chloroflexota bacterium
CACACCGCCTCAGCGGTTCTGGCCGGCCAGGTTGCCACGCCCAGCGTCACTGGCTCTCCGGCCAACGGGTGGCGTGGGAAGCGTTCGGTGGGCTGCTGCTCATAGGGATGCTCGAGGCCGTAGGGGTCATGAAACAAACTCTGGAGGTGAGTAGCGGCATCCATTGGTCACACTGCCTTTTCGTGAAGGGAGAATGTTCGGTAATTATCCTGCTGGCGAATCAGCCTCTGGTTTGCTGCACTGTGGCCTAAACGCCACAGCTTGCGGTCAACTCGCATTCCAGCACAACGTGAAGCAAGCTACAGCGTTTAGGCTGTTGTCTCCCAATTATTGACCATCTGGCGTATAGCTGGGTCAGCTTTCGACCACATTATCGCCAAGCTAGAGCCATTGATGAATTACCGAACACTCTCGAGGGTGAAAAGACAAGGGGCAATCCAGTGTTGCCCCTTGCCTCGATTCCAGGGACCATGCCTTTACCTCATCGGTTCTCTCGCACCGCCAGCACCGCTCCCGAACGACGCGGCAACGTCGCGCCGGTGATCCGCCCGGCGGCCACCTGAGCCTTGCCACCCTCCCATAGGTCGTGCAGGGCCGTGCCATCGGCGAACAGGCCTCGCACCGGCACGTCCAGGTAGTAGCTGGCCAGACCGTTGTTCAACACCACCACCAACGTTTCCCGCTCCTCCTGGCGGGCAAAGGCGTAGACCCCGCGCTGGCCGTCGGCGTGCAGGCGGAGGTAATGCCCCCTCCGCAGAGCGGGGTGCTCACGGCGTAGGGTGATCGCCCGTTGGAAGAAAGCCCGCAGGTCATGATCCCAGCAGGTTTCGTCCCAAGGGAAGGCCCGGCGGCAGTCGGGGTCGGGGCCGCCCTCCATTCCGATCTCATCCCCGTAGTAGACGCAGGACGCGCCGGGGAAGGTCATCTGGAACAGGGTGGCCAACTGCAAAGCTTTCTCGTCCCCCTGCACCAACGTCAGGAAGCGCGGCTCATCGTGGCTGCTGAGGAGGTTGAGCTGCACCAGCGTCACCTCCCAGTCGTAGAGGGACAGCAGGTTATCTATGGCATCGGCGAACTGGACGGCGCTCAGCGGCTGCAGCGTGAAGCCGCCGGGCCGCTGAGTGGTGTCCAGGTGCTCTCCGCCGAAGAAGCCGAGGCAGGCACGATTGAAGATGTAGTTCATCACCGCGTCGAACTGGTCGCCCTGCAGCCAGCGCCGGGCATCGCCCCAGATCTCGCCTACGATGTACGCTTCGGGGTTAGCTGTCTTGACCACGACACGGAACTCCCGCCAGAAGGCGTCGTCTATCTCGTAGGGCACGTCCAGCCGCCAGCCATCTATGCCGAACTCGATCCAGTGACAGGCCACGTCGAAGATGAAGCGCCGCACCGCTGGCGTATCGGTGTTGAACTTGGGCATCGCTGGCACGTCCCACCAGGCCTGGTAGCCCAGCGCCTCCAGACTACGCTGGCTGCCGAGGATGCGCTGTTCTTCCTCCAGGTCAGGATAGGCGTTCAGTCGCTTCCCGTCCCGCAGTCGCTCCTCGTCGAAGTGGAACCAATCCCAGTAGGGCGAGGCTGCTCCGTTCTCCAGGGTATGGTGAAACTGATAGAACCCCCGGCTGGCGTGGTTGAAGACGCCATCCAACACCACGCGGATGCCGCGGGCGTGGGCGGCGTCCAGGAGCACACGAAATGCCTCGTTCCCACCCAGGATAGGGTCCACCTGGTAGTAGTCGTGAGTCGAGTAACGATGGTTGGCCGCCGATTGGAAAATGGGGTTGAAATAGATGGCGGTGATCCCCAACGCCTGCAGGTAGTCCAGGTGCTCGGCCACGCCCAGCAGGTCCCCTCCCTTGAAACCATGGACGGTAGGCGGGCTGTCCCAGGGTTCCAAGTTTGATGGCTTGGGCACAGCCTCGCTCCTGGCGAAGCGGTCGGGGAAGATTTGGTAGAAGATAGCGTCTTTGACCCAGTCAGGGGTAACAATGCAGACCCTTGGGGTTTTCCAAAACCCCAAGGGTCTGGCCTTAATGATCTGCTCCTTGTCCGGTGAAGCGGTAAAACGATGGGTGCCTCTGGCAGGTTTCATTTCCAGTCCGGACCCGAAGATAGCCAAGCTTCAATGCTTACCACATTCAACGATGACCCCTTCGTGCCCACGCAGGTGGAGAGCGGCCAGGTCAGATGTTGACGTTCCTTTGTCAAGCCACCCTCTCAACGACCTTAGCCCTTCACGCCGCCGATGGCTAGGCCGCTCACAATGTACTTTTGCAAATAAAGGTAAACAACGGACACAGGCAAAGCGACCAGGATGGCCATGGCGGAGAACTTGGCCCAGGAGGTATTACCCGCATACTGGCCTACCATGTTATAAAGGGCCATCGTCAACGTGAAGTTCTTGGGGTTGGTCAGAAACTGCCAGGAGATGGCGAACTCCGACCAGGTGCTCATGAAGCCCAGGAAGCCTGTGACAGCCAGGGCCGGGACAGCCAGCGGCAGGGTCACACGGAAGAAGGCCTGGTTTCGGGTGCAGCCATCAATCAGAGCCGCCTCTTCCAGGTCCTTGGGGATGGTATCCAGATACCCCTTCAGGTTCCAGATAGCGAATGGCAGGAGAATAGACAACACAGCCAGGCCAACTCCCCACAGGGAATTGCGCAGATTGAACTGAGTCTCGCCAATACTCATTTGAACCTTGTTAAGCAGGACGAAAAGGGCCGGCAGAGTGGCGATGGCCGGAAGCATCAGAACGGTCAGAACGCTGATCATGAGCGCCTGGCGGCCGGCAAAGCGCAGGCGAGAAAAGGCATAGGCCGCAAAGACACCAACGACAACCGAGGCGATCGCCGTCCCTATTGAGAGGCAGAAGCTGTTGAATGCCAGTTCTGGCCAGGAGACTGGATTCGGGGTGGGCTGGATGAGAACCTGGCGGTAATTTTCCAGAGTAGCGCCCGGTGGGATGAGCCTCAGCTCGGTTGGACGGAGGATATTGCGTGGATCAAACGAGAGGCTGATCACCCACAAGAGGGGGTACATGACGGACGCTGCGATCGTGAACATAAACAGTTGCAGGAGCAGTTGCTGCCTCAGGCCCAATCGGCGGCTTGAGGATGGTTTTGCCTTGAACCGCTTGGCCAGTCGGGTTACAGAACTTGTGGAGGAATTATCAGACATCTCAGGCCTCGTAACTCTCCGTAGCGCGAGTAATGTAGTTAGTTAACAGGGTTAATCCGAGGAGGACAAAGAAGATATAGGCGCAGAACGCGGCCGCTATGCCATACAACCTTTGCTCATTGACCAGCCGGAAGGCTGCGGTGAGCAGGATTTCTGTTCTACGTATCGGTCCGCCTCCAGAAAGGAAGTAGATCAGGGTGAACAGGTTAAAGGTGACGACGATGCCGTAGACCGCGGCGGGGACCATGGCCGGCCGGATAAGGGGCAAGGTAATGCGCCAGAATTTTTGTGAGCCGCTTGCACCGTCAATGTCGGCCGCTTCATAGAGTTCGTGGGGGATGCTTTGCAGCGCCCCGGTGGCGACGATGGTCATAAACGGCCAACCCAGCCAGATGTTGGTGATAAGCAGGGCAAAATACGAAAGCGTGAGCGGGACGCCCGAAATGGGATAAGCGATTTGGTCAATCCACCGAATATGGAAGACATCCGGCGAAAGCCCGAATAAACCGCCGATCAACGCCAGTCCCTGGTTGATAGCGCCGTAATCCGGATCAAACATATTGCGAAAAACGTTAGCCACAATGATCTGAGGGATAACGATGGGGAGAATATAAATGGCGCGATAGATCTTTTTGAACCACAACCCTTCCGTGTTCAATGCAACCGCAATCACAATGCCTAAGGCAATATGGATAATGACGTTGGAGAAAGTCCAGAAAAGGTTGAAGCCCAGTATCCGCCAGAAGTCGAAGTTGGAAAGGCCGAGATTGGTAGTGAGGATCCTGATGTAATTGGCAAGTCCAACCCAGTCAGGAAGGGGAGCATCAAAACGTAGATTCTGGATTCCGTAATTGGTGAACGACATCCATAGCTGGAAGCCCATGGGATAAAAAGTAATGACCCCCATGACCAGGAATGCAGGAATGAGGTAGAGATATGGGTTAATCTTTTTGCGCCAGGGTTTTCTCCTCGCTACGAATTGGAATATGCTCTCGGTGACCGCCATTTCCAACCTCCCGGGAATGGGGTAGTCTCAGTAGACCGCAATTCGATGGCGAGGAGTTGTACTCCGAGCTCTCCGTTCGGGAGTTCAACTCCCTCACATCACGCTGTTGTGGTGTACTGAGTCCACCCTTTTGATCGAATGCTGATAGAGTTAGGGAAGGAGGGAGCGCCAAGGAATGACGCTCCCTCCTTGCAGAGGGCAATTAATGGCCGCTCGCGGTGTTCATGTCAGTGCAGGCTTGCGCAACAGCAGCGGCGGCAGCAGCCTGACCCTCCATGACTTTGGTGAAGGCATCACCGAAGGGGCCCCACCAGTTGCCAAACTCAACGGATTGCGGGCGCGGGAAGCCAGCATTGGCGATGTCCATGAAGGCTTGCACCAACGGATCGGTAATCTTAACATCGGTGCGGCCCATCGGACTGCCGGCTACGTTGGCATAAATCTTCGAGCCTTCAGGACCGAAGATGTACAGTGCCAGCTCAACAGCGGCCTCCTTGTTCTTGCTGTTGGGGTTGATGTACCAGCCATCAACGCCGGTGAGTGGCGTAGCAGGGCCTGCCGGACCGGCGGGCATGAAAGTCACACCCAGCTTGTCGCCGAGAGGCTCCTTGAAGGTGCCCAGCATCCACGGACCGCTGATGATGCCCGCGACCTGGCCCTGCATGAACATGGTGTTGGCCTTGCCTTCGTCGGTCTCGGAGATCAAGCCGGCCTGCTTCAGTTCATACAGGTACTGCATGGCCTCGGCAAAACCGCCCTGATCGGCGATGCACTTGCCGGTCTCGTCCATCAATGTACCGCCAAAGGCGCCGGTGAAGAAGCCGAAGTTGTGATAGCCGTACTGCATGAACACATACTTCGTGCCGCCCTTAACCTGAGCCTTCAGTTCATCCAGCGTGGCAGGCGGTGTCGCGACCATGGCCTTGTTGTAAAACAACCCCACGGCCTTGATGATGCCTGGCACGGCGTAGATCTTGCCATCAACGGTCACACCATTGATCGCCATCTCGCTGAACCCCCCGAGCTTACCAGCCAGCAGGTCATCCAGCGGGGCCACCAGACCACCGCGCACCTCGTTGCCAAGGTTATCGTTCGGGGCGGTGAACATGTCTGGACCACCGCCGGCCGCCACTTCGGTCTCCCATTTGTGGAAGATCTGGTCAAAGGGCACGGCGAGGACGTTGACCGTCACATTTGGATGGTCCGCCCTATACTGCTCGAGAACCTGGTTGATGGCCACTTCTTCCTTCTCACCCGTGTGATAGGCATGCCACAGGGTCACTGTGACCTTCTTGGGCACTGGGGTTGGCGTTGGCGGCACTGGGGTTGGCGTTGGCGCTGGGGCGCAGGCGGCAACCAGCAGGGCCAACACCACCAGGCCAGCCATGATCAGGGACGTGAAATGCTTTCGCTTGTTCATTGGATTTTCCTCCTTTTGATTTTAGTCGAGATTGGATGATCGGTCAAACCGATGAAACTGTCGCAGGTTTCTCGTGTATCACCCCCTTCCTTTCCCCAACTTCATTCTGTGACCGAAGAAAGTCGGATGAAAAAAGACAGTCGGACGACGTCAGGCCATCGCCGCCATCAAATCCGTGGCTTTTCCCTTGTGCTCTGGCGACTTGAACAGCTCCCCCAACACCACGCAGGCCGCGCCCCGCGCCCAGGTCTCGTCTCCCGCTGGCTCAATGATGATGTCCAGATCATCGGCCAGGCCGTCGAAGGCGTGTTGGCGAATCGCCTCCCGCATGGGCCCGAAACGCCACTCCCCGGCTCGTACCCCCTCGCCGCCAACGATGATCAACTGCGGGTTCAGGATGTTGACCAGGGT
>VGOG01000224.1 GCA_016875995.1 Chloroflexota bacterium
AGGAGACCAGCCAGCTCAAGTTCGAAGTGACCGTGCCTGCGGGCAAGGAGCCACCCACGCTGCAGATCGCCCAGTTGGTGGATGGCGAGCAGGTTGGCGGCAACGTTCTCCAGGCGCGGGAGCTGGCTAAGATCTATCTACCGCTGATCATGAAGAAGTGGACCATCTGGGTGCCAGACACCCCCACGCCGACGCCCACGCTGACGCCCACACCTGCCGGCTGGACGACGATCGTCAGCACAGACTTTGAGGGTGCTTTCCCCAGTCCGTGGATTGTAGAGGACAACGACGGTACGACTAACGGCGAATACTACTGGGACCTGCGCCCCTGCAAGGCCTACGCCGGTAGTTACAGCGGCTGGGGTGTGGGCGGTGGGGCCAACGGTAATGGCCTGGAATGTGGCAGCAACTACCCGGACAACGCCGATTCCTGGATGACCTACGGGCCATTTAGCCTGGTTGGGGCCACGGCCGCCGACCTGAAGTTCAAGCTCTGGCTGTACAGCGAATCAGACAATGATACAGTCTGCCGCTCCGCTTCGCTCAACGGCAGCGATTTCTACGGAATCTGCACCTGGGGAAACACGAACGGCTGGGTGGACAAGGTTCTGGACCTGACAAACGTCTACACCCTGGGTGACCTGAGAGGCCAGCCTAACGTGTGGGTGGCGCTGATCTTCTCTAGCAACGGCTCGGTCAACTACGCTGAGGGCGGCTACGTGGACAACATCGTCCTGCGCAAATGCACCGCCGCCTCCTGCCCCGCAGGCGCCTCACCCGCTTCCGAAGACGAGCAAACCGTAGACTTCCCGGCCAGGATGCTCCTGGCAAGGTGATAACTGTGGCGTGTTGCGTGTTCCGTGCTGCGTGGTGCCTAAAGGAACACGCAACACGGAAGAGGTGCGACGCACTAGCAGAACAAGTGCGTCGCACCTACTGCAATCTGTTTTCATCCTTGCGAAGGTTCCGAACCTTCGCAAGGATTTCCAGAATCGTCAATCTGTAATCTGCAATCTCCTGTATCCCTTTTGTCGCCCCCTACGTTTATACTGTGAACAGGGGGCTTTTTTCTAATCGCTCGGAGAAAGGCCATGAAAGCTGCACCGTGGCTTGTCACTGGCGGCCTGCTGGCCTGTCTGGGTCTTCTGATGACCGGCATCTACGCTGGGCAGCCCATGAGCGCCGGCCCTGACGGGTTGTCGCACCCCACCGATTTCGAATCCAAAGGGTGCGACAACCCGTCACCTCCCCCGGCCGTGTACGTTCCGGCCTTGAATCCCACCCCGCCCAGCCAGCCGGTGAAGCTGATCTTCATCCACCACTCCACCGGTGGGAACTGGCTGGCCGACCCAAATGAGGATCAACCTTACGGTGGCTTGGGCGTGGCGTTGATGAACAGCAACTATTTTGTCAGCGCCACCAACTACGGCTGGGAACCCTACGGTATCGGCGACCGGACGGACATCGTCAACTGGCCCGAATGGTTTACCGGCCTGAACCGCAACATGATCCTGACCGCCTTGTATAACGAGAATGGCCAGAACATTGGCGATTTCGGGTACTGGTCTCGCTTGGCGACAGATCCCGGCGGCGAGAACCAAATCATCATGTTCAAGTCGTGCTTCCCCAACTCCGACCTGCACGGCCATCCCGACGACCCGCCATACGCTGAGCCAAACGACTGGGAGTACTCGGTGAGCAACGCCAAGGCGGTCTACAACAACATCCTGACCTATTTTGCCACCCGCCAGGACAAGCTATTTGTCGTCATCACGGCGCCGCCTCTGGTGGCGAGTGAGACTGCACCTGAACGCGCCGCCAACGCTCGCGCTTTCAACAACTGGCTAGTCAACGACTGGCTGGCCGGCTACGCCTACAACAACGTTGCCGTCTTCGACTATTACAACGTTCTCACCTCCAACGGCAGTATCACCCGCGTGGATGACCCGACAACGAACGAAGAGCCCAACGATACAGGCTGGGCGGACGGCAATCACCACCGCTGGTGGAATGGCGCGGTACAACACATCCAAACTATAAACAACAATTACTCGGCCTATCCTAGCGGTGACAGCCACCCCACAACGGCCGGCCACCAGAAGGCCACCGGCGAGTTCGTCCCCCTGCTGAACGTCTTCTACAACCGCTGGCAGTCCGCTCAGGGCACGCCTACTGCGACGTTCCAGGTTCCAAGTTCCACGTTCACACCAACGCCAACACCAACTTGGAACGTGGAACCTGGAACACCCACAGCTACGCCCACGCCCCGCACCTTCCGCATCTTTCTCCCGGTGATACTGAATGATTACCCACCAGCACTGACTTTCACGCCTACCCCCACTGTTACTCCCGTCGCCACCTTTACCCCAACTCCGACTGAGACCCCAACACCTACAGAGGTACCTTGGGAGACTGTGTGGTTTAACGAAGGAAGCCGGGCTGGATGGACTGTTATTGCTGAGCTAGGTGGGATTGTAGAAGAACTTTCATCTGATCCTACTGGTAGTGGGCGTGGTAGAGTGCTAAAAGAATCCTTTGTTGGACCTATAGTTGATGATCATGGTGAATGGTTAAGACGAGCCCAGCCCACCAAGTGGTTTCCTGATTGGGAACATACGGTAAATGGTATTCTTCCGCCTTGGAAGATAGGTAATGATGCTTTTTATGATAGAAGTATAGCTCCCGTGCATCCTGATGCTAACCAGGGAGTAGGAAGATGGTTTAATATTGCTAGTATCTTTGGGCCAGCTGTAGGGGATACTCAAAAACGACCACAGTTTATTGCATCAGTAAGTATTTTCGCAAATGCAGATGGTAGTTACATAATTCCTCTAGGGATAATTAAACCTGATTCAAGCGCTACTTTTTATTGGGATTCGGAGCTTTATTTTCACTTTGGGGAATGGCATCGGATTGAAGTTCAGCTAGTAGATAGAATAGTGACTCTTTTCTTAGATGGAAGGGTTGCAACACAAGCCAATTTAGATCCTGCCTTTACTGGCGAATTGGGTGGTTTCCATTGGGGAGCATATGGAGGAACGCTAGATATAATACCTCCAAACCCTGTACCTCCCGAGGTTGATTTTCCTCAAGGGGCATTTTGCTATAAGACAAATCATTTTGTAGCAGTAAGAAGGGGTGAAACCCCCACGGCCACTGCCACGCCAACCGGCACATGGTCCACGGTGACGCCTACCCCCACTGTTACCCCCGCCGGTACTCCCACGGCAGTGTTTACGCCTACTCCAACAGAGACATCAAGGCCAACAGAAATTCCTTGGCAGATAGTGTGGTCCAACGAAGGGACCAGAGAAGTAGGACCAGAGGCCTGGACAGTAATTGATGAACAAGGAGGGAGAGTAGAAGAACTGACTTATGATCCAGTAGGGTTTGGGACAAGTAGAGTTTTAAAAGAAGTCTTTGAAGGGCCAGTAGTTTGGCGAGGGACTGAACCGATAAGAAGATCTCAACCAACTAAGTGGTGGGGAGATTGGAATCATGTTGTTAATGGAGTTTCTCCTCCATGGAGAGTGGGTAATGACACCTGGTATGACGCATCTATGTCGCCAATTTTTCATGAAACTGGTAATAGTCGTTGGCTTAATTGTATGGGCGTTTTTGGTCCATTAATAGATGACCCATCAAGGAGGCCAGCTCACATGCTCTCAGTAAACGTGATAGACTACATCGAAAAAAGTAGTGGAGCTAGAGTTTATTACATCGTAATGGGAGTAGTAGATCCTGATGGAAATAAAACTCAACTTCCAATTCTAGATTGGAATGCTGCCTTGTTTAATTTTGGGCAGAAAAACAGGATTGAACTTCAACTAGATAGTAATAGACAACTATCGTTATTTCTAAATGGCAGGCTTGTTTCTCAAGGAGAACCACATTCGGCTTTTACAGGCGAGATGGGTGGTTTACATTTCGGCGCATATGGAGGGTTGTTTGGAGATAACTTGACTCCAGGTGAGCCTTATCCGGAAGAGGATTTTCCTCAGGGAGCATTCTGTTATAAAACAAATCATTTTGTAGCAGTAAGAAGGGGTGGAACCCCCACGGCCACGCCTACAAGCAACACCCCCACGCCCACCCCAACGTCAGGGCATAACACCTGGTATGTGCGCCCGGACGGCGGTTCGCCTAGCCAGTGCACCGGTCGTGCTAACGCCCCCTACGCCGGCAGTGGCAGCAACCAGCTCTGCGCCTGGGATCATCCCTTCCGCGCCCTGCCACCCGGCGGTACGGCGCGCCTTGCTGGCGGCGATACCCTGATCATCGGCAGCGGCCATTACATGATGGGCTACGGCGCACCTGGGGCCGACAACTGCACCTCTGACTCTCCCTGGGACTGCCACATGCTCCCTGTGCCCAGCGGCCCCGACCCGGCGCATCCCACCCGCCTCCTGGGAGCCGGCTGGGATAGCGGCTGCGCCAGCCCGCCCGAACTGTGGGGCACAGAGCGTCCGTGGTTTATCGTCAACCTGACTGATGCCAGCAACGTGGAGATCGCCTGCCTGGAGATCACCGATCACTCTGGCTGTGTGGAGTTTCACAGCGGCGGCCTGGCCTGTCAGCGGGATACTTACCCCTTTGGTCCCTGGGCTCCCATTGGCCTCTACGCGGAAGACGCGGCCCATGTCTATCTGCACGACCTGAACATCCACGGCCTGGCCGCTGGCGGCATCCACGCCGGGCGGCTGACCGACTGGACGGTGGAGGACGTGCGCCTCGCCGGTAATGGCTGGGTCGGCTGGGACGGTGACCTTTGGGACGATTACGGCGACGCCAACTCAGGAACGTTGACCTTCCGGCACTGGACGGTGGAGTGGAATGGTTGTGGCGAGACCTGGCCGGGCGGGCAGCCCACCGGCTGTTGGGCCCAGTCGGCCGGGGGATACGGCGACGGGGTGGGCACTGGCGAGACGGGCGGGCACTGGATCATTGAAGATTCCGCCTTCCGGCACAACACCTCGGATGGGCTGGACCTGCTCTATGCCCGGCTGATTACCTCCTCCATCGAGATTCGCCGCACCATCGCTGAGGGCAATGCCGGCAATCAACTCAAGACCAACGGCCCCACGTTGATTGAAAACTCCATCATCGTGGGCAACTGCGGCTTCTTTGACGGCCAGCCGTTCACCTACGACGTGGACAACTGTCGCGCTGTCGGCAATGCTCTTTCCCTGGATTTACGGCCGGGGAACCGGATCACTGTCACCAACAACACCCTCACCAGCGAGGGGGATTGTCTGGTGCTGGCGGAATGCGAGGGGCATTGCACCGGTGCCGAGGCGGTTCATCTGCGCAACAACATCTTTGTCGGCCAGACCGATTTCCTGCAGCCCTTCGAGCAGACCTGCCTGGCCTGGGCCGAGAACTTCCCGCATGACCCTTTCGACCTGGACTACTCGGCGATCACCAACACCAAGAACATTCCTCCCTGCCCCGGCCCCCACGATCTCTGCGAGGTATCGCCAGGCCTGGCTAACACCTCCATAGACGCCTTCGATGCTCGCCTCCTGCCCAGCAGCCCGGCGATCAACGCCGGCACAACCGTCGGTACCCCAACCGACGACTTCGCTGGCCAGCCGCGCGATGCTCAGCCGGACATCGGCGCTTACGAGTGGCGAGCGCCGACGGTGTGGCTATACCTGCCGCTGGTGCTGAAGAAACACTGATGGCCGATAGCAGATGGCAGATAGCGGACCGCCATCAGCTATCAGATATTTGCTATCAGCACGGGAGGATGTGATGCCTATGCCCCATGGTCTACGGCCTCAACCTGCTGGCGCGACGAGCGTCAGCCCAATCACCCACAGGAGGACAAGATGTCTACCAAGAAGATGTTGCTGCTGGTTCTGACCGTGGCCCTGCTGCTGGCGGCGGTGGCTGGCCCGCGGCTGGCGGGGCCCGCCCAGGCACTGCCTCCGGTCGAGCAGCCCAACGCGGCCGGAGTGACCATCGCCTATCCTGGCCGCCTGACCAATGCGGCCGGC
>VGOG01000225.1 GCA_016875995.1 Chloroflexota bacterium
CCCTCTCCATGGCTGGCGGCGAGGTGGCCGAGAAGGCCCATATCCCCGTCGTCGGCTGCTCGCCCACCAACCCCCTGGTCACCCAAGGCAAGAGATTCTATGTCAGAGCCTGCTTCATAGACCCCTTCCAGGGGGCAGTGATGGCCAAGTATGCTGTAGAGGAGTTGGGAGCCAAGACAGCGGCCATCATCCAGGACGTCGCCCAGGACTACTCGGTCGGCCTGTCGGCCTTCTTCAGGGACACTTTCATCGAGCTGACCGGGGACCCCAAGAGCATCGTCGCTTTCACCTCCTACCAGACGGGCGACACGGACTTCACCGCCCAGTTGACCCACGCCATAGGCAAGAACCCGGACGTGATCTTCTCGTCGGGGTACTACGGTGAGGCGGCAATGCTCTGTAAGCAGGCCAGGGAGCTTGGCTACAAGGGGGCGCTGTTGGGCGGAGACGCCTGGGATGCCCCGGAGCTGATCGAGATCGGCGGGGCGGCAGTGGAAGGCGTGGCCTTCAGCACCCACTACCATCCGAAGGGGGCTATCACTCCCGCTTCCGCCAAGTTCGTGGCGGAGTTTGAGGCGGAATACGGCAGGGAGGCGGATGCCTTCGCCGCCCTGGGCTTTGACGCCTACATGCTCCTCCTCGACGCCATCGAACGCGCAGGCTCCGTTGATGGCGATGCCATAGCCGATGCATTGTATGCAACGGATAGGTTCGAGGGGGTCACGGGCTGGATAACGCTGAATGAAACCGGCGATGCTGTGAAGAGCGCTGTGATCAAGACGGTTAAGAACGGTAAGTTCGAGTTCTTAACCAGTGTAGAGCCTTTCTAAGCCCCACACCTGTAGGTTGGGAGGAGAAGAGGTGCCTCTTCTCCTCCCAATTTTGCGTTTTATCGCTTAGAATTCGGCTCAGAAAGGTAGTTCTGTGAATCGAGCTATGATCGCCGACAGAATAGCGAGGCTCGAGGGCAAAGGCATAGCCGTTGAATGGGCCCGTGAATTGGCGAGGGGTAGAAAGGGTCTCATCAGGCTGGAAACAGCGGACCCTAATTTCGATACGCCCCCGCACATTATCGAGGCAGCCAAAAGGGCCCTTGATCGAGGCCATACTCACTACACCGATTTTCAGGGTCTACCTGAATTGAGGGAAGCCATCGCTGAGAAGCTGGAGGCCGAGGCCGGGGTGTCTTACAACCCCGATACCGAAATCCTGGTCACCAGCGGCACCGCCGAGTCCATCTATATCGCTATCCAGGGCACGATAAATCCTGGCGATGAGGTCATCTTAACCGATCCGACTTATCTTATCTTTGAGCCGTGCGTTATGCTGGCAGGGGGTATGGTTGTCAGGATACCTCTTATTGAAGAGGCTGGATGGACTTTAGATGTGGAAGAACTGAGAGCTAAAGCAGGGCCGAGACCGAGAGCGGTTATCATCAATTCCCCTAACAACCCTACGGGCACCGTCTTCGGCCGCGCTGAATTGGAGCAAGTAGCCGAAGTAGCCCTTGAAAATGATCTTATCGTGTTATTCGATATGCTCTTTGATAAAATAGTTTTCGATGGGGAGAAAATGGAAAACGTGGTCTCTATCCCTGATATGAAGGCCCGCACCATCCTGCTGGGTGGTTTTTCGAAAGTCTATTCCACGTGCGGCTTCAGGGTGGGCTGGTTGGCCGCCGGCGCGGAGCTTGTATCACGGTTGACGAATACGTTGCATTTGTACGTCTCCATTTGCGCCGGTAGCGTAGCTCAGGAAGCGGCCATCGCTGCCCTGCGGGGGCCACAGGATTGGTTAAAAGAGTGGGTTGGCAGTTATCAGCAGCGCAGGGATCTGTTAGTCGAGGGGTTGAACAGCATAGATGGTATCCGTTGTCAGTTACCAAAAGGGGGCTATTTTGTTTTCCCTGATATCTCTGGGATAGAAAAGGATGCATACCAATTCGCTCAAAGGTTGATTGATGAGGCAGGAGTAGTGGTGACTCCAGGCTCAGATTATGGGCCTCATGGTCAGGGTCATGTGCGCATGGTGTTCGGGTCAACCTCGGAGGACGGGATCCGCGAGGCTGTGGAGAGGATGAAGAGGCACCTGCCTTTTTAAAGAGAAGACCTTCTCGATTGTGAATTAGGAGCAGTGTATGAGCTTAGACATGTTCTTACAGCACCTGGCCAATGGCATCTCTCTAGGAGGTCTGTACGCGTTGATCGCCATCGGCTACACCATGGTTTACGGGATATTAAGGCTCATCAACTTTGCCCACGGCGATATTTTCATGATGAGCGCTTATATGGCTTTCTATGGAGTTTCCCTCTTTGCCTTGCCATGGTATGTGTCCTTCGGGCTGACGATCCCGCTGGCAGCTATCCTGGGGATGGCGGTGGAGAGGGTCGCTTATCGTCCTCTCAGGGATGCACCCCGGATTTCGGCCCTTATCTCGGCCATCGGGGTTTCCCTCTTGCTGGAGAACGTTGGCATCGTCACTTTCGGAGGAAGGCCGAAAGCTTTTCCTCGTCCACCGCTTTTCGCCCAAGAGTGGAACTTAGGTGGGGTCCGTATTCTTAGCCTTACCTTCTTCATAATTGTGATCTCCTGTGTCTTACTGGTGGGGGTGTTCTATCTGGTCTACAGGACAAAGACGGGGCGGGCTATGAGGGCCGTGGCTTGGGATTTCGAGGTGGCCAGGCTCATGGGAATCAACATCAACCAGGTCATCTCCTTGACCTTCGCCATTGGCTCCATCTTAGCGGCGGCTGGGGCAATTATGTGGGGCATGAAATTCCCCCAACTGCTGCCTCTGATGGGGGTAGTCCCTGGACTGAAGTGCTTTATTGCTGCGGTCGTGGGAGGGATTGGAAGCGTCCCCGGAGCCATGTTAGGCGGTTTCATCCTTGGAGTGGGCGAAATCATGATCGTCGCCTTCTTCCCAGAATTGGCGGGCTTTAAATACGCCTTCGCCTATTTGGCTTTGATCCTGATCCTCCTCGTGAAGCCCACGGGCTTGCTCGGCAAAGTGGAGGAGGAGAAAGCGTGATATCATGAGAAAAGGAACCTCAAGAATCCTGACGGCAATAAGCTTACTGGTGCTTTTTCTGTTCCTATGGTGGGCTGAGGAGAATCTGGATCCCTACCTCCGCAGGATCTTGAACCTTATCGCCATCAACATCATCTGGGTTGTGACATTCAACTTGATTTACGGCTATACCGGCCAGTTTTCCCTCGGACACGCGGGCTTCATAGCCATTGGGGCCTATGTTACGGCGCTGTTGACCCTGCCACCGGCTCAGAAAGAGCAGAGTTTTTTCCTCTCTCCTTGCATTTGGCCTCTAAGCGTCATCCAATGGCCATTCTTGCCCTCGTTGATATTAGGGGCTCTTCTGGCCGGGGTATTTGGCGTGTTAATCGGAATCCCATCCCTTCAGCTTCGCGGCGACTATATGGCCCTCGTGACCCTGGGCTTCGCTGAAGTAATCAGGGTCATCAACATGAACTTGCAGTCCATCACCAACGGCTCACTAGGCCTGAAGGGGATCCCCGAATACACGAACCTCTTTTGGAGTTGGGGATGTGCCATCTTCACCATCTTCGTCGTCTGGATGCTGGGGAACAGTAGCTATGGGCGGGCTTTCAAGGCCATAAGGGAAGACGAGATCGCCGCTGAGACCACCGGCGTTAGCATCTTCTACCATAAGCTCATGGCCTTCGCCATTGCTGCCCTGCTTACTGGCGTGGGTGGGGGGCTCTTCGCCAATCTGATCAGCACTATAGACCCGAACCTCTTCAGCTTCCTTCTATCCTATCAGGTGGTGACCATTTTGGTGCTGGGCGGGGTGGGGAGCATAACCGGGAATGTCCTGGCTTCGATCATGTATGTCAGCCTCTTCGAATTACTGAGGCCCATTGACCAGCCCATGACCTTCGGAAGTATAACCCTTCCCGGACGCCCAGGGATGAGAATGGTGATGTTCTCCATCATATTCCTACTGGTTATTCTCTTCTATCGCCGGGGGTTGATGGGGTCCAACGAGTTCTCCTGGCGATGGCTGTTGTCGAAGCTGCAGCCGATATTCAAAAGGAAGAGGCAAGAGGATGACCATTCTAAAGACTGACGGCTTGTCTAAGCATTTCGGAGGGCTCATCGCCGTCTCCGATTTCAACGTCGAGATGGAGGAAGGGGAGCTAGTAGGACTCATCGGCCCTAACGGCTCGGGCAAGACGACTATATTCAATGTGATAACGGGTTTATACAAGCCCACCGCCGGCAGTATCCACTTCGATGGAAAAGACGTAACCGGGTTAAGGCCGGATAAGATAACCGCCCTGGGCATCGCCAGGACCTTCCAGAATATCCGCTTGTTCTCGGAGCTCAGCGTCCTCGATAACGTCATGGTAGGCCACCATCTAAGGCTCCATTCTTCTCCCTTTGTCGCTGCCCTTGGATTGCCTATGTATCGTCGGGAGGAGGAGGAGATAACTCAGAACTCATGGAGATTGCTGGAGACTGTCGGTCTGGCCAATGTTGCTCAGGAAGAGGCAGGTGGCCTGCCTTACGGGCAACAAAGGAAACTGGAGATAGCGCGCGCCCTGGCTACAAGGCCGAAGTTGCTCCTCCTCGACGAGCCGGCGGCCGGCATGAACCCTGAGGAGGTCCGTGAGTTGATGGATTTCATCCACAGGATCATGGAGGAATTCGACCTGACCGTATTCCTGGTAGAGCATCACATGAGACTGATCATGGGTATATGTCCCAGGATCCTGGTGTTAGACCACGGGGTCACCATTGCCCACGGGACTCCCGATGAGATCCAGAACGATCCCAAGGTTATCGAAGCCTATCTGGGTGTGGAGGAGGAAGATGCTTAATATCGAGAACCTCCACGTTTACTATGGCGGAATCCACGCCCTCAAGGGCATCTCCCTCGAGGTGGCAGAGGGAAAGATAGTGACCCTCATCGGAGCCAACGGCGCTGGCAAGAGCACTACCTTGCGGACTATCTCCGGAATCGTGAGGCCGCGGGAGGGGCGGATAACCTTCGAGGGCAAAGATATGACCGCATTGCCGGCCTACGAGATCGTAGGGATGGGGATAGCCTTGGTTCCCGAGGGTAGGAGGGTCTTCACCCACCTGACAGTGCTGGAGGTGCTGGAGAATTTGCTGCTGGGCGCCCATACCAGACGGGACTCCAGGGGCGTGCACGAGGATTTGGAGTCGGTCTGCGAACTCTTTCCGATACTTAAGGAGAGAGCCTCGCAGAGCGCTGGCACCTTATCTGGTGGAGAACAGCAGATGCTGGCGGTTGGCCGGGCTTTGATGTCCAGGCCCAGGCTGTTGCTGATGGACGAACCATCGCTGGGACTGGCCCCTTTCTTGGTGAAGGAGGTCTTTAAAACCATCAGGCAGTTGCACGATGAGGGGACAACGATCCTGTTGGTCGAGCAGAACGCCCGCGCTGCCCTTCGCATTGCAGACTATGGGTATATCCTGGAGACGGGCGAGATAGTCCTGCAGGGGACCGGGGATGAGCTAGTCCACAACGACGATGTGAGGAAGGCATACCTGGGGGTGGAGTGATGAATGAATTAGAAATTGCAGATCCCGAAGTCGCCGCTGCCCTGAAAAGCGAATTGGCACGCCAAGCTTTCACCATTGAGCTTGTTGCGGCGACGAACTTCGCCAGCCGGGCGGTTTTGGAGGTGCAGGGCAGCGTCTTCGCCCACAAGACCTTAGAAGGGTATCTTGGAAAGCGCTACCACGGCGGCCACAAATACGTGGATGTCATCGAGAACCTGGCTATCGAACGCGCTAAGGAGATCTTTGGGGCGGAGCACGCCAATGTGCAGCCTCACTCCGGGGTAAGCGCCAACATGGCGGTCTATTTCGCCGTCCTGCAGCCTGGGGACGGCATCCTGGGGATGGACCTGGCTACCGGAGGACACCTCTCCCATGGACACCCAGCTTCCTTCAGCGGGAGATTTTATCGGGCCTCGTTCTACGGCGT
>VGOG01000226.1 GCA_016875995.1 Chloroflexota bacterium
GTGGCGGTGGAGGCGTTGGCCTACGCCGCCCTGATCAACGCCGGGCAGGTCTGCACCTCCACCGAGCGGGTGTACGTCCCTCGCTCCATGCTGCCCCAGTTCGCCCGGACACTGGCGGAGCGGGTGAGCCACCTGCGGCTGGGGCCGGGCATCGAGCCCACCACCGACGTGGGGCCGATGATCGGCGAGTCCTACCGCGCCCGCGTGGAGGAGCACGTGGCCGACGCCGTGGCGCACGGGGCCAGGATCCTGGTGGGCGGGCGGCGGCCGCCTCATCTGGAGCATGGCTTTTTTTACGAGCCTACGGTAATGATGGACGTAGACCACACGATGAAGATCATGCGCCAGGAGACCTTCGGTCCCACCATCCCCATCATGGCCTACGACACCTTCGACCAGGCCATCGCCCTGGCCAACGACACCGAGTACGGCCTGGGGGCCTGCCTCTACACCCACGACGCCCGCAAAGCGCGCCGCTTCTACGAGGAGGTGCGGGCCGGCACCATCTGGATCAACGACCCCCTCACCGACAACTACGCTGGCCCCTTCGGCGGGATGAAGATGAGTGGCCTGGGGCGGGAGCTGGGCGAGGAGGGTCTGGAGGAGTTCTGGCAGACCAAGCACGTGCATTGGGACATCGAGGGTGGGGTGAAGGAGTATTGGTATCCGTATTGATGGGAAACTGGAAGTTGGAAGTTGGATATTGGAAGTTGGATTCCAACCTCTGACCTCCAATCTCCAACCTCCAATCCACCAATCTACCAGTGTACCAATTCATAGGAGGGCATCGTGAGCACAACTACTGACAATCTGATCTCCCCCGTCTGGACCCGCTACACCCCCATCGTGGCCGAGCGGGCGGAGGGAGCCTACGTCTACGACCAGGACGGCACTCGTTACCTGGATTTCACCTCTGGCATCGGCGTGACCAACACCGGCCACTGCCACCCCAAGGTGGTGCAGGCGATTCAGGAGCAGGCGGCGAAGCTCTTGCACGGGCAGGCCAACATCATCTTCCACCCGCCGCTCCTGCAACTGGCGGAAGAACTGCGGACGATTGTGCCGCAGGGACTGGACTGCTTCTTTTTCTCCAACAGCGGTGCGGAGGCGGTGGAGGGAGCGGTCAAGCTGGCCCGCCACGCCACTGGCCGGCCCAACGTCATCGTCTTCCAGGGCAGCTTTCACGGCCGCACGGCCTTGACCATGGCCCTCACCACCTCCAAGACCATCTACCGCGCTGGCTACCAGCCCCTGCCGGCAGGGGTGTTCGTGGCTCCCTATCCCTACGCCTACCGCTACGGCTGGAGCCCGCAGGAGACCGAGGCCTTCTGCCTGCGGGAGGTGGAGTTCCTGCTGAAGACCCAAACCGCCCCCTTCGAGACGGCGGCCATCCTGGTG
Source organism: Chloroflexota bacterium (assembly GCA_016875995.1). GTDB lineage: Bacteria > Chloroflexota > Anaerolineae > VGOG01 > VGOG01 > VGOG01. The sequence continues at coordinate 1,399 of VGOG01000226.1, forward strand.
GAGCCGGTGCTGGGGGAGGGGGGCTACGTGGTGCCGCCGCCCGGCTTTCTGGCGGGCCTGCGCCGCGTCTGTGACCAGCACGGCCTGCTGCTCATCGCCGACGAGATCCAGTCGGGATTTGGCCGCACCGGCAAGTGGTTCGCCATCCAGCATTTCGGGGTCGAGCCGGACATCATGATCATGGCCAAGGGATTGGCATCGGGCCTGCCGCTGTCGGGCATCGCCGCCCGACGCGACCTGATGGAGCGGTGGATCCCCGGCTCCCACGGCGGCACCTACGGTGGCAACGCGGTGGCCTGCGCCGCCGCCGTGGCCACCATCCGCGCCATCCGCGACGAGCACTTGCTGGAAAACGCGCAGCGGATGGGTGCGCTGTTGATGGAGCGGCTACGAGCATTGCAGAAGGAGTTCCCCATCATCGGCGACGTGCGAGGGCTGGGGCTGATGGTCGCCGCCGAGTTCACCGATCTTGAGGGACCCGCCACAGACCTGGCCAAGGCGGTGGTGAAGGGCTGCCTGAAGCGGCACCTGCTGCTCCTCACCTGCGGCCCGTGGGATAACACCGTCCGTTGGATTCCGCCGCTGGTGGTGACCCCGGAGCAGATCGAAGAGGGCTTGGCGGTTTTCAAACAGGTGATTGAGGAAGTCAAAGATTGGGGATGAAACAAAATAAAAGACCACCAGGCGGGACCGCCACCCCCGCATCTCTCATAGCCCTTTCGAGCTTTGCCAACCCTGACGGGCTGGTGTATAGCGACGGGTTGTTTCTACCTCTGGTGGCCTTTCAAGTATAATTATACTCAAATGTCCAAAAGAGTCAAATCTAGCGTTTTCTTCTCGACGACTGTGACCGCACAGTCGTATGAAACGTGAAAGCTGTTCACTATCAGTTTGCAAAAGGAGGCAACATGACACGCAATCTGACGCAAACCCATGCTTTGTTTCAAAAGGCAAAGCAGGTCATTCCCTATGGCGTCAACTCCAATTTCCGCTACTGGGGGGACGAGCACACCCTGGTGGTGACACGGGGGGAGGGGGCCTACATCTGGGACGCCGATGAGAACCAGTACATTGACTATCGGCTGGGCTTTGGCCCCGTCATCCTGGGCCACGGCTATCCCCCGGTGGTGGAGCGGGTGGCCGCGGCAATCCGTGATGGAACGATCTTCGCCTGGATGACTCCCTTAGAGATCCAGGTGGCGGAACGGGTGGCTCGCATGACCGGTGTGGACAAGGTCCGCCTGTGCAACACCGGCACCGAGGCGACGATGCACGCTCTACGCATCGCCCGCGCCTACACCGGCCGGGAGCGGTTCATCAAGTTCGAGGGCCAGTACCACGGGGTGCACGACTATGTCCTGTTCAGCACGGCTTCGACGCCGCCTGGCACCATGGGCTCTCGCCGCAGCCCTGTCAACGTGCAACTCAGTTCCGGCATCCCGGAGGGGATCAGCCATTACGTCATCAACCTGCCGTTCAACGACTTCGAGCGGTTGGAGGAGACGGTGGAGGCCCGCTGGCCCGACTTGGCGGCGATCATGGTCGAGCCGCTGTTGGGCAACGTCGCCGGCATCCTGCCCCAGCCTGGTTGGCTGGAGGAAATTCGGGAGCTGTGCGACTACCACGGCATCGTGCTCATCTTCGACGAGGTCAAAACCGGCTTCCGCATCGCCAACGGCGGGGCACAGGAGTATTTCGGCGTCCAGGCCGATCTGGCTACCTATGCCAAGGCCATGGGCAACGGCTTCCCCATCGCCGCCATCGGTGGCAAGGAGTCGGTGATGATGGTCATCGAACCGGGGAAGGTGGCCCACGCTGGCACCTACGTCGGCAACGTGGTGGGCACCGCTGCCGCCAACGCCACGCTGGAGCTCCTGGAGACCCAGCCTGTCATCGAGACCATCTTCCAGCGCGGCCAGAAGCTGATGGACGGCATTGACGACATCCTGACCCGTGCTGGCATCCCCCACCGCGTCATCGGCTTGCCACCTATCTTCGGCCTCATCCTGGGGACAGAAGAGGAACCGACTGACTTCCGGGCCTACCTGGAGGGAGATGCCGCGCTCTACGAGCGGCTGGCCATGGCCCTAATCGAGCGGGGGGTGATGCCCGATAGCGATGGGCGGGAGCCCTGGTTCCTGTGCTACAGCCACGGTGAGCAGGAAATCGCGGAGACGCTGACGGCGTTTGAGGATGCAGTGAAAAGCGTAAAACGTCAAACGTGAAGCGTGAAGCCTAGCGCGGCATAGCCGCAACCAAACCCTGCTGTCATTGCGAGGGCGCGCCGTTTGCGCCCGAAGCAATCCCCGCGTCACCAGGAGATTGCTTCGCAAACTGCGCTCGCAATGACAGTCCCGCAACATTCTCGCGGACAACGCAAATGTTGCGGAGTAACATTGTAAAACGTCAATTGGAGCAACGATGCCTTACGGATACCACGGTAAGATACTACACGTTGATTTGATGGCGGGAAAGGTGGAAGTGGAGGAGCCAGGCGAGTCCTTCTACCGCAAGTACATGGGTGGGAGCGCCATGGGGGCCTGCTACCTATTGAAGCACACCCCGCCCGGGGCCGACCCGCTGGGGCCGGAGAACACCCTCAGCCTGATGACCGGCATCGTCACCGGTGCACCTTTCTCCGGGCAGTCCCGCGTGTGCGCCACGGCCAGGTCACCCGTGACGGGGCTGGTGGGCGACTCGCAGGCTGGCGGCTTCTGGCCGGCGGAACTCAAAGCCGCTGGCTTCGACGGCATCGTCATCCACGGCCAGGCCGAGCGACCCGTCTACCTGTGGGTGCACGACGGGGGCTCGGTCGGAGACCTTCGCCCAACGGCGGAACTGCGGGACGCAGCTCACCTTTGGGGGCAATTCACCGCCGATGTGGAGGATGCCATCCGCCAGGAACTGGGCGACCGGCGCATCCAGGTCCTGCAGTGCGGCCCGGCGGCGGAGCAGGGGGTACGCTTCGGCGCGCTCATCAACAACGCCAACCGCGCCAACGGCCGCACCGGCATGGGCACGGTGATGGCCGCCAAGAACCTCAAGGCGGTGGCCGTGCGAGGTCGCCATCGTCCTGAGTCGGCCGATCCGGACGCTGTTAAGGCCCTGGCCAGGTGGGGCACCGACCACTTCGAGAAATCCGACATCTACGGGATGGGGTTGTTTGGCACCGCCGAGGTCGTCCTTCCCCAGAACAAGGCGGGCGGCCTGCCCACCCGTAACTGGGCCAGTGGCACCTTCGAGGGAGCCGAGGCCATCAGCGGCCAGCGAATGGCGGAAACCATCCTCAAAGAGCGGGATACGTGCTTTGGCTGTGTGGTCCGCTGCAAGCGGGTGGTGGAGGTGACTGAGGGACGCTATCGGGTTGATCCCCGCTACGGCGGCCCGGAGTACGAAACCATCAGCACCATGGGCTCTTATTGCGGCGTCTCCGACCTGGCGGCCATCGCTCGCGCCAACCAACTGTGCAACATGTACGGGATGGATACTATCTCCTGCGGCGCGACCATTGCCTGGGCGATGGATTGCTTCGAGCGGGGCTTGCTCACCACGGAGGACACCGACGGCGTGGTCCTACGCTTCGGCAACGCCGAGGCGCTGGTGGAGATGGTGGAGCGCATCGGCAGGCGGGAGGGCTTCGGGCGAGTGCTGGGGGAGGGCTCGGCCCGCGCTGCTGGGATACTGGGAGTGGGCCAGGACCTGGTGGTGGCGGTGAAGAATCACGAGCTTCCCGCCCACATGCCCCAGGTCAAGCGCAGCCTGGCGCTGATCTACGCCGTCAACCCCTTCGGCGCCGACCACGAGTCCCACGAGCACGATCCATCCTACAGAGAGTATCCGGAGCGGATGGCCGAACTGGGCCTGCTGGATCCCCAGCCGTCGAAAGTGCTAAACGCGGAGAAGGTGCGCTACGCCCTCTATACCCAGTACCTGTACAGTTGCCTGGAAAGCGTGAGCGTGTGCCAGTTCGTCTTCGGCCCGGCCTGGCATCTCTACGGCCCCAGCCAGTTGGTGGAGGCGGTGCGCGCCGTCAGCGGCTGGAACGTGAGCTTGTGGGAATTGATGAAGGTGGGCGAGCGGCGGCTGAATCTGTTGCGGGCCTTCAACGCCCGCGAGGGGGTTGGTGCGGAGGCGGACACCGTGCCACCCAAGCTGCTGATCCCACTACAGGGTGGCAAGAGCGATGGGGTGGCAGTCACTGCCGAGGAGGTGGAGGCAGCGAAGGCGCTCTATTACGCGATGGCCGGCTGGGACGAAAACGGCCGCCCGACGCGGGCCAGGCTGGAGGAGCTGGCGTTGGGCTGGGTGGCGGCTGAATTAAAGTTGTGAGGGGTTACCAGAGGGTAGGGACGAGCTTGGAGGAGGTAATGGTTTCGTCTCGGGTTGGGTATCTACGACGAAGGTTCTCATAGCAGATCCTCAGGTACCCGGTACTGGGCTGCCTTGATATCTTCGTAACTGAAGTTTGCTCCTTTCCAGATCCCTTTCAGGTCGGTGAACTTTGTTGGACGGCCTTCCGTCTTGGCTCCCTCCTGAACACGGGACCTCAACTCGTTCACCCTTGCCTGCAACGCCT
>VGOG01000227.1 GCA_016875995.1 Chloroflexota bacterium
CGCTGTGGTCGAACTGCAAGAGGTGGCTGATGCCCTGATCGTCCGCTTCAGCCAGGGATTCCTACAGCAGTTCGGCTTGTTCCAACTTGTCCCAGGAATTGGTTATGTTGATTGGTAAAGTTCTAATCTGTGTTTCTCTGTGTTAATCTGTGTCCCATTTTGAGAAAGACGGCCTTACCTTCTATCCGCTATTCGCTATTCGCTACTCGCTATTCGCTGAACAGGGTTGACACCCAGGAGATCCAGGGCCCTCGTCACTCCTTCAACACAATCAGTGGTTTTCACGAATGCCACTTGACTCATGAGCTTCTCCTCCTCCGTAGGTATCGGCGACGACGACGCCGTAGGCGACGGCACGGGGATAGGCGTGGATGTCGCCTCTGGGCTTACAGATGGCTTCATCGTCGCCGTGGGCGCGGGGGTAGGCGTAGATGTCGCCTCTAACCGTTCAAACGTCTTCATCTCGCTGACTCGCTGATTCGCTGATTCGCTGGGGGGGGCCCCCATGATGGGGCCCTGGGGGCCCCCAGCGCGGTGCGGCGACCGCCGTCCCTCCCAGGGCCGTCACTATCCGCAGGAACTCACGCCGGGTGATCTGATCTTCGTTCATCAGCGGTCCAACACCTCCACGGCTCGGGCGGCGACGTTCTCCGCCGTGAAACCGTACTTCTCCCAAAGCACCTTGTACGGCGCAGAGGCCCCAAAACGTTCGATGCCGATCACGTCGCCCCTGTCTCCTACGTAGCGATGCCAGCCCTGCGGCACTCCTGCTTCGATAGCCAAACGAGCGGTCACCCCAGGAGGCAACACGGTGTCGCGGTAGGATCGGGGCTGACGCTCGAAGAGCTCCCAACTGGGCATGTTGACCACCCGGGCCCGCACCCCCTGCTCGGTCAGTCGCTTTTGTGCCGCGAGGGCGACGTGCACCTCGGAGCCTGTGGCGATCAGAATGACGTCCGGCCCTTCGGCGTCGGCCAGGACGTAGGCGCCGCGCGCCAGTCCGTCGGCGGGGGCCAAGGCAGTACGATCCAGCACAGGCAGACTCTGTCGGGTAAAGAGCAGCGCCACCGGCCCTTGGCGGTGCTCCAGAGCCACCCGCCAGGCGACGACAGTCTCATTCGCATCAGCAGGGCGGATCACGGTCAGATGCGGGATAGCCCGCAGGGCCGCTATTTGCTCTATCGGCTGGTGGGTCGGGCCATCCTCCCCGATGCCGATGCTGTCGTGAGTGAAAACGTAGATGACGGGGATCTCCATCATGGCTGCCAGGCGGATGCTGGGGCGCATGTAGTCGGAGAAGACCAGGAAGGTGCTGCCGTAGGGGATCACCCCGCCGTGCAAGGCCAGGCCGCTCAGGATGCCGCCCATGGCGTGCTCCCGCACCCCGAAGTGGAAGTTGCGGCCGCCCGGATTGTCGGCGGAGAAATCGCCGTAGCCCTTCAGGTAAGTGTTGCAGGACGGGGCCAGGTCGGCCGAGCCGCCAATCAGGTTGAACAGATGGGGAGCGATGGCGTTGAGCACCTTGCCGGAGGCGACACGGGTGGCCAGCGGCCCATCCTCGGGCCTGAAAGCGGGCAGGTCGGCGTCCCAGCCCGCAGGCAACTGGCCAGCCATCACCAAACGCCACTCCTCAGCCAGTCCGGGATACTCGGCGGCGTAGGCCGCGAAGCGGGCCTGCCACTCCCCCTCCCACGCCCGCCCCCTCTCCAGGGCCTGGCGGAAGTGGGTCAGAGCTTGATCGGGAATGAAGAACGGCCGCTGGGTAGGCCAGTCCAGGTTCTCCTTGGTGAGCCGCACTTCCTCCTCGCCCAGCGGCGAGCCGTGCACTTCGGCGGTGTCCTGCTTGTTGGGGCTGCCGTAGCCGATGTGGGTACGGGCGAGGATCAGCGAAGGTCGGGGGTCGGCCTGGGCAGCGCGAATGGCGGCGGCGATGCCTGCCAGATCATATCCGTCCACGTGCTGCACGTGCCAGCCGTAAGCCTCGAAGCGGCGGCCTCGATCCTCAGTGAAGGTCAGGTCGGTGCTGCCCTCGATGGTGATGCGGTTGTCGTCGTACAGGTAGATCAGCCTGCCCAGCCGCAGGTGGCCGGCCAGCGATGCGGCCTCCGATGCAACACCCTCCATCAGGTCGCCGTCGCTGACGATGGCGTAGACGTAGTGATCCACGATCTGGTGGCCGGGGCGATTGAAGTGCGCGGCCAGGTAGGCCTCGGCGATGGCCATGCCCACACCGTTGGCGAAGCCCTGGCCCAGCGGGCCGGTGGTGGTCTCCACGCCCCGGGCCGGGTCGTACTCAGGATGGCCGGGCGTGTGGCTGCCCCACTGCCGGAAATTCTGTAGTTCTTCCAGCGGTAGATCGTAGCCGGTCAGGTGCAGCAGGCCGTACAGCAGCGTGGAGCCGTGCCCCGCCGAGAGGACGAACCGATCCCGGTCTGGCCAGGCCGGGTTGGCCGGGTTATGTCGCAAGAAGCGCGTCCACAGCACGTAGGCCATGGCCGCCGCGCCCATGGGCATCCCCGGATGGCCCGAGTTGGCCTGCTGCACCGCGTCCATGGCCAGGGTGCGAAGGGTGTTGATGCACAGTTGATCCAGTTCCTGCTGGCGTGTCATGTGCTCTAGCTAAACTCCACGTACTTCTCTCGCTTGGCGTTGCAGATGGGGCAGCGGTCCGGGGCCTCACCCTCCACGGTGTGGCCACACAAGGAGCAGATGTAGACCGGCCCGATGTCGTAGTCCTTGCCCGCCTCCACGGCCGCTTTGGCCTCTTTGTACATAGCGGCATGAATTTGCTCGGCCTTCCAGGCCCAGTCGAAGCTGCGCACCGCCCCTTTCTCTTCCTGCAACTCGGCCGCTGCTTTGTAGACCGGGTACATCTCGTTGACCTCGAAATCCTCGCCCTCAATGGCCACCTCCAGGTTCTCAGCGGCGGGGCCCAGGCCGAAGCCAGCGCCAGCCACCGTGAGGGCGGGTCCTTTGAGGTCACGCAACTGCTGGAAGTGATTGGTGGCGTGAACCTGCTCGGCGTAGGCGATGGCCCGGAAGAGACGGGCAACGTTAGGGAATCCATCTTTCTCCGCCTTGTCGCCATAGATCAGGTAGCGCATGTGCGCCTGACTCTCACCAGCGAAAGCGCTCCTCAAGTTGCTTGCTGTCATCTCGTGCATCGTTTCTCTCCTTCAATTTTGGATTTTGAACTTTGAACTTTGGGTTTGTTGTTATTATCCTTCAAAGAAGGGAAGCTCCCAGGCGTCCCACCAGTGCTTGTTGTCGCTGAGATAGTCGTGGGCATCTTGCAGGAGCTTGTAGTGGCGGTTCTCCTCTTTCATCAGGAACTCATAAGCCCGACGTCCCAGCGGGTCGTCGGTCTCGGCGGCGGCCTGCTCGTACATCTTGTAGAATTCCTCTTCTACATCCATACCGAACTCCAAGGTTGCCAGATCGCCTGCCAGCGCCTCGATATCGTAGGCAGCCCACGTGGCCTCGAAAGGAGACCTCTCCTGGGGAGCCAGTGCATCCCCAGGGAAGAGGGGCCTGCTGATATCCACCTCTACCTCGCGGGCCATGGCCTCCTCTGGGTCTAACCATCCCTCGCCAGCGCTGACGGAGTCGTATTCCACCAGCAGTATAGCCAGATGCCTCTCCTCGTCCCTGGCCAGGGAACGAAAAGTCCCCTGGCCCGCAGGATCGGCGCTTCGCTCCGAAGCCTCCAGGTAGAAGCGATACCCTTCCCGCTCGTTCTCCATGGCCCGGCGCAAAACGGCCAGGGCCTCCTCGTGCTTGTTCATCTTAACCCTCCTTCAAAATGGGTAACGAGGGCCTCATTGCCTCGTTACCTCATTCCATCAATGCCTCATCCGCCCTTCGTGGTCAGGGCTTTTTCCAGCTTTTCATACTCCCCTTCCAGGAAGTCCGCATGGAAGTCCTCCTCATCCCTGAGCCTTTCGAACACGGCCTTGATGGCTGGATCGTCCGCCAGGTCAGCGGCCAACTGATATTTGTCTCTGGCGGCCCTCTCCTCGATAACCATCACCTTCAGGAAGTTTAGCCAATCCATTTGCGATCTCCTTTCTCTCTAAAGTAGTCGTTTCCAGTCGAAGTCCTCATCCAGCAGCCTCTCAGTGTAGCGAGAGACGTCGGCTTCTGCCCGAACCAGGCGGCGATGGGGCCCCCAACGTCCTGCTTGTCGCCCAACAGGATGGCTCCCACCAGGCAGCCATCCTTTAGCACCAGCTTCTTGTAGGCTCCGGCCTCGGACTTTCTGAATTCCCGGTAGCCCTCGCCCTTTGGAGGATGGACGATCCCTATCGAAGTGCAATCAATCCCCACCACCTGCAAGGTGTTGGAAGGGATTGTGCTCTCGTAGACTACGTCCTCACCCAGCATGTTCAGAGCGGCCACTTTCGCCTGCTCCAAACAGGCGGGGATGATGCCATAGACCTGGCCCTGGAACTCGGCCACGTCGCCAGCGGCGTAGATGTCATCCGCGCTGGTGCGCAGGTGCTCGTCCACCACCACGCCCCGGTTTACCTCCAGCTCGGCCTCCTGGGCCAGCCTTACGTTGGAGCGGATACCGGTCGAGATGAGGATCAGATCACCCTCGATCCTACGCCCGTCCTGCAGCAAAACACCGCTGGCTTGCCCCCGTTCAATGGAGCAAGGTCGCAGGGGAGCAGGGTCGCAGGCTCCCTTGCTTCTTGTTCCTTGCTCCCTTGCTCCCTTGCTCAGGATGGCCTGAGAGGCGGCGTTCAAGGCCACCTCGATGCCCATCGCCTCGATCAGTTCCCTCATCAAGGCGCCTCCCTCGGCATCGAGCTGGCGTTGGAGGGGATAGGGCCCCCGCTCCAGAACGGTCACCCCCAACCCCAGCACCGTGAGAGCCCTGGCCGCCTCCAGGCCCAACAGCCCACCGCCCACGACTATGCCCCGCTTCGCCCCTTCAGCCCACTTTTTGATGGCCAGGGCATCCTCGATGGTGCGGAGGGTGAAGACGCCACGTTTGTCCACGCCTTCGATGGGCGGGACGAAGGGACTGCTGCCAGCAGCCAGGAACAGCCGATCAAAGGCCACCACGCGGCCATCTAACAGGACGATCCGCTTCGCCCGGCGATCAATCCCCACCACCTCGGCCCCCAGGTGCACAGCGATGCCCCGCTTCTCGTACCAACCCGGGGGATAGAGAGGCAGTTCCTCCAGCTCGATCTCCCCTGCCAGGAAGCTCTGCAGGCGCGGTCTGGGGTAGTAGTGATGTGTTTCCTGGGTATAGACCTCAGCTTCGGCCCCTGCATCTGAGAGGGCCCTGGCCGCGGTGACGCCGGCCACACCGTTGCCGATGATCACAAAGCGCATCCTCAGTCCCCCTTTCATTACATTAGAGCTTCTCGAACATGTCTTTTTCGGCCCCACATTCGGGACAGACCCAGTCGTCGGGCAGGTCCTCGAAGGGCGTGCCCGGCAGTATGCCCCCATCGGGATCACCCACGGCAGGATCGTAAACGTACCCGCAGACCAAACATTCCCACTTGTCCATTTTTTAGTCCTCCTTTTGGTTTGTTGGAGAAACCAGGTTTTTCGCGTCTCTGAGCAAGTAGCTTGTCCTTTGGGGATCTCCTGGGACACCAAGAGGGTGTCTTGCCAGCTAAAAACCTGGTTTCTGAGTTGCCTTCATCACCTGGGCCAGGAAGAGAGGCTCAGGCGCAGCTCCCTCGAACTCCACCACCTCGTTCACCACCGTCTTGGGAACGCCGAAGACGATGAATTCCGCCTCCAGAGCCTGATAGCCTTCCTCCGTCCAGGTCCTGAGCCCTTGTTTGACCAGCGGCCCAGCAGCCAGGGTGGGCACCTGCTGCTCGTAACTCGGCTTTCCTTCTACCTGCTACCTGGTAGATCACCCCGATGGGGATGCGATCACCCCACTGGTGAGCCTTCTCCCAGGC
>VGOG01000228.1 GCA_016875995.1 Chloroflexota bacterium
GGAAGCTGCCCTCCATGTAGCCCAGCTTCTCTTTTTGCATCCCTTTGGGGCGGGAGCCAAAGCGGAGGCGCATCTTCCCCCAGAACCAGGTCATGGATACCTCGTCGTAGCTATCGCCGAACTTGCTCCGCAGCAGCGGCTCCCAGATGGCGCTGTAGACGCTTTTCCCGGCGTGTTTTTCAAGCCACTCTTTGGCGGTGATGTCCTCGTACTTTCGCCAGTTGGTCTGGCGCTGCAAGTAGAGGGAAATGAGGCCCGCCCACAGGCGGTTGGGCAGGCTCAACGGGGTAAACCGCAGGAGGTCCAGGGGGGTGACGAAGTCGTAAACCTGGCCACCGTGAAAGAGACCCACCTGGGAATCAATCCAGCGCATCCTGGGCGAGAGGCCCAACTCGTTGATGAGCTGGACGATGTGGCGGTCGCTGGTGAAGAGGTGGTGATAGAATTTCTCCAGGCGGGTCTCCTCGATGGGGAAAGTGCTGGCCTGGCCGCCCAGTTCCGCCTCTTTCTCGAACACGGCCACCTGGTGCCCCTTCTTAGCCAACTCGTAGGCCGCCGTCAGGCCGGCGATCCCCCCGCCGACGATGCCGATTCTCATTTATCCTCCTGCCTTTAAAGACACGCTGAAATCGAAGCCCTGTCGGGCTGAGCCGTTCGGCCACGCTCAGGACAGGCCTCAGGAAGTAGCCTGGTTTCTGCTTAATGCAGGCTAATTTTACCACACCCTGGGAAAAGAAACAAAAGGGGGTATCGGGCAAGCCGACACCCCACTGGCAGTAATGACTTCAGTCGTCCCAAGCGACTGAAGTCGCTACTACCTTCCGCATGATCAGCTCGAGGCCGTTTATACCGCGGCCTCTTTCCCCGGCGCAAGCATTACCCCCAGGACCCTCTCCAGAGCCATGGTGTGGCTGCACACGCCGTGACTGGCGAAGAAGTTGCAGCCGCAGCTCCATTGCCCTTCGTCGTAGGTGACCGTATACGTGTTGTGGTTTCCTCTGAAAGTGACTTTGAATTCGTTGAAAGCGATCCTGTCGAGTTCCTGGGCGTAGCGCTTAGCCTTCTGGATCTTGCCGATCATCCCTGAGTCCATTTCTGCCTCCTTTAATGTAGATAGCGGACAGCTTCCTAAACAACAAAACACCAAGGCAGAATCAAGCCTCAGTGTTTTGAGACAAAGTGTGTGCTGAATTGTAAAGCATATCTGATCATGGCCGCACCCCTCCCACAGCCCTTATCTAACTCTGAACATAGTATACCCCTGTTGCATCCTTTTGTCAAACCCGCTTTGCTCTATCGGACATCCCGGTCGGGGCAACCCTTGCGGTTGCCCTACAGTTGGGCCAAGCGCTCTTTGAGGTAGTTGATAACTGGCACTGGCGAGGGATCAACCTGATAGAGCATGGCTAAATAATAGCTGACGTAATCACCGAAGTGAATGGCCGACAGTATCTGGGCCAGGGAGCTTTGGCCTCGGGCTTCGACCGTCTCGCAGGCCACTCCTTGCCTGGTGAGAATTTCCTGGGTCACCTGGAAGCGCACCTTGTTCCGTGGATGGTCGAGGGAGGAGGTCAGCATAACGACCACTACCTTTTCGGCCAGGTCAGGGGGGAACTGGTAGCCCAGGACGGCGTTGTGATTAAGCTCCGGCAATTGCTCGAAGAAGCTCCAGGCTTTGGCGTTCTCGTTGAACTGGGTCTTCCAACGGCGAGCTACCTCGGCCAGGTACCCCGCCCCGTAGACCACGGGCAGGTGCCCGTAAAGTCGCCTGGCCAGTTGCTTGGCCGGGTTTTGGGCTGAGGGAACAGTTTCTCGTATCTCTCCTTGCCACGCCTCCATCACGACGGCAGCCTCTGCGAGGTCAGCCGACTTATCGGCGATGAGGCCCAGCTTCTGTACAATGCCAATCAAGGAAACCAGGGAGTATCCCAGGGCAGCGCGGGGCTGGGATTTATAGGAGAAGGTCAGGAGAGGCGCTCCCCATTCCCGTGCCCGCTGGGCCAACTGGCCATCGGTGGTGATGGCCAGCAGGGCCGCGCCTTTTCCTCTGGCCTCTTCGAAAGCTGCCAGAGTCTCCTCGGTGTTGCCAGAGTAGCTGGAAGCGATGACCAGGGTCTCGGCGTTGACGAAGGCCGGCACGTTGTAATCGCGGTTGATCACCATGGGCAGGGCGCACTCCGGCTCGGCCAGGGCGCGCAGCAGGTCCCCGCCGATGGCCGAGCCGCCCAGGCCCAGGATTACGATCTTGCTGACCTGACGATACTCGTGAGGAAGTTCGAAGCCCTGCACATTCCTCCAGGCGTCGTGGCACTGCTGGGGCAGCTCGGCAATGCGGCCCAGCATGTCATCGGAGTCTGTCTCGCGGAAACGAGTCCAGTTATCGAGGTCAATCATCTACAGCCTCCTCTGTTGTGTTATTGAAGATACAAGGTGCCAGGCACTTCCCCAAAAGCTGCCCGTCCCAACGCCAGGAACAGTCGGAAAGTGTTCTTGCTGTGAAATCCTCAGTGAAAGTGCCTGGCACCTGAACGCTCACCTCAGAACTCCTTCAACGCCACCTTGTAAACCTCTCGCCTGGGCCAGCCCGCCAGCTCAGACACGATTTTGACTGCCTCTTTTCTCTCCACACCTTCTGCCAGCATCTCGGCCAGCGCTTCCCTCACCTGGTCCTCGTCCCACGTCGCTCGTTCCTCCCTCGCCCCCTCGATGACCAGGGTGAACTCGCCTCGGGGAGGGTTCTCCTCGAAGTGAGCCAACGCCTGGCCGATGCTCCCTCGCCAAATCTCCTCGTGCAACTTGGTCAATTCGCGAGCCAGGGCGATGCGGCGGTCGCCCAGCACGTCTTTCAGGTCGGCCAGGCTGGCCAGCAGCCGGTGGGGCGCCTCGAAGGCCACCAGCGTGTGTCTTTCCCTGGCCACCGAGGCCAGGAGCTGTAGGCGCTCCTGCTGGCGGCGGGGCAAGAAGCCCAGGTAGAGAAAGCTATCGGTGGGCAGTCCGGAGACCACCAGAGCGGTGATCAGCGCCGAAGGGCCGGGCACCGGCACCACGGGGATGCCCTGCGCGATGGCGGCTTTAATCAGCTCATAGCCTGGATCGGAGAGGCCGGGCATGCCCGCCTCCGAGACCAGGGCCACGTCCTTGTGCTGCAGCGTGCTGAGAAGCTCATCCAGCCTGGCCAGCTTGCTGTGCTCGTGGTAGCTGGTGAGAGGCGTCTCGATTTTGAAGTGGGTCAACAGCTTGCGGGTCTTGCGGGTATCCTCAGCGGCGATGAGGGCCACTTCGCCCAGAATGCGCAGCGCCCGCAGCGACATATCCTCCAGGTTGCCGATTGGTGTTCCGACTACGTACAGGGTGCCCACCAGCCCCCTCCTCAAGACATGTATGGAGCTTGCCACTATTATACAGGATTGGCTGTTTTTAGTCCAGTTGCCAAACGCTCCTAAATGTGATACAATTACGATGACTCAAAGAAGTGATGAAAGTGGCATAGTAACTGGCGGGAAGGTAGCCAGTCGGAGGTGCGCAATGAGTGTGATCACCAAACACATTGAACTGACCGCTCGAGATGTCATCGAAGCTATGCGGAGTTTTGAAGAAGAGGAATGGGGCGAGGTGCTGGCCTTTCTGGAATCTGAAGGGCCGCTCTTCCGGCTAGGCACTGCTGCTCTTGATGAGTTGGAACCTCATCCTGAAGAGCCGCCTCGCACGCCGGAGGGAAACCGGATCGCCCTGGCGGCAGTGGAACGGATGGCGGGCATGATCCCCATCAGCGATCCAGAGTTAGGCCGGTGGCTGGCGGAGAGTCCGGAGCTCTCGATCTAAAGACTTCTTTCAGCGCGTTGCCAACCTGGAGGTTGACGCTTTCAGCGGGGCGGACGTAGCGGGCACAGTCATTCACCGGGTCATGGTCGCTGAAGCCATCACGGAGTTCGGACTCCAACCGAGAGATGCCGTCAGCTATCTGAAAACGCACCCCGATGCCGTCAAGCAGTTACAGTGGTACAGAACGATCCCCGGCGATATTGCTCGGGCCCGCATCCACATTCTGGACATAACCTACCGTGAACTGCATGCCAGTAAGAAATACTCAAATCAGGTTGTAGGGGCAATCCCCTGCGGTCGCCCTGGGCGGGTGCAAGACCCGCCCCTACCAACCCATTTTGAATGCACCCCCATGAGAAAACTGTTAGCGAAGACCAAGAACTTGGGAAATCAATATTTCGAGATATGACAGAACCGAGATAGCTCAACGAAACCTGGCCGATGGGTGCAAGTGTGCCCTTGATGGTTGCTCAGGCCAACGAAGCAAACACTGCCACCGCTGAGACGCCAGCCAAGGCCGCTCCCCTGCGTGCCCTGGGGCTGGCGTTTTGTATCCGCTTACCGTGTCGGTGATGACGTTGCAGTGACTGGAGCAGGCGTGATATGTATGTGGGGTTGTAGTTGCATCTTTCGGCTTGTTGGTGTATACTGAGTCAAGCTAAATTGTGCGCGGAGGTGAATGATGAATCTACGTGAGATTTTGACCGATATTCATGTGCTTGAGACGGAACTCCTAGACTTCGAGCGCAAATACGGTATTCGCTCCGAGACTTTCTATGCTGCTTATGTGAATGGTGAAGAGCCAGAAGATGACAATTGGGTGTTAGACTTTGGTGAATGGGCCAGTGTGTATCGGACCTGGCTGGCCCGCCAGGCTGAGTACCGCAATGAAGTTCAGCGCCTTCAGCCGCAAGTGCCAAGCCTGGCTGGCCTGATTCGGGTGGCGGTATGAACAACCCACTGCGTACCCCACTCATCACAAGCATATTCCACCTGATGTCAAACACCATCGTATTCCTGCCCCGGAAATGAGTTTTACCCGTCCCAATCTTCCCGTACTGATTCGGGAGATTGAAGCACTGTTGCAGCATTGACATGACGCAACGAAACCTGGCCGATGGGTGCGAAGGCGCCCTTGACGGTTGCTCAGGCCAACGAAGCAAACACCGCCACCGCTGAGACGCCAGCCAAGGCCGCGCCCTTGCGTGCCCTGGGGCTGGTGTTTGGGATCCATTCCCCGGGAGGTGCGCCGATGAGAAGTGATTTGGAATAGCGTCTATTGTGGTGGGATAAACGAACTTCAGCAGTTCGTTTATCCTATAGTTGTTCGCCATACACCTTCACAAAGGAGAAATCAAAATGAATGACCCTACAATGACAAACATTGACTTGTTTTTCGAAGATCCTGCAATCTATCACGCTCCACCTAGATCCTACAGCGTGTTGTACTTGTTGAGACGAGACATTAGTGTTTGCCTGGGCATTGATCCCAACAGTGGCAACCCTATCAACTTTCAGGCGCTGTTGCCGGGCGCCATGGCGATTTTGGCGGGGATAGACTTGCTCGGAAAGTTTCTAGCCGGCAATGACAACATTGGAGAAGTTGGAAAGCGATTTAAAGATTTCGTAAGTAAGTACTTGCAAGCGGTCTCACCAACCGATGCAACAATTCTCTACCAACTCAGAAACTCTTTACTACACTCGTTCGGCCTGTATTCTGAGGACAGAAAAGGCAATGTGTACAAATTTACGCTCAGTGCGACACAGAGGCCGCTCGTTCAACCCCTGGGGAGTGACAATTACCTGGTAGATGTTCGAACTCTCCGCAGCCAGTTTGAGACTGGTATTGCAAATTACCAAGCGGACTTGAAGAGTGATCTATCGCTTCAGACGTGCTTCAATGCGATGTTCTCGAAGTATGGAGCGGTTTGCATCGGGTAGGAGAGTGATGGACATCTTTCACAAAGATAGCGTGGCAGATGACAGACAGTAGTTTTGCAGATTTTACAAACGCATAGCAGGCTGAAGAGCCCGACGGATCTCGTCGCGTGTCGCACCAGCCTCAATCCGATCGCAGATCCAGTCCAGCAGTCCTTCCCAGTGGGAGT
>VGOG01000229.1 GCA_016875995.1 Chloroflexota bacterium
CCAGCCGAGGAATTCGCCGAAACCATCATCGCCGACGCCGAGAAGTTCGTGGTCAGGATGGAGCGGTATCTGAGGAAAGTGGGGGCAATAGAATGAGCAAAGAGCTGAAGAGCGCATTGTTTGCCGTTCTGCTCATCGCGGTAAGCTATTACTTCGGCAGTGTCTGTGAGCGAGTTGGCCAATCATACGCGCTGATTCTCTCTCCATCCAGGCAGATCCTAGGGCTTGCCATCAGGTTTCTTCTGGCCGTGGGGGCGGTGGCCCTAACGGCTGGCCTGGTCGCTGCCCTGGTGCGCCCGCTTTGGGCTTGTTTCCTCATCTTTGCTCTCTCCGCCCTGGCGATGCTCCTGGGTTGGGAGCTAGCGGCAAGCAGCGGCGCGCTGACGGCGGCGTACTTCATCGCCTCGCTCTTTTATGCCCAAGGAATCGCTGGAGAGCTCGATAATCGCCTGAGCTTCTCCGTGAGACCCATCTGGCATGTTCAGCCCATCTTGCTTATGGCGCTGGTCATCGTGGCCTGCGGCAGCTTCTATTTTGGCTACGCGGCCGAGATCAACAGGGAAGGTTTCTCTATTCCGCCTTTCCTCGTCGAGATGGTCATGGGGAAGGTAGAGGAAGAGGTCACTAAGGTCTTGCCGGAAGTCGGTGGGGAAGCAGCCATAGCCATGTTCAGGGAGCAGCTTGAGGAAGCCCTGGAGGAAATGGGGAAAGAGGTCGGCAGGCTCTTGCCGGAAGCCATAAGGGATGCGAGTATGGCCAAATTCAGGGGGCAGCTTGAAAGGGCATTGGATGAAGTGGAGAGAGAGGCCGGTAAGCGACTGCAGGCAGCCGACAAGGAAGCGATCATGGCCAGATTCAGAGAGCAGTTTGAAGAGGCATTGACGGAACTTGTGAAAGAAGCGATAAGACCCTACGAGCGATGGATACCACTCGTCTTCGCCATCAGCATATTCGTGTCCTTGGTGACCATCACCCGCCTCCTCTCCTGGATACCCATTTTGGCCTTGAGGGGCATCTTTCCCCTCCTGACTGCCCTTGGTGTGACCAAGATAGTGATAGAAACGCGCCAAGTGAAAAGGCTGACCCTTGGCTAGGACGTTGACCTTGCTGAAGAGGGCTCAGGTAACCCCTGGGCCCTCTTTCTGTTTCTTTGCTCCAGCTAGCGTCCCCTGGGCCTCGGCGATCACCATCCCCGCCAGGATCAACCCGCAACCAGCCAGGGCGCGGGCACCGAGGTGCTCGTTGGCCAGGAGATAGCCGAAGAGGGCGGCGAAGACGGGCTCAGTGGAGAATATCAGGGCCGTGTGCGTCGGGGTGGTTAGCCGTTGAGCCCAGGTTTGCAAGAACAGCACCAGGGCGGTGGCTACCACGCCGGTGAAGGTGGCTATGCCCAACACTCCAGTGGGGATGTCGAAGGAGGGGCGTTCTGTGATTAAGCAGACGACAGCACTGGCTGCAACGACGGCGGCTATCTGAAGGGCGGTCAAGGTTAAGGTGTCTATCTCGGCGGTGAATTTGCCCACGGCTACGATGTGGGCGGCGAAGGCGAAGGCGCACATCAGAACCAGCAAGTCGCCCTGGGCTGCGGTGAAGTCGCCCCTGAGCGAAAGCAGGGTTAGCCCCACGGTGGCTAGCGCTACCCCCGCCAGTGCACTCCCGCTGGGACGCTGGCGAAGGACCAGGGTGGAAAGCAGGGGTACGATGACCACGTAAAGCCCGGTGATGAAGCCAGCCTTGGCAGCGCTGGTCTGCCTGAGGCCCAATGTCTGGAAGGCGTAGCCAGCGAAGAAGAATAGGCCCGTCAGGAGTCCTGCCAAGGCTGGCTTCCTCTGCAGGGCGAGAAAGCGCTGCCAGCAGAAGGGCATCAGAGATGCGAGCGCCAAAGAGAAGCGCAGCGCCAGGAAAGAGAAGACGGAGAAGTCTTTCACGGCCTCTTTCACCATGACGAAGGTGCTGCCCCAGATCAGGGCTATTAAGAGGAGGGCCAGATTGGCCTGGATCTGTTTGTTCATAGCCAACGTTGATAAAATCAAAGGACTAGGGTTGACCAGGCCCTAGTCCCGCTAAGGAGGTTAGCAAAATAGTTCTTTATCTCTTTGCTGACCTCATTATAGCATACGGGCGTCAATTTTTCGTCAGCCGAGCGTCAGAGGAACAACAGACTGGCAGGATTCAACGGACCAGTTATGGAATGCGGCCTTTTAACTCCCCCCGCACGGTCTGATAGAGTTCATCGGCCTTGAGTTCCTGCAAGGTGTAACAGGGAGCGCCCAGGGCGTCGGCCAGGTCCTGGGCCAGGCCGCGATCAAAAGAGGTGTGCTCCATGTTGATGACCACCGAGCGAATGCCGCTGCGTTTGATGAAGTCGGCCACCTTGAGCCCCTCTTCCTGGGCCGGGAGGTCGGTCATGGAGACGTTGCCCGCTCCGTCGGTCAGGACGATCATCAAGGGCATCACTTCGCGGTTGCGGCGCAGCTCCCTCTGACACACGCGATAGGCCAGGAGCAGCCCGCTGGACAACGGGGTCTTGCCGCCGACGGGGATGTCCTGGAGGGCTTTCCTGGCCAGTTCCACGCTGGAGGTAGGCGGCAGGACTAGCCTGGCCTCGTCTTTTTGGAAGACCACCAGGCCCACCTGGTCCCGGCGCTGATAGGCGTCGTTGAGGAGGGACATGATGGCCCCTTTGGTGGCCACCATGCGCTCCGCGGCGGCCATGGACCAACTGGCGTCCACCACAAATAGGATCAGGTTGGCCGCGCGGCGCACTCGCACCTTGCGCTGCAAATCCTCATCGGCGATGGCCAGGGCCAGATTGCCGCTCTGGCGGTGGATCTGGTGGGGGGCGGCGTACCGAAGAGTGGCATCGAAGGCGATGTCGTCGCTCTGCCCGTTGGCTGGCCGGCTCTGGACGTAGCGTCCCCGCTTGCGCTCGGTCCTGGTGAAACTGCGCTTGCCCGCGCTGTTCCTGGTCAGCCGGTCCAGCGGAGTGTCCACGCGCCTGGGCTTGAAGACCTCACCGATGGACACGGGCATGTCCGCCTGGCGGATGTAGGAGAGGGGCAGGGGGTCCGCCTGATGGCCCTTGAGTGGGGTGGTCAAGTTTGGGGTCTCACCATCTGGGGTGGTTGAAGTTTCGGGTTTCGAGTTTCGGGTTTCGAGTGAGGGGGGCGCGTCCTGGTGAGCCTGCTCCGTGCTCGCCTGCGCCAATTTCTCCTTCAGGTCCTGCAGTTTCAGTTCGGCTTCCTCGAAAGGCTGTCTCTTCAGGCGATGGGGCAGGGCCAGCTCGGCCGCGGCCAGGATGTCGGTTTCGTTGATCCGACGTCGCCCGGCGAAGGCGGCGTGGGCCAGGGCCGCCTTGAGGATCACGATGTCCGGCCGGTGCCCGTCCACCGACAGATTGGCCATCAGCTCGGCGATGATCAGTAGATCACCAGGGTCATATCTGACCTCAGGCAGGAGTTCCCTGGCCCTGGCGATCCCGCGCGAGAGTTGCTCCTCGTGAGGTTCCCATTCCTCCCGAAAGCCCTCCGGGTCTTGCTCGAACTGGACACAGCGCTCCAGGATCTCCACCCGGGCCTGGGGATCGGCGATGCCTTTGATCTCCACGCAGAGGGAG
Organism: Chloroflexota bacterium; assembly: GCA_016875995.1. Taxonomy (GTDB): domain Bacteria; phylum Chloroflexota; class Anaerolineae; order VGOG01; family VGOG01; genus VGOG01. The sequence continues at coordinate 3,617 of VGOG01000229.1, forward strand.
AAGCGGTCCAGCAGTTGTGGGCGCAGCTCCCCTTCCTCTGGGTTCATGGTGCCTACCAGGATGAAGCGGGCGGGGTGGGAGAAGGAGATGCCTTCGCGTTCCACCACGTTCACACCCATCGCCGCCGAGTCCAGCAGCAGGTCCACCACGTGGTCATCGAGCAGGTTGACCTCGTCTACGTAAAGCAGGCCGCGATTGGCAGCGGCGAGGACTCCTGGCTCGAAGTGACGCTCCCCGCGCTTGATGGCCAGTTCGATGTCCAGGGTGCCCACCACCCGGTCCTCGGTGGCGCTGACGGGGAGGTCCACAAAGCGAGTCCTGCGCCGTGCTACGGGCAGCTCCTCACTGCGCTCCACTCGATCGCGGCAATTATCGCAAAGAACTTCGAGGTGCCTGGGATCGCAGTTGAAGGGGCAATTGGCCACCACTTCGATCTCTGGCAGCAGGGCGGCCAGGGCGCGGGCGGCGGTGGACTTGGCCGTGCCTCGCTCGCCGCGGATCAACACCCCGCCGATTTGGGGGCTGATGGCGTTTAAGATGAGGGCCATCTTCATTTTCTCTTGGCCGACGATGGCTGTGAAGGGGAAAATGGCTGGCATAGTAAGTAGATTATACCTTATCTCGGCAAAAAAGAAAAGCGGCCCAAAAATTGGGTATTGACAAAACCGCTGATTTTTGGTATAATATTATTGAGAGCGCTCCCAAAAAATAGTTTCAAACCCCTTCTTTGGTGCAACTTCGGCTTTTTTCTGGGATTTTGTTGGGAGCGCTTCCAGGAGCAGCCGATGTCTCCTACGCTCGAAGAAGTCGCCCAATTGGCTGGTGTTTCTCGCTCCACCGTCTCCCGGGTCGTCAACGACCACCCCAACGTCCGCCCCGAGGTGCGGGAGCAGGTCTGGGAGGTCATCCGTCAGGTGGGCTATCAACCCCACGCCGTGGCGCGCAGTCTGGTCACCAGCCGCAGCCATGTCATCGGTATGATCATCCCCGAAGCGGTGACCACGCTGTTCACTGATCCCTTCTTCCCCCTCTTGTTGCGCGGGGCCACCGAGGCCTGCAACTCCCACCAGTATCAATTGATGCTCTCCCTGTTTATGGCCAATACTGACCGGCAAGAGATCTATCAGCGCATCCTGCGCAGTGGTTACCTGGACGGAGCCATCGTGGCTTCGGCCTCATTGGACGACCCACTCATCCCCAATTTGCTGCGCGACCAAATTCCCTTCGTCTCCGTGGGACGGCGTCCCAATGAGCGAATCCATTATGTGGACGCTGACAACATCAACGGGGCGCGGATGGCGGTGGAGCACCTGATCCGGCTGGGACATCGGCGTATCGCTACCATCACTGGCCCGCTGCACATGATCGCTGGCCAGGATCGGCTGAGCGGCTACCGTCAGGCGCTGGAAGCGCGTGGCATTCCCGTGGAGGAGGGGATGATCGTCGAGGGAGACTTTACCGAGAGCGGCGGTACGGCAGCCATGCAGCGGCTGTTGCCCGCTTCCCCCAGCGCGGTTTTCGTCGCCAGCGACACGATGGCTGTCGGCGCTCTGAAGGCGTTGCGTCAAGCGAACCGGCGGGTTCCCCAGGACATCGCTCTGGTCAGCTTCGATGACATACCCATCGCCTCGGCGATTGAGCCGGCGCTGACCACCGTGCGTCAAGGGATTGAACAGATGGGCTCAATGGCGGTAGAGGTATTGCTGAGTGTGCTGGAAGCTTCATCGGAAGAAGAGACCCCTGCCCAGAGGATTGTCTTGCCCACGGAGTTGGTGATCAGGGCTTCTTGCGGTTCCGCCTTGAGTCGGTCATGATGAAAGGAGGTGGTGAGGAAAACTCGAAGCAATGTTAGGAAAGGTGCGTACAGGTCTTCACCCCTCACTGGCATAGATAGAGGGGAGACCTGCATGCGAGACCTGTGCGGAGCAAAGTCCGCATCGGGCATAGTTTACCAGACCATTCACCCAAAGTCAAGGAGGAAAAAGAAATGCGTAAGTCAATTGTGTTCCTTACGAGTCTGCTGGTGGTTCCACTGGCATAGATAGAGGGGAGACCTGCACGCGAGACCTGTGCGGAGCAAAGTCCGCATCGGGCATAGTTTACCAGACCATTCACCCAAAGTCAAGGAGGAAAAAGAAATGCGTAAGTCAATTGTGTTCCTTACGAGTCTGCTGGTGGTTCTGAGCCTGGTGCTCTCAGCCTGTGCTCCACCAACACCACAGATCATCGAGAAGGAAGTAGTAGTCGAGAAGCCGGTGGTCGAGACCGTGGT
>VGOG01000230.1 GCA_016875995.1 Chloroflexota bacterium
CAGCATGGCTTGTTAGCCTTTTGTGCCTGTTCGTATTCATCACGAATCTCGTGGGCTTTCTGGATGGCTTCCTCTACCGAAACACCTTCGTCTATCATTCGCATTGTCATGCCCAAGATGTCTTTTGTCCCCTCAACTGGAAACTTCTTTCGTCTCATTTACATTTCCTTTCACCTAAAATGGGACATTGTTCATACCTCCCACACGCTCTCTCGTGCCCCTGCCAGCCCCTGGCCGACCGAAAGCCCGTCTTGTCACAGTGCTGGCAGCGCCACACCAACGTCTCCCGCTCCTCGTCGGTCAGCAGCCTGGAGGCCAACTCCAACGCCGACTTCCAACTGCCAAACCGCCGCCGCCAGGTCTCGTACCGCCCGACCTCACCGATGCTCGGCGGCCGCCCCAGCTCCCGCCATATCTCGGCCAGCTCCCCCAGCAACTGGTCGTCGTTCCACTTCGGAACGCCGAAGATGTTGCTGGTCGCCCCACCGCCCCGCCCGACGTGCGGCTCGGCCCGTTTCGCCGCCGGCGGCCTGAACGGGCATGGCTTCACCGCGTATTCGTGCACGCAATGCGGACAATACAACTCCCGCCGCGTGTGGACCTGTCCGTCCACCGTCAGCGGCAATAGACTGCCGTTCTCGTTGCGACAGGCGAAGGGGCGCTTATCCACAATCACTCCCGTGCCGCGCAAACATCGCCGCCGGGCGCGACCACTCTCGCGCCAACGCCTTCCATTCCGGCGGGTAGTCTATCCACCGCTCCGGCGGCTGATACAACTGTGCGAACGGCAAGCACCCCGCCTCCCACACCGCCTCCAAGCGGTCCCTGGCCTCGGCGAAGGTCTCGCCACCAAATGCCAGCAGGACGTAGCAACGCAACTGCCGACGGGTCAGGAAGCTAAGTTCCTGCACTACATCTCTCAACAGCCCCAGTTGTTCCTCCGTATCGGCAGCAAAGAAGACCTCGCCGATAGAGAGTGAGCGCAACTGCTCCACCGTCCAGGAAGTGACCGCCCGCACGTCCAGGCCACCCACGAGACGCACTTTGCGCTGCTGCGCCCCCAACATCTGAAAGACGGCCGCCTGGTGCTCCCTATCCGTGGCCAGCAGGTTGTTGTCCTGCACGATCCAGCCTGGCTCGATCTCCAACGTCTTCAGGGGGCCCTCACTCTTCGGCACCAGACACCACGGACACCGCCGGTTACAACCCCGGCTGGTGAACGTCACCCCGTGCCTGACGTAATGGCCCGGTACGAACTCTCCTCGGTTGGCCTTGCTCCAAAACGCCGGGCCGCCCAGTTTCACTATCGGATAGTGCCTCGACCACGCTTCCTGAAGGCGATAACCCTCCTCGATGTCCCAGGTAAAACACACCGAGACGTGCACCTCGTCCGCTCTCGGCCTCCAGAGAGGCGGATCGCCTATGAAAGCATACGAATCAGTCGGGGTCATACTGGTTCTTCGTGGAAAGACACGAACGATCATCGGATTTGCTCCGACCGGGGCCGCCATCTGCTATCTTCCTCTATCTGCACGTATAGTTTCCCTACCCACTGTGGCGCCAACCTGCCGAACGTCAGCCACCACGCATCGGCGTAATCGCCGCCAGGTCGGTCGGCCACTACCGCTACCGTGGACCTCCCCACCAGGTGGTCCAGCCAGCCCCGCCCCCAACGCGGCACGGCCACCACCGTGATCCTGACCCGCGTTCCAGGCGGATAATCCTGCAGAGCGATCCCCGGCCAGTCGTCCCGCACTCTGTCGGGCACCCACACTGGCCGCTGCCAGGAATCGGCGAAGGCCGTCGGTCTCCCCAGGTGACCGTCATTCACTCCATAGTGGTAGAGCGGCAACGGCCCATCGGCACTCGCCTGCCCCGCCATCAGCAGCGCCAGAGCGAGCGCCAGCCCAATACGTTTCACTGCCAGCGCTCAGCCTTCTCCACCGGGCAATCGGGCGCATGGCCACTGGCGGTCTCGTATCTCCTGGCCGGCCACAGGCACCGGCAGATGACCTCCACGACACTGCGTTGACAACTCAGACAACGAGGCTCAGAATCGTCACCGTCAGGTTCGGGGAGATGCGGTCTAGACTGGCCACATCGGCTACGCCAGCCCGCGATGGTCCTGCGCCACAGATGAGTTACTTTATAGTTTCGACCCCACTTTTCAGTTTTCATTTATCGTCATTCCTCTGTTACTGAGACAGCTCACCGGGGGCCGTGGTTCCCCAGGCCACGGCCCCCAGCAAAAGGAGGAAAAAATGTCCCCCGCCCCGCCGCCTAGCCAGGGCCCACAAGCCCCTCCCTGGCCCGTCGAAAACAACAAGGCGGTCGCGCACGGCACAGGAGAGCAACGACTACTTGTTGAAGCGCTTGTGTGTGATAGGCTTGAGGGTAAACTTGTACACCCCCCAGGCCGACAGCAGCGCGAAGATGAACTGCACCACCGCCACCGCCCAGGGCTCGACCCCCGGCCAGGTGCCGACGGCCGCCACCAGCGCCGCCCACACCACGGCACCGATGAAGTTCGCCAGGTCGGCGAACCGCACTGGCAACCCCAGCGCTTTCAGGACCTCGATCAGGATCGCCATGAACGCCCCAAAGGCTATCGGCCCGATGTCAGGTAACCACATCATCTCAATCACCTCCTCTCTATCGAAAGCAGTTATATATTAGACTTCTACGATATAGTGTCTTGGGGGTCCTGGAAGAAATCGGCTGTCAGGGTGCCTCCGCTTCTGGTATAGCAGCCCGTCGCAGTAGATAGCGTCCTGAACATCGCCTTAGTCTCTGCGCTATTGTATGACATTACATTGCCTTTGTCGAGGCCAAGCTGCATCCCGACATCCCAAGCGTCTTGGTCAGCCCCCAAGAATACGAACGTCCACCCTGCCTTTTTCTTCTCTGCTATCACGGTGAAGATCGCCTCCCTCGTGAATTCCTTCGAGTAGTTCTCCTGCCCGTCCGTCTGTATTACGAACAGAACATTACAACCATCGTCGGAGATGGCCTTGATGGTCTTCCCTATGACATCGTACAGGGGCGTCAAGTAATTGGGCGAGTAGGAAGCATCGTCGAGCAGGGCGACATCGCTGAGTTTTACGCTATCATGGACTAACTCAATCTTCTCGCTGTTGAACTTCGTCAGCATAAATCGGACATCGTCGGCGTTATCCTCCTGCCGCAGAGACTGGACATACTCATTGAAGCCGCTAATGGTAGGCCCCTTCACGACTTGCATCGAACCAGTTTCGTCGAGGATGAAGCTGACCAATACTTTCGCTTTCTCTCTCGACCCCTTTTTCTGCTTAGTCATTGTCTCACCTCCTCTCCTCGAAAAACTCATACGCCAACACCTCACTGCCGTCGGGCAGCATACACCAGCAGGCATGCCGCTCGTAGACGTAGCGACTCATCTCCAGCCCCGCCCGCCGACAGTCGATCTTGCACCCCGCCTCATCTATGGGCTCGGCCACCTTGCGCACCACGCCGCAAGCGAGCATGGCCAGGCTCAGGATGATGAGCGCGATGAAGACGTTGCGATTCGTCATTCTTTCCTCCAAAGTATTTCTATCAAAATAGACGATTGCAGGAAGGGGACGGCGAACAGGCCTGCCGCCCCCATCACGGATTACGCTTCGGTCTGCGGCTGGAAGCCACCACGTGGCGGGCCCAGGTATTCCTTCATGCCGGTCACAGTGGCAGCTAGCTCTTGCATCTGAGCTGCCAGGGTCTGGAACTTGTCGGCGATGCTCTCCAACAGCGTGGCGTCCCACTTGTACATGACCCCCCGTGCAGCTCTGGTGTCGGCGGAGTTGTCGTTGAACGCCTGGGTCAGGTTCTGCACCGTCAGAGCTCGCAACTCGTTGACGCCAGACAGGTAGCCCTGCCATCCCATCTCGGTGAGACGGAGTCGCAACTCATGGTCAATCTTTTGAGCCGCTCGGGTATCTTCCGCGAGACGGAGTCGCAACTCATGGTCAGTCTTTTGAGCCGCTCGGGTATCTTCCGCGCCCGTCTCCTCTCGATGGTTGTGCGTCGCCACTTTGGACTGGTAGGCCCAGTGCCGTCCCTGATCCCGATCAGAATGTTGCTCGTAATCGCGATCGATCTTGGCCTTCCACGCCTCGTCTATGCCCACCTCGAACTCCCTCTCGCCTCTGGGCGGCCACCATGGATACGGCCACCACGCAGGCGGGGCGTCGGGCACTCCCGTCATATCTGTCATCTCTCATTCACCTCCTTTCTCTGCGGATAGATTATAGATTAAGGGATAAAAAATCCATCAGTCGCTTATGGCCTGCCCTTTCATCACGCTCGATGAGCTGGATGACATCAGCCACATCGTCCGACACACCGGCCAATTTGGCCATACGCCGTAGCAAATTAAGTTGCATCATGTATTCCTCAAATGAGAGGAAACACAGCGTCTTCAGTGTATTCCGGTCCATCTCCTCCTCCTTCTATCTGATATACCGGTACCCCAAGGCTGTACCGAGAGGCCCGCACCTCCGCCACTCGTACCTCGCCATCCCGCAATGGATCCTCGGCAGTGAGGCCCACGCGGTAGCCAGGCGGCACGAAGCCATGTCTGGTAGCAGCCTGCCAGAGAGACTCGTCATAGTCACAGTAGATAATTGGGATGGTCATTTGAAGCCCCTTCCCCTACAGGCAGGACAAGGGTCTCTGCCGATGACCTTACCCTGGTTGTCGTAGACCAGGATTGTCCCCGTACCGTTACACTTGCGGCACGGCTTCTTTTCGGGGGCCCTTTCGTAGGGCCGACGCAGTTGTTTCATCTTTTGTCCCTCGCTATCCATACTTTTTGACCGCAGTGGCAGGTCCCATTCTGTGATGCTTGAGAAGCTGGCCTGCCACAATCGGGGCAGGTTGGAGTGTCTGAGTGAATTATCTGGCGTATCAGTTTCATAGCCCTTTTCTCTTCTTCCGAATATTTTTTTGCCACGTTTGTCTTCCTCCTATTCTCTTTTTTTATCTGGAAGTTTTCGAAGGACTTCCTGTGTCTCTCGAAGTGCTTGGAACGGTCATTTGTATCCCCTCCCTCCGCAAGCAGGACAATTCTCTCTGCCGATCACCTTACCCTGTATACAAGCTACTGCTATATGTCTGGATAGTTACGTTTGAACCATTTCTCCAGACTTGCCTGCTGTTGTTCATTTCCCTTCTTGCAGGCATCAATATACTCACGGAATTTAGCTCCATATCTTGACGAACCATCATAAACGTCGATCTGTTGCAGTGCAACCGAATCTCTGGCGTATTCATGTCGTAATTGCGCAAGACGTTTCTGAGAAACCCTGCCCCGATTCAACTCCTGGTGATGACTACGACTAAGCCCCACGTCGTCTCCTTTCCTTAGAGTTATTTCTTCTCCAGCCGCTTGGCCAGAGTTATCATCACCGCAAGCACGATTAGCCCCGTGCCTGAGAACGGTTCAATCAAGAACCATATAGCCAAGCATACCAGCAGTAGTAGTTTCACGGCAACACCTCTTCCTCCAGCGCATCCATAAATCCGCAGGTGCACACCCTGCGCCACTGATTCCCACACAGGGGACACCACTCTAAATCCACGTCAGGCGCAGGGTCCCCAGCTCCCAGGTGAGCCACGATTACGCCAGCATAGTTGTCGAGGTATTCCCGCCGCTGCCAGGCGTATTCCCCCCACCCCACTGCCTCCCAAAGCGGAATGCGGCGTTGCGCAAAGTCCAGGGCCACCTTCGGCCAAACTTCGCGTAACCTTAAATATTTAAATAAATGGTGTTGGTGTTGGTCCAACCCAGATAAATCAACACCACCAACACCATTTTCTAAATTTATAAAGCGACTCCTACCCGGGGTAGGGGTTGTGGAG
>VGOG01000231.1 GCA_016875995.1 Chloroflexota bacterium
TAGGGCAGGACCACCACGTTCTTGGGCTCCTCCGAGACCCAATCACGGTAGGCATCCACGATGAACGCTGGCCGATCGTAGATGGGACCGTGGCTGGGCGCAATGAGCTCGATTTCGCGCCCCCCGATCTTTTCCAGATTCTTCTGGATGATCTTGCGGAAGGGCATCATGATCTCCGCGTAGTAGCGCTTGGCCGCCTCGTAGACGCGGGCCTCGTCGGTGACGTATAGATCCGTGGTGGCCAGGTGGGAGCCGAAGAAATCGCAGGAAAAGAGAATACGCTCCTCCGGCAAATAAGTGACCATAGTCTCCGGCCAGTGGACCCAGGGGGTGTGGATGAACTCCAGCGTCCTGTCCCCCAGCGACAGGGTCTCCCCATCCTCGACGGTGATGAACTTTCCCTCCGGGACGAGCAGGTGGTCCATGAGCATTCCTTTCCCCCTGGGAGTAGTGACGACCCTGGCGTTCGGGTATTTCTCCAGGACCTGGGGAATGGTTCCGGAATGGTCCTGCTCGGCGTGGTGGGCGACGACGTAATCAATACGCGGCACGCTCTCCAGTTGGAACATGAGCACGTCGGTCATGGGCGGATCAACGGTGTCCAGCAGGGCCGTTTTCTCGCTGCCCTGAATCAGGTAGGCGTTGTAACTCGTGCCGTCGGGCAGCGGGATCAGAGAATCGAACAGACGCCTATCCCAGTCAACGGCTCCCAGCCAATAGATGCCCTCTCTCATTTTCCTGGTTTTCATCACCATACCTCCTCTGCTTGTCACTCCAAACTGGAGCTTGTGGCTAGCACTCTCGATTCGCGGTTACGATCAGGTTGCCGCTGGTTTCCGGGTCGAAGGGAGCGCCACTCATGTCGCCGTAACAAGTGAGGCTCCCGAATCCGGCGGCCGTGATCGCCCTCGATAGTTCGTCGTGCAACCACGGACGCAACGTGGTCGTTTCGACCTGCTGTGCCCATTCACCCATCCCCTGGCGCCGCAGGGTGACAACATTAAAGGTCAGGGTATCGTCCGGGTTGAAGTCGTAGAAACGGATGAAGAGCCACTCCCGGCGGCCCTCACGGTGGGCTTGAGGGGCCATCCAGCGCTCACGATTGGCCATCACCGCGTCGAAGTTGCGGTTTTGAATGAGCAGCAGCCCGCCGGGTAGCAGGACGGCGGCGAAATCGGTCAGCGTGGCGTCCAGCGCCTCGGCGGTGAGCACGTGCGGCAAGCTGTTGCCCAGGCAGAGCAAGGCGTCGAAGCCACCTCCCACTTTCTCCAACAGCTCCCCAAAGCCAGCGACGACGAAGCGAACCTCACAGCCCGCAGCGGCAGCGTTCTCCCGCGCCCGCTCGATCATCGGCGCACTCAGGTCAGCGCCGGTCACGTCGTAACCCCGCTGCGCCAGGGCAATGGCGTGCATGCCGCTGCCGCAGGCCACGTCCAGTACGCGCCGCCCCCCTCTTTCCCCCCCAATGGGGGGGATGAAGGGGGGGGTCAATTGCCGCTCAATGAAGGGAAGTTCATACGCCAGCCGTTCTTTCCAGTTGACAAAGCGGTCGTAGTCGGCGCTGAAGGAGTCGTAGAGCGGTACGGTTTTCATCAGACGATCAGCATGGCCATCCTGGTGGGGAAAACCCCCAGCCGGTCGCCAGAGCGGAGCGGCGCATCGAGATACGACCCTCCGGCGGGGATGCGCCCCTCGGCGGATTGGTACCCCAACCAGAAGCCCATCGAACAGCGGGTGTTGAGCAACTGGTGATTGAGGAAAATGTGGCCTGCTTCGGCGGGATCAATGCCGATCTCGCGCAGCACCCTGCCCACCGTCTCATAGTTCTCTATGGGCAGTTGCACGACCGACTGACTGCTGGGCGTTTTCTCCTGCGCATGGCGACGCAGGTCGCCATAAAGATGCACTTCGATCATACAGCAATCCCCTCCCTACTTCCACCCTCAGCTCTCTTGGCCAGGTCATGGGCAAGCTGGTGATACCTCTCGTGAACCCCTTCCCCGATCTCCTCGGCCTCAACCTTTTCAAACGCCTCGGTCAGGGCCTGCTGATCTTCTGGCGTGAACAGCCGGTCGGCCATGGGATACAGAATGTGGTCTTCTTTGTCAATATGGGCGCGCAGCAGTTGAATGTAGGCCGATAAATTATCCCTAACTGATGCCACGGCTGACACATCGCCGCTCCTGGCCTGGGAGAGAGCCTCGGCCACGGCCCTCACCCGTCGCCGCCCCTCGTCGTGCTCCTGCAGCATCACCGCAATGGGGCCGCCCCGAACAGGCATACCCCGCTCCTGCATCTTGACAAAGAGCAGCTCTTCCTCCTTGGCGTGATGACAGCGGTCGGCAAAGTTGCGGAAGAAATCGAGCATCTGCTCGATCCTCTCTGCTTGCACTTTGCCGCTGGCCTGGATAGACTGTGCTTCGCGCTCAGCCGCGTCCAGAACCATGAGGATGATCTGGTGCTCATGTTTTAGTGTCTCAGTTGGTATCATTGTAGGTTACCTTCTTTGCACCAGCACCTGTGTCCAATTGATTTTACCCATTGCCAAACCTCCTCTCAACTATGTGTTTCCCACAGCTCCGGGCCACCAAACGGCAGCAGGCAGGCCGCTCCGGCGGTCTGGCAAGCCAGGCTGACACCCCACAAGCCCGCAATGGGCTCTCTGTTGGGCTCTATGCCTCCACCGCCACACGCCGCAACCGCTGCACAGTTCTTCATCTTGACGCCTCCCGGTTTGGTGTTCTAACCCGTTCTCCATCTTTCCACAGATGACGCTTTGGCTTTATTCGCCAGCCATCATTGCTGCCAAATCTTCTTCGATTGTAGTGATGGGCTTGATGTCGAATTTCTCGACCAGCACTTTCAAGACATTGGGCGAGATAAAGGCCGGCAACGTTGGTCCCAGGCGGATGTTTTTCACGCCCAGGGAAAGCAAGGCCAACAGCACAATCACCGCTTTTTGCTCGTACCAGGCGATGTCGTACGAGACAGGGAGATCATTGATGTCGCTGAGGCCAAATGCCTCAGCCAACTTTTGGGCGATTACCACCAGCGAGTAGGAGTCGTTGCACTGGCCGGCGTCCAGAATACGCGGGATGCCGTTGACGTCGCCCAGATGCAGCTTGTTGTAGCGATACTTGGCGCAGCCGGCCGTCAAGATGACCGCGTCGTGGGGCAGGCTCCTGGCCACCTCGGTGTAGTACTGCCGCGTTTTGTGCCGGCCATCGCAACCGGCCATCACGACGAAGCGCTTGATCGCACCGCTCTGGACCGCTTCCACGACCTCGTCGGCCACACTGAGCACGGCAGCGTGGGCAAAGCCGATAGGGATAGTTCCCTCCTCCAGTTCCTGCGGGCTGCCCGATTCCAACGCTTTGGCGATCACGGGGCCAAAGTCCTTCTGCCAGCCATCCTGGCGATCGGGGATGTGCGGCACGCCCGGCCAGCCGACCAAGCCGGTGGTGAATATCCTGTCCCGATAGCTCTCTTTGGGTTTGACGAGACAGTTGGTCGTCATCAAGATCGCGCCGCCAAACTTCTCAAATTCTTTCTGCTGATCCCACCAGGAACCGCCATAGTTGCCCACAAAGTGGGGATACTTTTTGAAAGCGGGGTAGGCGTTAGCGGGCAGCATTTCGCCGTGGGTGTAGACGTTCACGCCGGCGCCTTCGGTTTGCTGCAACAACTCGTCCAGATCTCTCAGGTCGTGCCCACTGATGAGAATGGCGGGGCCTTCTCTCACGCCGACGTTGACCTGGGTCGGTTCGGGATGGCCGTAGGTGGAAGTATTGGCCTGATCCAACAAAGCCATCGCCTGGACGCCCATCTCACCGCACTTTAATACCATGTCCACCAGATCGTCGGCCGATGCATCCTCGTCCGCCGTGGCGACCAAAGCCTTCTGCAAAAAGGCCAGCAGGTCGTCGTTGTAGTGCCCCAGGATGTAGGCGTGATCGGTGTAGGCGGCGAGACCCTTGAGGCCGTAGATCAGCAGTTCCCGCAGCGAACGGATGTCCTCGTCCAGGTTGGGATCGGCCATGACACCAACGGTCGCGCCCTTCTGGACAAACTCGTCCATATCCCCCTTGTCAGGAACCCAGGTCGCCATTTCCGGCCATGGTGCTGAAAATGCCTGACCATGCGCCCGCTGGTACGCTTCCAGGAACCGTACCTGGAGGCGGTCACGCAGCGTCAGGGCTTTGTCCACCAGCAGGACGAACCGCTGCGGGTCAAAGTTCACGTTCGTGATGGTGGAGAACAGCGATTGGGCCACGAACAGATCTGCTTCCGGGTCGGAGATGCCCAACTCTCTGGCCTTGAGTCCATAGAAAGAAACGCCTTTCAACAGCCAGATCAGCAGGTCCTGCAGGTTGGCCACGTCGGCGGTTTTGCCGCAGACTGAACGCGCTGTACATCCCTGGTTCTTCGCGGCTTCTTGGCATTGAAAACAAAACATGTTCATCTTCTTGTCTCCTCATCCCTGCTTAGGTTTGACGCTCAACTCGTTGACCCCATCGTTCCAGGCGGGCAAGAGGAGCATGTGTAAGATGAGCGCCATCTCCCCGCGCTGGATCTCCCCTATGCGGCGCCGTGGCACCCGGGGGAAAGATCAGGCGCACGGCGCGCTCGAAGAAGAGATAGTCCCAGGCCCAGTTGATCAGCACCAGCAGACGGTTGCGAAAGCCGATCAGCTTGAGGAGATGGAAGCTCAGCCAGAGCACCCAGGCGGGGAAGCCAGTGAAGGTGCGGCCGAAGGGGTGAGCCACCGCGGCGTTGCGTCCAATGGCCACCATCGTGCCCCGATCCCGATAGTGGAAGGGCAACGGCTCCTGTCCGGCTATCTGCCGCACGATGTTCCGGGCTGCTGTCTCCCCCTGTTGGATGGCAACCGGGCCCATCATCGGCAGTGGACGCCCATCTTCTTCCACATAGGCCAAATCTCCGATGGTGTAGACCTCTGGATGCTCCGGCACTTGCAGCGTGGGCAGAACGACCACCCGCCCATTGCCGGTTGTAGACAGTCCCCACCTTTGAACCTGAGGATCGCCACGCACCCCTGCCGTCCAGACGACGGTTTCTGTGGGAATGGCCGTGCCATCGCTGAGATAGACCGCCTCACGCGTGACCTGGCTAACCATCGCCTGCAAGTGCGCCTCGACCCCCATCTGCCGGAGCCGCGCCAGGGCATAGGCCCGTAGGCGTCCTGGCAGGTCGGGAAGAAGGCTGTCCATGGCTTCCAGGAGCACCACGCGCACTTCTCGGAAATCGAGCGTCGGATAATCCTTTACGATGGGGCCATGGATGAGTTCGGCCAGGGCGCCGGCGAATTCCACGCCAGTTGGCCCGCCGCCCACGATGGTGAAGAGCAGCAGCCGGCGGCGTCGTTCTGCATCTGGCTCGTGCACTGCCCGCTCGAAACAACAGAGGATGTGGTTCCGCAAGCAAACCCCCTGTTCCAGCGTCTTCAAAGAGAAGGCGTGCTCCGCCGCACCGGGCACCCCGAAGAAGTTAGTTGTACTTCCCATGGCCAGGATGAGAAAATCGTAGGGGATCACCCACCCCGTGGTCTTCACCACCCGGGCGGCGAGATCCACCCCTGTCACCTCCGCCATGGCGAAGTGGACGTTGGGCAGTTTTCGCAGGATGCTCCGCACCGGATAGGCGATCGCCTCCGGTTCCACCTCGGCTGCTGCCACCTGATAAAGCAGCGGCAGGAAGGTGTGATAATTGTTGCAGTCCACAAGTAGCACCTCGACGGTGGAACCGGCCAGGGAGCGGGCGGCCCACAGCCCCGCGAAACCGGCTCCTACGATCACTACCTGCGGGTGCTTACGGTCGGTCATCGTTTCCTCCAGT
>VGOG01000232.1 GCA_016875995.1 Chloroflexota bacterium
CTCTCCTTGATTTCAAACAAACGGAAGCGAGGGGAACGCTTGGTTGCCTTTTCTGGTTTTCTATGCTATAATCTCATTGCCCGACAGTCGCTTCCCAAAGGACCATCAAGTGCACGAAACAAGCTATGTCATCAATCTAAGCCCCGACGGGAAGAACCGTTATCGCCATTATCATGTATCTGAGAAGGGACAAGTCATCGAATTTCGGATTCAATACGAGGCATACCTTGAAGGGCGGTGGCGTGCCATCGTGAGATATGATACCGCACACGGGTTTGCCCATCGCGATGTGATGCACCCAGATGGAACCCAGACCAAGACGTCTTTTCAGCCCCTTGATTATGCGACCATGTTGACCTCTGGCGAGAGAGACCTGAAGAGAAACTGGGCAAACTACCGTGAAGACTACATCAGGGACATGAGAAGGAAATGAAATGCTAACAAAAGATGAGATCATTGAAAGGAACATAACTCTAAGCTTCGAGTTCAGCCTCTATGTGATGGAGCATCCTTCCTTTGCCAGGCAGATCCCTAAGGGCGCTCAGGTTGTGCTCTTGCCCAAGGATGACCCTGAGCTATGCGAGATCAATAGACAGGCGGCCGAAAAAGCCAGGATGATTGATGATGAACCGAATCGTCCCACGGTCTATGTAGAGATCGAGCGTCTTCGGCCGATTCGCTCTCGCCTGGTTGGGCCCCGGCTGGTGAGGCCCCCGCACCCGGAAATCCAGCCAGCCTGGCAACCCACCTAGCCCTTCACCCCCTGACTGCTTCCCCCAACGCCCTCTCAAAATGCCGCCTGCCGATCCTGAGCAGAGGTGCGAGGGTGCTGGGGTGGAGAGGTGCTCTCCCTTGCTCCTCCGCTCCTTTGTTCCTCTGCTCCTTTGCTCCCCTGCTCCCCTGCTCCCCTGCTCCCCCGCTCCCCTGCCCCCCTGCTCCCTTGCTCCCTTGCTCCTCCAGGTACTCACGGATGGCTAGCATGGCCGCCTGGCGGCAGAGGCCCTCAATGTCAGCCCCTACCATCCCCTCGGTGCGCTCGGCCAGCTCCGCCAGGTCCACGTCCGGGGCCAGGGGCTTGCCTCGGGTGTGCACCCGGAAGATAGCCAGGCGGGCCTCTCGGTCGGGCACGGGTAGCTCTACCAGCACCTCGAAACGACCGGGGCGCAGGAGGGCCGGGTCCACGATGTCCAGGCGGTTAGTCGCTCCCAGCACTACCACCCCTTTGAGTTCCTCGATGCCGTCCATCTCGGCCAGGAACTGGCTGACCACCCGTTCGGTGACGTGGGAATCGGAGCCGGCTCCGCGGCGGGGGGTCAAGGCGTCTATCTCGTCGAGGAAGACGATGCAGGGAGCCGCCTGGCGAGCCTTGCGGAAAACTTCTCTCACCGCCCGTTCCGACTCGCCGACGTACATGCTGAGGAGTTGCGGTCCTTTCACGGCGATAAAGTTGACCTCACTCTCCTTGGCCACGGCCTTGGCCAGCAGTGTTTTGCCCGTCCCCGGCGGGCCATGAAGCAGGATGCCCTTGGGGGGAGTGGTATGGACGTGGGCAAAGAGAGGGCCGTGCTGAAGAGGCCACTCCACTGTCTCTACCAGCAGACGCTTGACCTCCTCCAGCCCGCCGATGTCGTTCCAGCCCACATCGGGCACCTCGGTGAAGACTTCGCGGATGGCCGAGGGCTCCACCTCGGCCAGGGCGGTCAGGAAGTCGGACGACGTCACCTCCAGAGCCATGAGCTTCTCGTAGGGGATGTGGACCTGGGCGAAGTCAATGTCGGGCATCAGCCGGCGCAGGGCGCTCATGGCCGCCTCGCGGCAGAGGGCTTCCAGGTCGGCGCCGACGAAGCCGTGGGTGATGGCCGCCAGTCGCTCCAGGTCTATGTCTTCGGCCAGGGGCATGCCCCGGGTGTGGATGTCCAGGATCTCCCGCCGGCCATCTTTGTCGGGGACGCCGATGGCGATCTCGCGGTCGAAGCGGCCGGGGCGGCGTAGAGCTGGATCGAGGGTGTTGGGGATGTTGGTAGCGGCGACGACGATCACGTGGCCCCGCGACTCCAGCCCATCCATCAGGGCCAGGAGCTGAGCGACCACGCGGCGCTCGACCTGGCGGTCGCCGCTCATCTCCTCCCGCTTGGGGGCAATGGCGTCAATCTCATCAATGAAGATGATGGCCGGAGCATGGCGGCCGGCCTCTTCGAAAATGCTCCTTAGATGTTTTTCCGAAGCACCGTACCACTTGTCAATGATCTCCGGCCCGTTAACATGGACGAAATGGGCGCTGGTCTCCTGGGCCACGGCGCGGGCGATGAGGGTCTTGCCGCAGCCGGGCGGGCCATGAAGGAGCACCCCCTTGGGCGGGTCAATGCCCAGCCGCTCGAAGACCTCCGGGTAGCGTAAGGGCAACTCGATCATCTCGCGGATGCGGCGGATCTCGCGGTGCAGCCCGCCGATGTCCTCGTAGGTGATGGCGCCCCGTTCTCGCGCGGCCCCTTCGCCAGCAATGCGGATAGCTGTGGCGGGGCCGATGAGCACGGGACCGGCCGGTGCCGTCTCGGCCACGGTGAAGGTCTGGGCGCGGGTGCCAATGAGATCCACACGCACCCGGTCGCCGGGCACTACGGGGATGCCGTCCAGCAGGCGGGCCAGGTAGCGGGCCTGGGCCGCGCCCCGCGAGGTCCGCAGGGCCTCCACGGGCGTCAGCACCACCGTGCGGGCCGGCTGCACCTGGACCGGGCGCACCGTCACCCGCTCGTCCAGCCCGGCGCCGGCGTTGGCCCGCAGGATGCCATCCATCTGGATCAAGCTCTGGCCCCGTTGGGCGGCGTAGGCGGGCATGGTCCGGGCCACGGTGGGCCGCTTGCCGGCAACCTCCACCACGTCGCCGATGCTGACCCCCAGCCGTTCCAGGTCCTGAGGGTCCACGCGGACCAGCCCCCGGCCCGCGTCCTTGGGCAGGGCCTCCGCCACCCGTAGGGAAAGGGTTCGGTCTTCAACCGTCGCATTTGCCCGACTCATCATTGTCCTTTCAACTGGGGACAGAACTCACCCCAAGGTTTTTGCCTGCATCTATCTGCGTCCTGCCCATCTACCTCGTCGCTCGTTCCGGATGAGCCGCATGGAGACGACTCCCTTGCCCAGGCAGTAGCGGCAGGAGAGGACGCTATCCGGGTATTCGTAGTCCGCCTCCCGTCCCGAGCCGCCGCAGCGAGGACAGGTGGTTGCATCCCTGGGCACCTCGTTGACGCCGATCCCCCGGCAGGTGGTGCAGGTCAGGCGGGAGAAGGGATGCACCCCCGTACCCTTGCAGTAGGCACAAGCTGCGATGGGCTGGCGAAGGGTATGGTGCCCTCGCCCACCACAGACCTGGCACCGGGACTGGGGGGACGGGATACCGAAGGGGTCTTTGCCTCGACCCCGACAAAAGGCGCAGAGCACTTCGATCCTTTCAGGTGCTTTGCTCTTACCCATGCAATGTACCATCAGTATTCCAAAGTTGTGGCGAAGCCTCTATTCTCCTGGCGCTGTCGCTTCACCGCCTCGATCTGGCGCTCATGCCATTCGATCTGGCGCTGGAGGTCGGCCTTGCGGATGATGCTCGTTCTTTCCAGTTCCCCCAATTCCTTCTCCAGCCTGTTTTTCTCTTCCTCCAGCCGGCGCTGTTGCTCAGCCAGGTGCAGGTCTTTTTCGTCGGCTGTTTCTTGAGGGGGCTGCCGGGACTTCCCTCGGGCTGCCCTCGCCTCTGCCCGGTGTACATAGGCTTCGAACTGGGCCATGACCCTTCTTTCCCAAGACACAGTCTTCCTCCTAAGCGCTCCGCCACATCAGTACTCCAGGGTAACCTTCCCCGAGCCGTAGCCACGCCGTCCACGGCGGGGGCGCCTTTTGGCTGGCGGCAACTTCTGGGCTCGTTCGGCCGAGATGACCCCCTTGCCCCGGCAGGTCAGGCAGGGGAGCTGGCTCTCGCCGAGCACTGCGGGCTCCACCCCCGTCCCGCCGCAGGGTGGGCAGGGGACGGCGTCTTCCTCTACGGCCACCCAGCCCACGCCACCGCAGACGCCGCAGGTGAGGGCGCTGCCGCGCTGCTGCAGACCGCTGCCCCGGCAGTAGGCACAGCGCCTGGTCGGCGCGGACAGGGAGACCGTCCCCGCCCCCCGGCATACCGGGCAGACAGCCCCCCTCGAGCGGCCTGTGCCCCGGCAAAAAGCGCAGGTTACCTGGACTCTTTCCTTCTCCATCAGACACTCCTCTCCTATCGCTTGCCGATAGATGGTGGCAGATAGCCGATAGCCGGTAGCTTTTATCTACATCCAACCATTTGCTATCTGCCATCTGCCATCCGCCATCTGCTATCTGCTATTTGGCTATGACCCCTTTGCCCCCGCAACAGTCACAGGACAGGGGGCTGTCCGGCCAGATGTAGTTGGCGTAGTCGGCGGCCCGGCCGGTCCCGCCGCAGCAGGGACAGGTCACCGCGTCATCGGGGATCTCCACCGTGCCCACACCGCCGCAGGTGGTGCAGGTCATGCGGGAGAAGGGATGCACCCCCGTGCCCCGGCAGAAGGCACAGAGGGCCGTGGGCGGGTAGAGCGTCCGTCTTCCCGTCCCGCCGCAGACCTGGCAGGTAGCCAGGGGAGACAGGATGCCAAATGGATCCCGGCCCTTGCCGCCGCAGAAGGCGCAGGTCACCTCCACCGCGGCGGTCGTCTTCTCTGGGTTTGCTCTCGTCATGCTGCCACCTCCATTCTTGCCTCCAGGCGATCAAGCCGCTCCCGGAGCAGGTAGTTCTCCTCCTCCAGTTGGTGGGCCCGGGAGGAGAGGTAGGGATCGCTCTCCCACCAGTTGATGCCCATCTCCATGGCCTTGTCTACCGAGGCCACCAGCAGGCGCAGCTTGATGTTCAGTAACTCCACATCCACCAGGGAGATGGTGATGTCCCCGGCGATGACAATGCCCTTGTCGAGCACGCGCTCCAGGATGTCGGCCAGGTTGGTGGCCTGGATAGAGTGCTCCATACGTGGATTTGGCATAATGTCCTCCTCTCAGGCGTGAAACGTGAAACGTGAGGTAGCTGTTTACGTTTTATGCATTACGTTTTACGTCCAGGCGCCCGGCCTTGATGACCAGGCTGGCTGTCTTGTGGCGTAATTCTGAGAAATTGCGGCACAGGCGGCAGTCCAAGCTTTTCCCATCGTACTGCTCGCAGGCCAGGAGCACGTCCACCGCCTCGATGAGGGCTTGAGCCCAGGGCGCTTTCTCGGCCGCTGTCCGAGCGTGGTTGATCTCCTGGGTCAGGTGGGCGATCTCCTCTTCCTGCCTGGGGAAGAGGCCGATGGGGCAGTGGATGCTCGCCTGTCTATTCATCTTTCTTCTCACAGAATATCGCCCTCGGGGGTCACCTGGTGCCCATTCCAGCGTTGGAATCGGGCTGCTCGCTCCAGGCGATCGTACACCGACAAGGCCATGTGGAATTGCCGTTTCTCCTCAAATATCCCAGCAATGGCTACCAGCCTGTCCACCGCCGCCTCCGCCTCTTCGCTTTCGGGATAATAGGCCACGATCTTCAGATAAGGGGTCAGGGCGTGGTGGAGCCACCCCTCTTCCTCGTAGATTCTCCCAATTCGCAGCAGCGCGGCGCTGGCCGCCTGGGAGATGGCCGCAGCAAGCTCTTCGTTGATCATCGTCAGGCCTCCTTTTGATCTATTACTGGCCCTGCTAGTCCAGACCCTAAGGGTTTTCAGAAACCCTTAGGGTCTGAGAAGCTGCCTCCAACCGGTCGAATACCGATATAGCCATGTGATGCTGTCCC